>JADGHL010000011.1 GCA_019686135.1 Myxococcaceae bacterium | reverse complement strand
CCCCCCCCCCCCCCCCCCCCCCCTTTTTTTTTTACACCCACAAGCCGCAAACCGCCATGACGTCGAGTCTCGTGGGCTCGGGACGATCTCCGCGAACGGTGCGTCGGGTGGGACCACCACCGGCGGCGGAAACGACGGCGCCGGCGGTGGGGGCGCGGGCGGCAGCATCTATCTCCGCATCGCGGGTGTGGCGACGTGCGGCAGCGTGACCGCCAACGGTGGCAACGGTGGCAACGTCGCAGCGGTCGAGCACGGCCCGGGCGGTGGTGGTGGTGGTGGCCGGATCCTCTTCCAGGCCGCGCTCCAGACCTGCACCACGTCGGTGAATTCGGGCGTGGGCGGCACCGAAAGCGGCGGCTCCCGCTACGGCGCGGGCCCGAGCTCGCCCACCGCGCCCGGGAACGTCGGCACCCGCGAGACGCCTTCCGGTGGCTTCAGCGTCCCGGCTGCACCCCAGGTCGTGACCCCGCCGGATGGCGCTCAGCTCAACGTTGCGACACCCACCTATACGGGCACCGCGCCCGCGGGTGCCCTCGTCCACGTCTTCGTGGACGGCGCGGAGATCGGCCAGGTCCCTGCCAACGGCGCCGGGAACTGGTCGTTTGCCGGAGGGCCGGCGCTCGCGCAGGGCACGCATTCGGTGGACGCGCAGTCCGAGGTCCAGGCCGTCTGGTCGCCGAAGAGCGTCGCCCACACCTTCACGATCGATCTCTTGCCGCCGCCGGCGCCGGTGATTCTCACCCCCGCGTCGGGCAGCAGCGTGAACACGACGACGCCGGTGCTGAGCGGCACCGCCGAGCCCAACGCGACCATCGACGTCGTCGTCGACGGAACGCTGGTGGGCACCGTCACGGCCGACAGTGGCGGCGCGTGGTCGTACACGCTCACCTCCGGCCAGGCGCTCACCAACGGCGTGCACACCGTGTCCGCCACTGCGACGGACGGCGCTGGCAACACCGGCCCCACGGCATCGCAGTCGTTCACCGTGGACACCGTGCCGCCGGCGGTGGCGATCAGCGCGCCGGCGGCGGGCGCCACCGTGGGGACCTCGCGGCCGACGATCTCCGGGACCGCGGAGGCCGGCGCCACCGTCGACGTCTCGGTCGACGGCGTGTTGGTGGGGACCATCACCGCGACCGGCGGCACCTGGACGTACACGCTGACCTCCAGCCAGGCGCTGTCCGATGGCACGCACACCGCTTCGGTGACCGCCACGGACGGCGCCGGAAACGCCTCCGCGCCTGTCACCCGCACCTTCAGCACCGACACCACGCCGCCCGCAGTGGCGATCACCGCGCCTGCGGTCGGAGCGACGCTTGGCACGTCGACGCCGACGATCTCCGGGACTGCAGAGGCGGGCGCCACCGTCACCATCCTCGTCGATGGCGTGGGCGTGGGCAGCGTCACCGCCACCGGCGGAAGCTGGACGTACACGCTGACCTCCGACCAGGCGCTGTTCGATGGCGCGCACACCGCGTCGGTGACCGCCACGGACGCCGTGGGCAACGTGAGCGCGCCGGTGACGCGGACCTTCAACACCGACACCACGCCGCCGGCGGTGGCGATCACCTCGCCGGCCGCCGGCGCGACGCTCGGCACCGACCGGCCCACGATCAGCGGCACCGCCGAAGCCGGGGCCACGGTCGAGATCAGCGTCGACGGCACGAACGTCGGAACCGCTACGGCGTCGGTCACCGGAACGTGGACGTACACGCTCACCGCGGGGCAGGCGCTCCCTGACGGGAACCACACCGTATCGGTGACCGCCACGGACGGCTCGGGCAACGTGAGCGCGCCGGTGACGCGGACCTTCCACACCGACACCACGCCGCCCGCCGTGGCGATCACCTCGCCCGCGGACGGCGCCGCGCTCGGCACCGCCACGCCGACGATCTCCGGGACCGCCGAGGCCGGCGCCACCGTGCAGCTCGCCATCGACGGTAGCAACGTAGCCACCGTCACCGCGTCCGTGACCGGCACCTGGACGTACACGCTCACCACGGGGCAGGCGCTGGCGGATGGCGCGCACACCGCGTCGGTGACCGCCAGCGACACGACCGGCAACACCAGCGCGCCGGTCACGCGCGCGTTCTCCACCGATACCACCGCGCCCGTGGTGGCGATCACCGCGCCGGCGGCCGGAGCGACGCTCGGCACTGCGACGCCGACGATCTCCGGCACCGCGGAGGCAGGCGCCACGGTCGACATCAGCGTGGACGGATCGACGGCGGGCAGCGTCACCGCGGCCGGCGGGACGTGGTCGTATACGCTGACGTCCGGACAGGCGCTCGCGGACGGCGCGCACACCGTCTCGGTCGTGGCGATCGACGGAGCCGGAAACTCCAGCGCTCCGGTTTCGCGCAGCTTCAACATCGACACGACCCCGCCGCCGGTCGCCATCACCGCGCCTAATTCCGGTGGGCTGATCGCCACCGCGACGCCGACGATCTCCGGCACTGCCGAGGCGGACGCGACCGTGGAGGTCTCGGTCGACGGCGTGGTGGTGGGGACCGTCACCGCCACCGGCGGCGTCTGGTCGTACACGCTGACCCAGGCGCAGGCGCTCGCCGACGGGGCGCACACCGCCGAAGCCGTGGCCACCGACGCGATCGGCAACGCCAGCGCGCCCGTGTCGACGCCCTTCAAGATCGACACCACGCCGCCGGCTGTGGCGGTGACCAGCCCGGTCGAGAACGCCACGCTGGCGTATGCCACGCCGGTCGTCGCCGGCACGGCCGAGCCCGGTGCCACCGTCGAGGTGACCGTGGACGGCGTGGTGGTGGCGACCGTGACCGCGGACACCAACGGAGACTGGAGCTACACGCTCGATACCGCGCAGGCGCTCATGGACGGCGCGCACACCGCGTCGGTGGTGGCGACGGATGCGGCCGGAAACCCGAGCGCCCCGGTCACGCGCCACTTCATGACCGACGTGCAGGCGCCGGCCGCGCCGGTCATCGCCAGCCCCGCGGAGAACAGCGCGGTGAACACCGGGACCCCGACCATCTCTGGGACCACCGAGCCGAACGCCACGGTGGAGATCACGGTGGACGGCGTGGTGGTCGGTACGGTCACCGCGGATGGCAGTGGCGCCTGGAGCTACACGCTGACGCCGGGTCAGACCCTGGGCGACGGTCCACACACCGCCTCCGCGGTGGCGACGGATGGCGCCGGCAACACCGGCCTGCCGGGCAATACGTCCTTTACGGTCGACACCGTTCCGCCGGTGGCGCCGGTGATCGTGACGCCCGCGGATGGCGCGACCATCGCCACCGCCATGCCCGTAGTGAGCGGGACCGCCGAGGCCGGCTCGAGCGTCGAGGTCTTCATCGACAGCGTGTCGATCGGCACCGTGACCGCATCAATGACCGGCACCTGGTCGATCACGGCGCCGGCCTCGCTCTTCGAAGGGCCGCACACCGCGGACGCCATCTCGCGGGATGCCGCGCAGAACGCCACGCCGAGTGCGACCGTGACCTTCACCGTCGATCTCACCGCGCCCGGCGCGCCGATCGTGGTCGCTCCCGCCGACGGCAGCGCGACCCACAATCCCACGCCGGCGGTGACCGGAACGGCGGACCCGGACGTGACCGTGGACGTGTACGTCGATGGGGTGCTCGTTGGAACCGTGACCGCGGATTCCACCGGGAGTTGGACGTTGCCTGCGACCGGTTCGCTCTCCGAGGGGAGCCACACCGTCTCCGCGACCGCCCGAGACGCGGCGAACAACGCGACCGCCGGACCGGCGAACACCTTCGAGGTGGACCTCACCGCTCCGCCGGCCCCCGCGGTGACCGATCCCGCGGACGGAGACCAGGTCAACACCTCCAGCCCGACCGTGACCGGCACCGGCGAGCCCGGCGCCACCGTGAACGTCTACGTCGACGGGACGCTGGTCGGGACCGCACAGGTGGACATGAACGGCAACTGGTCGCTGCCGCTCCCGATGCAGAGCGATGGCGACCACACCATCACCGTGGAGGCCGTCGACCCCGCAGGGAACGTCGGGCCCGAGACGTCGATCGATGTCACGATCGACACGGTGCCGCCGGCGGCGCCGGTGGTCCTGACGCCTGCGGAGATGGCGACAGAGACCACGCCGACGCCCACCGTGAGTGGCACCGCCGAACCCGGCGCCACGGTGGAGATCACCGTCGATGGCGTCGTGGTCGGCACGGTGACTGCGGACACCAACGGCGACTGGTCGTACACGCTGACGCCCGATCAGGCGCTGGGGGAGGGCAATCACACCGTCTCCGCGACCGCAACGGACGAGGCCGGCAACACCGGCCCGGCGTCGCAGGAGATCGACTTCACGATCACGCTGACGACCGACGGCGGCATGGGCGATGGCGGAATGGGCGATGGAGGAATAGGTGATGGAGGAATGGGTGACGGAGGAATGGGTGACGGTGGAACGGTCGATGGCGGCATGACCGACGGCGGCATGAACGCCGACGGCGGTACGAGCGCTGACGGAGGCGTCGTCACCGACGGTGGAGACGAGGGCTCGCTGAGCTACCGCGGAGGCGGCTGCGGCTGTGCGGCCGGAACCAGCGCCGATCCCGCGCTCCTGTACCTCGTCGCCGGTGGGCTCGGGGCGTTCGTGATGCGCCGCCGGCGCATTCGCTGAGCCTGTCGTAGGCCGGGCGCCCGCGCCGAGGGCCAGGCGTTGCACATCGGCGGTCGTGCTGACGGGACGGCCGTCGTCGCTGTGGGTTCCTGGGCGCGGGAAGGCGTTGCCGCGGATCGATGACCGTGGCGGTGACGAGTCCGTCGTCGGCTGTGCGTGCTGGGTCGCTCGCGCCCGGTGGCCCAGCGACAGAATCGTTCTGCCCCGCACCGCTACCGATTTGCGGTCGGCCTCTCCGGACCGTTGTGGCGTGCGACCTCTGCGTGGACTGAAGTTGAGCGTTCGCTGCGAGCCGTCGATTTCCTCCACAGATGCTGCGCCCGAGGGCCGCACGACTCACGACGCACTACTCACGGCGCCCGCCTTCGGCGCGCGCCACCGCGTTGCCCGTCGGAAGGACGGTGGCATAGCCGGCGAAGAGTTGCCCGGTGAGTTGTTCGCGGTGACCCGGCGCGGCGTTGCGGAGGTAGTCGTTGAGGATGCGGCCCGTCTTCCCGTCGCGGCGGATGTCCGGGTTGGCGAGGTTCATGCGGTAGCGGACCACGCCGCGGCTGACCCGGTGGATGACGGTGACGGTGCCCGCCGCGTCCACATCTTCGACGATCCCGACGTGCGTGAGCCCGTCATTCGTCCGACCGTCGCGGTTGAGATCGTAGGTCTCGCGGAAGAACACCAGATCGCCCGGGAGGGGACGGCCGCCGTCGAAGATGCGTCCGTGCTTCTGAGCGAACCGGTAGATCGCCGTCACCGCGTTGTCGCCCGGCTCGGCTTCTTCCAGGACCCGCATCCCGAGCTGGTCGAAG
Organism: Myxococcaceae bacterium; assembly: GCA_019686135.1. Lineage (GTDB taxonomy): Bacteria > Myxococcota > Myxococcia > Myxococcales > Myxococcaceae > JADGHL01. The sequence continues at coordinate 60,798 of JADGHL010000011.1, read as the reverse complement.
ACGCCCATCACGAGCCCGGTGCAGTCGTCGCGATAGTGGCGTCCGCCCAGCTCCACGTTGCGCTTGCCCACCAGCTTCGAAGCCAGCGCCACTGCGCGGCGGCGGTCCGCCACCGTCAGCCGCACGGGCGGCGTGGCGGACTCGGAGGCATCGACCGTCGCCGGGATCGTCCGGGGCGCGGCGGCGCGCGAGAACGATCCATAGGAGGCCGTCAGAAGGCCGGTGCGTGCGCCGGTGGGCGCGCCGGTGGCGCAGCCTGCGAGCGCCGAACCCAGCACGAACGCTGCGAGCAGAGCACGGGTCATGTCGGCATGGTCGGCCTGTGTGGGGATGTAGTCAAAATCCAGGACTGGCGAGATGGACACGCCTGCCTGTCCAGTGCGGAGGCGATTCCGAAGGAACCATATCGTCCGGCAGGTGCGTGTTACCTTGGGTGCCCGTGTCGCTTCGCGTCGCCTTCGCCGCCGTTTTCGTCCTCTCGTTCGCGTGTGCCTCCTCCAGGTGGGCGGCGACGCGCGAGGCGGACACCGCCGAGGCCTACCGCGCGTTCCTCCGCGACTATCCCAACGACGAGAACGCCGAGACCGCGCGGATGCTCCTGTCCGAGAAGGAGTTCGAGGCCGCCTCCGCGCAGCACACGGTGCTCGCGTACAAGCGGTTCCTCGAGGAGTTCCCCGACTCGCCGAAGGCATCCGCCGCCCGTGCGCTTCTGGAAGGTCTGCGCTTCAACGCGGCTCAGGCGACGAACACCGCCCAGGCGTGGCGGTTGTTTCTGAGCGATCACCCGGACGGAGCGCACCGCGCCGAAGCGGAGCGCGCGCTCGCCGAAGCCGAATTCCGCGAAGCGGGGTCCGCCTCGAGCGTCGACGCGCTGACGCGGCTTCTCCGAGAGCACCCGGATGATCCGCGGCGCGCCGAGATCGAGGCGCGGCTGGATGATCAGGCGTTCGAGGCGGCGGAGAAGTCCGGAGCGTTCGCGTTCTACGACTACCTCCGTAGGTTCCCCGCGGGCGCGCACCGCGAACAGGCACAAGCGGAACTGTTTGGTCTGCACATCCGCTCGCTGCTCGTCTCCGGCCGGGTGGAGGAGGCGCGGGCCGCGGTCGCCCAATCGCCGCTGGCGCCCAAGGTCCACGGACTGGAGCAGGCGATCGCGGACGCCGCCGAACGGCAGAAGGTGCTGGCCTCGACGGATCCGCTCGTGCGCGCCGCGCAGGCGGGGAACTACCTCCGGTCGATCCCGGACCTCATCAAGTCGCTCTCCGCGCCGGACCCGCTCGACCGTTGGCAGGCGGCGGAGGAGCTGGGCCAGTACGTCACCGCCGACGTGCTCGATCCGTTGATCGACGCCTTCCGCTCGGCGCGCAACCCGCTCATCCGCCAGCACGCGTTCGATTCGATCCGCAGCGTGGTGGCCGCGCTCCCGACGGACATCGCGCAGTACGAGATCGCCACCCGGCTCGAGGCGCTGCGCGACCGCGCGAGCAGCCCGGAGACCTTCGTGGTGGTGGCTGCGCTGGAGGACGCCGCGGGCGATCTGCCCGCCGCCGCCGCCGAATATCAGCGCTCGTGGGATCCGAACCTCCCGGATCCCGTGATCCTCCGCCGCTGGGTCGACATCCGGCGCGCGCGGAACCAGCACTACTCCGCGGCGGTGGCGGCGCGGCAACTCGCGCTGTGGGCGAAAGGCGTCGCCGAAGCATCGCAGCTCCCTCCGGCCGGCCAGCGGATCCCGGTCCCCGACGTGCGGGAGCTGTGCGCGGCGTCCACCTATGCCCGGTTCGCGCTCGCGGCGATCCGCGAGTCTCAGGGCAGGACGAAGGACTTCCCCGAGGACCTCGCCCAGTACGAGCTGCAGGCACTCGACGCCTCGCGGCTCGCCGACGCGCGGCTCAAGGACGCCGAGCTGGCGCTGCGCACCCAGAACCCCAACGCGCACACCTGTGACGACCGCCGCGTGGAGGACCGGATCGCCGCGTCGGTCAAGGAGCGGGCAAACGCGCTGCGTGCATTGAGCCGTCGTGGGGGGCCGGCGGCGGAAGTCGTGTTGATGCGCGCAAGAGAAATGGATCCGTCCTTCGAGATCCGTCAGATCGCCTCGGCGATCCCCCAGGCCCGCGTCGATCCCCCGTAACTTTTCTCCGACCTTCGCACGGATAGAGTACAAGTCGGTCAGCTTCGCCAATGGCAGAGAGAACCCGCATTGTCGGTATCGACCTCGGCACCACCAACACGTGCGTGGCGTCGGTGCGCAACAAAATCCCCAAGGTGGTCCCCACCGACCGGGGGAACCTCATCCTCCCCTCGGTGGTGGCGCTCAACGCCCGGGGCGATCTGATTGTCGGCGGGGTGGCCAAGGATCAGATGGTCACCAACCCGAAGAACACCATCTACGGGGCCAAGCGGCTCATCGGCCGCAAGTACCACTCGCGCGTGGTGCAGGAGCTGAAGAACTACTTCAGCTACGAGATCGTGGAGGGGGCGAACGGCGACGCGGCGGTGACGCTGGGCACGAAGACGTACACGCTGCCGCAGATCTCCAGCTTCGTGCTCCAGCAGGTGAAGACCATCGCCGAACAGTTCCTCGGCGGCGGAATCGACGCGGCGGTGATCTCCGTCCCTGCCTACTACAACGACAACCAGCGCCAGGCGGTGAAGGAGGCCGGCCGGCTGGCTGGTTTCGACGTCAAGCGCATCGTCAATGAGCCCACCGCGGCGGCGCTGGCCTACGGCTTCAACCGTGGCCTGGACCAGAAGATCCTCGTCTACGACATGGGCGGCGGGACCTTTGACGTCTCGGTCCTGCACGTGGCCGGCAACGTCTTCGAGGTGCTGGCCACCGGCGGTGACACCTTCCTCGGCGGCGTGGACTTCGACAACCGGGTCATCGACTACGTGCTGGAGCGCTTCAAGGCGGAGACGAAGATCGATCTCTCCCAGAACCCGGTGGCGATGCAGCGGATCAAGAACGCCGCCGAGGCCGCGAAGATCGACCTCACGCTCATCGCCAACGTCGTCATCGAGCTGCCGGCGATCGAGGAGCGCAAGGGAAAGTTCATCGATCTTCGTGTGCCGCTCTCGCGCGACCAGCTCAACGCGCTGACCAGCGATTTGGTGGACCGCACCTTCGCCATCTGCGAGCAGGTGCTCGAGGAGAAGGGGATCCGGCGCTCGGACATCGACGAGGTGATCCTCGTGGGCGGCCAGAGCCGGATGCCGCTGGTGCAGCAGAAGATCCAGCAGTTCTTCGGCCGGCCGCCGCGCAAGGGCGTGCACCCCGACGAGTGCGTGGCGCTGGGCGCGGCGCTGCTCGGGGACTCGCTCGGCAACATCGACGCGGTGACCCTGCTCGATGCGCTGTCGATGCCGATCGGCTACGCGCTCCCCAACGGGCGGTTCCGGAGGGTCATCGAGAAGAACGCCCTGTCGCCGATGACCCGGAGCTTCCGGCTCCCGCCGCCCGCCGAACCCGGCGCCTCGCTGATCGAGCTGGACATCTTCCAGGGCGACAGCGACCAGGTAGTGGACAACGAATACCTCGGGTCGGTGCGCGTGCCGGCGTCGGCGGCGGGCTCCAAGATCGACTTCCGCCTCACCGAGGAGACGCTTTTGCAGGTGATGGTGGAGGGCCCGGGCGGGGTGATGCGCGAGATGCCGCTGAGCGCGCGCGAGCTGCCCGCTCCACTGAAACAGGCGCTCGAGGAGGATCGCGCCCGGCGTGGCCAGGCCGCGGCCATGCGCGGCGCCGGGTCATCCGCCACCGAGGCCGGTGGGCTCTTCTCCAGCCTCAAGCGCATCCTCGGGCGCTGAGGAACCGACGGACATGCCGACCTTTCCATCGAAGGAGTGGGCCGAAGAGGCCATTCGACTGTTGAACACGGACCCCGAAGCCGAGCTCGCCGGAGCAGGCTGGGAGGGTGACTTCGGCGCGATCGTGCTCGCCGAACCCGGGAAGCTGGCGAAGGCCTTCGTCGCGCACCTGGTTCCGCAGGGCGGGCGGATCGTGAAGTTCAAGGTGCTCGCCGACCCGGATGACCTGGAGGAGATCGACCCGGCGTATGTGGCCCGCGCGCCGTTCAGCGTCTGGAAGGGCCTCATCCAGGGGACGCTCGATCCGGTGGAGGCGGTGCTGAAGCGGAAGATCGACCTCAAGGGGGACATCCAGCCGCTGATGGAGCGGCTCAAGTACAAGGGCATCGCCGACCGGGTGATGGCGAGGCTGGAGACCAGGTTCGCGGACGAGCTGTGACGTCCGGTGGAGGGGACGTGGGGATCAAGGACGATCTGACGAAGCGGGCGCTCGGGTTGTCGCAGAAGGCGCTGGAGAAGCTGATGGCGGACGAGAAGCGCGCCATGCAGCTGGCCGCGGCGATCGGCAAGGTCCAGAAGGGCAAGCAGACCTTCGACAAGGCGCAGGACGCCGCGCTCCGGCAGTTGAACTTCGCCGCCCGCGGTGACTTCAAGGCGCTGGGGAAGCGGATGAGCTCGCTCAAGCGTCGGCTGCGCGAGCTCGACGAGAAGCTGGAGGCGATCCCCGCGCGGAAGCCGTGACTCCGCGCTTGACGGCAACGGGGGCGCGCGGTTATCTCGCGGCCCCTTTCAGACGCGGCCCATCTGGCGCGTCGGAGGACAGGAGAATAAGGGCGCATAGCTCAGCGGTAGAGCACTGCCTTCACACGGCAGGTGTCCCAGGTTCGATCCCTGGTGCGCCCACACCGAATGGCCCCGGCCACCGGAGCGTCCAGGCTCCCGGTCCGGGGCCTTTCGTTTCCCGTCGCTCGAAGGTCCTCGTCGCCGGCGCGACCGGCTACCTCGGAGGCCATGTCGTCCGCGCGCTCCACGCGGCCGGGCACCCAATCCGGGCGCTCGCGCGGAACCAGGCACGCCTGGGCGACGTGCGCCCACTCTGCGACGAGGTCTTCGTCGGGGAGGCGACGAAGCCCGAGACGCTGCGCGGGGTGATCGGCGATGCGCGGGTGGTGTTCAGCTCGATCGGCAAGCACGACTTCAAGCGCCGCCCGAGCGCGCTGGAGGTCGACCGCGACGCGAACCTGAACTTGCTCCGCGAAGCGGAGGCGGCGGGCGTGGAGGACTTCGTCTTCGTCTCGGTCCTGCACGGCGAGCGCCTCCGCGCGCAAGGTTCGAAGGTCGCGGAGGCGCGCGAGGCGGTGGTGGACGCGCTGAAGGCGTCGCGCATCCCGTGGACGGTGCTGCGCCCCAGCGGCTTCTTCAACGAGATGCGGGATCTCTTCCGGATGGCGGAGCGGGGCACCGGCTGGCTGGTGGGCGACGGCAGCTTCCGGATGAGCCCGATCCACGGCGCCGATTTGGCGGCCGAGGTCGTCCGCTGCATCGACGATCCTTCGGCGCGGATGAAGGCCTTCGACGTGGGCGGCCCGGACGCGCTCACGTACCGGGAGATCCTCGAGCTGGCGTTCCAGGCGCTGAGCAAGCCGCCGCGCCTTCGCTCCATCTCGCCCGGCGTGATGGGCGCTGCGGCCGCGGTCGTCGCCCCCTTCAATCCGTTCATCGCCGACCTGATGCGCGCCATCTGCCGGATGGTGGATCTGGAGGCGGTGGCGCCGCCGCACGGCACGCACCACCTGGCGGACTTCTACCGGGAGCTCGCCGCGGCCCGGAAAGCCTCCTGAGCCGGACCCGCGACGATCAGGCGGGAGCGGAGTGCTTCGATCCGTCCGCCGGCGAAGGGGCACCGCGCCTTGCGCGCAGGATCAGCATCGTCGCGCCGTAGAGGACGAAGCCGATCGCCACGTACTGCGCCGGCGTGAGGCCGAAGTACCGCGCGTCGACGTAGCTCAAGTCGCGCGCGCGGAGGAAGTCGAAGAAGAACCTCGAGATCCCGTACATCAGCATCACCAGCGCAAGGTAGCTGCCGCGCAGGATGTTCCGACTGCGGAGCGTCCAGAGGATCGCGGCGTACACGAAGAGCGCGATCGCGTCGTAGAGCCCCAGGTCATGCCGGGGCGTGGCGAAGATCTGCCCGGGCAGCGAGCCCGCGGGGAAGTCCACCGCGAGGAAGAAGTGGGACGGCACGCCGGGGTGGTCGTGCACGAGGAAGCAGCCGATCCGCGCGATCGCCCAGCCCGGGGTGATGCCGAGCGCGATCGCATCTGTGTAGTCGCGCAGTCGAAGGCCCTTCCACCGGAGGAAGAGGTACACGGCGAGCGCGCCGCCGAGCATCCCGCCGGTGGAGGATAAGCCGTCCCAGATCCGCAGGACCTGCAGCCAGCCCTTCTCCCGGATCTCCTCCGGGTGGTAGAGGAAGATGTGCATCAGGTGCCCGGCGATGACCCCGCCGAGCAGCGCGGCGAGCACGAAGTCCTGCACCGGCCGCGGATCGATCCCGTCGCGCCGGGCCGCCTTGACGATCAGGTACGTGCCTACCAGCAGGCCGGCGGCGGTCATGATCCCGAAGGGTTCCAGGTGGGTGAAGCCGAGCGGGATCGCCGGCGGACGGATGTAGGGGATCAAACCTGCCTCCTTGGGGGCGCGGACCTTGCCAGAAACAGCATGGAAACCGGAAGGAAGTCCCGTTGTTCCTGGTCAGCGTGCGGCCGTGCGTGTCGTCGTGCTTGCTCCACCGCCGACGCGGTGGTTACAAGGCGCCGCATACGCGCTCCCGTAGCTCAGTTGGATAGAGCGGCGGTTTCCTAAACCGCAGGCCGCAGGTTCGATCCCTGCCGGGGGCATTTCTCTCGTTCGCGCGGCGCGCACGCGGGGGGCCGGCTCGAATCGATGGCGACGCTCGCAGACGTGAAGATCCCCGAGAGCGTCTTTCGCGTGCTCGCTCGGCTCAAGGAGCGCGGCTTCGAGGCGTACCTCGTCGGCGGCTGCGTGCGCGACATGGTCCGCGGCGCCACCCCGAAGGACTTCGACATCGCCACCAGCGCGCGGCCGGAGGAGGTCCAGCGTTCGTTCCCGAAGACCATCCCCACCGGGGTGGAGCACGGCACGGTGACGGTGCTCTCCCAGGGCACGCCGGTGGAGGTCACCACCTTCCGCACCGAAGGCGCCTACCTGGACGCCCGCCGCCCGTCGACGGTGTCGTTCCACACCAACATCGAGGAGGACCTCTCCCGCCGCGACTTCACCATCAACGCGATGGCGTGGGATCCGGTGTCGTCGAAGCTGGTCGATCCGTTCGGCGGCGAGGCGGACATCGGGCGCCGGCTCATCCGCTGCGTGGGCGCTCCGGAGCTCCGCTTCGCCGAGGACGGGCTGCGCGCGCTGCGTGCGGTCCGCTTCGCCGCCGTGCTGGGGTTCGAGATCGACCCTGCGACCGAGGCCGCCATCCCGCCCACGTTGCCGTCGTTCCGGCGCATCGCGCTCGAGCGCGTCCGCGAGGAGTTCACCCGGCTTCTCCTCTCGGACCGGCCGGTGGTCGGGCTGGAGCTGTTGCAGCGCACGGGGCTTCTGGGCGCATTTCTTCCGGAGATCGAGCGCTGCGTGGGCGTCGCCCAGAATCCGACCTACGGCGGCGACGTTTTCTCGCATGTGGTGGCCACGGTCGGCGCCAGCCCGCCGGTGCTGGAGGTGCGGCTCTGCGCGCTGCTGCACGACGTGGCCAAGCCGCGCACCGCGCCCTCGTTCGAAGGGCACGACCGCCTCGGCGAACAGCTGACGCGGGAAATACTCATGCGGCTCAAGTTCCCGACCAAAGTCATCGACGCCACCGCGCACCTGGTCCGCGAGCATTTGCTGGACGAGTCCGCCCGCTGGACGGACGCGGCGCTCCGGCGCTTCGTGGCGCGGATGGGCGAGCCCATGCTCGAGCCGTTCTTCGCCTACCTCGAGGCCGATCGCTCGACGCGCGTCGACGGCAAGGAGCGCCGCGCGAAGGTGAAGGCGCTCTACGCGCGGATCGAGGATTTGCTCGCGCAACGGCCTCCACTGAACGCGAAGGCGCTGGCCCTCAACGGCACGCAGATCATGAAGGTGCTGGGGATCGGCCCTTCGCCGGCGGTGGGGGAGGCGACCCGCTTTCTGCTCGAGCAGGTGCTCGAGGACCCGACCCTCAACACCGAGCCCGCCCTCACGAAGGCGCTTCGCAGCTGGGCGCGCGAGAAGGGGCTTTGAGCTTTCCCACAGCTTTTTCCACAGGGTGCCAGTCCCGGGTCTGCGGATTACCCGGAACTCTTCGGAGCGGGCCCGGCGACTTCACGAGCCGTGAGTACATTTTCCCCGGAATCCGATGGGTTGAGGTGTCCGGCGGCCGGGCTCTGACCTGTGGAGAACGGCGGAGTTCACGACCGGAGCGGACCCGGGTGGGGCTGTGGACAACCTGTGGGGATGCGGATAGCTGAGGGCCCATGCGCGTCGTCGTTGCCATGAGCGGAGGAGTGGATTCTTCCGCTGCCGCCGCCCTGCTGAAGGAGCAGGGACACGAGGTCATCGGCATCACCCTCCGGGTGTGGAGCTACGAGGGCGCGGCGAAATGCGGGTCATGCTGCAGCCCCGAGGACATCGACGACGCGCGGGCGGTCGCCCAGAAGCTGGGGATCCCGTTCTACGTCGCGAACGCGGAGGAGATCTTCAAGGAGCGGGTGGTGAACCCGTTCGTGCAGTCCTACCTCGCGGGCAGAACGCCCATCCCGTGCGTGGGCTGCAACAAGGACGTGAAGTTCGACTTTCTGCTCAAGCGCGCGCGCCAGATCGGCGCGAAGCTGGCCACCGGCCACTACGCGCGGATCGAAGAGGAGGGCGGGCGTTACCGGCTGTGCCGCGCGGTCGATGCCGCGAAGGATCAGAGCTACTTCCTCTTCACGCTCGGGCAGGCGGCGTTGCGCGATCTGATCTTCCCGGTGGGCGGGCTGACCAAGGCCGAGGTGCGCGCGGTGGCCGAACGATACGAGCTGCCCACCTCCCAGAAGCCGGAGAGCATGGAGATCTGCTTCGTGCCGGACGGCGACTACGCGCGCTTCGTGGAGAAGGTCGCCGGCCCGCAGCCCGGCGGGGAGATCGTCACGCGCGACGGCCAGGTGGTGGGCCACCACCCGGGCGTGCACCACTTCACCGTCGGACAGCGCAAGGGGCTGGGCGTCTCCTTCCCGCTCCCCTTGTACGTGCAGCGGCTGGAGCCCGAGACGCGGCGGGTGGTAGTGGGCCCCGCGGAGGAGACGTTGCGGGACTCGTTCACGCTCCTTCAGCCGCATTGGGTGGACGAGGTGCCGCCGCCGGAGGATCAGGTCCTCCACGTGAAGATCCGCCACCGGCACGGCGGCGCGAAGGCGCAGGTGATCCGCGACGGCGAGCGCACGCGCGTGAAGCTGGTGGAGCCCGCGCGCGCGGTCGCGCCTGGACAGGCCGCGGTGTTCTACGATGGCGACCGCGTCCTCGGAGGCGGTTGGATCTCGTGACCCGGCTTCTCCTCGTCCCTGTTGCCGTCATCCTCGCGGCCGGCGCGGGCTGCAAGAAGACGCCGGACAAGCCGGTCGCCGGGCTGCTCGCGGCGGGCGCGCCGCTGTACATGGAGACCCGCGACGGACGCCGGCCGATCGCCGTCGGTTCGGAGCTTCGGCCCTCCGACCGCGTGAGCGCCAGCGGCCCGGCGGCGATCGAGTACTTCGGCGGGGCCACGCTGTTCCTCGAAGACGGCGACGGCCTGGAGATCGGCGAGGCGGAGGAGGCGAAGCGGATCGGTCCCACGCTCCCGGAGAGCGTGCTGCGCGACGGGGTGATCACCCCGTCGGCGTCCGCCCCGCGGATCATCGCCGCGCGGTACCACTCGGTGGAGTTCACGCCGCAGATCGCCTCCAACGCGCTCGGCACCTCCGACTACCTGCGCGCCTTCTTCACGCCCAATGGGATCGAGCGCCTCCAGAACGCGCCGATGCCCGAAGGTCCGCGCAAGCCGCTGCCGCCGCCGCCGCACCGGCCGAAGGTGCCGCACGTGCACGCCGGAGAGCTGGGCGAAGGAGGCGCAGAGCTGGTGGTGGATGACGGATTCGTCGTCGCCGAGTCGGACGATCTGGCCACCGCGGTGCTCCCCGAGGGACAGGCGTACGCGCTCGGGCGCACGCGGCGGCTCATGTTGCCCGAAGACGCGGAGGCGACCCTTGCCACGACGGATGGCCGCCAGCTGAAGCTCGAAGGACCGCTCGATCTGCGGCTGCGCTGAAGCCCGCAGAAAGCCGATTTACCGGCCCCGGCTTGCATCACCCCTGCGAGTCGCTATGGTCGCTCTCCGTCGCAACGGACTTCGCGGACCGGAGGGGGGAAATGACGAAGAGCCAGCTGATCGAACGGATCTCGCGGAAGCTCCCCCACGTACCGCGATGTGAGGTGGAGCGGATCGTCAACACGGTCTTCGACTCGATGGTGGAGGCGCTCAAGCGCGAGGACCGGATCGAGATCCGCGGCTTCGGCAGCTTCGCCGTGAAGGTCCGCAAGGCGCGGGAGGCGCGCAACCCCAGGACCGGCGCGAAGGTGCACGTGCCCCGGCGCCTCACCCCGTACTTCACCGTCGGCAAGGAGCTGCGCGACCGCCTCAACCCCCAGCGACCCGGTGGCGACTCGGAGATCACCGATCCGCGCGGCGAGCCCGTGCGCGCCGCCACGCCCACCGCCCACGAGCTGGACGCGCCGTCGGTCCTTTCGCCCACCGCGCCCGCTCCGGCGTGCCCGCCGCCTCCGGAAGAGGCGCGCGGCCGCGCCGCCTTCCTGCAGTAGCCGCTTCCGTCGTGCTCGGTTCGGCGTCCGCGCTGCTCGCGCTCTTCGGGATCGCCGCTCTGGCGGCGGTCACGGCGCTCATCCTCGTGCTCTCGCGCAAGGGCCGTACCGAGGACCGCGCCCGCGCCTACCTCGCCGGCGTCACCTACGTCCTCTCCGACGATCCGGACGCGGCGATCGCCGAGCTCTCGCGCGCGGCGCAGCTGTCCACCGAGACGCTCGAGACGTACTTCGCGCTGGGGGCGCTGTTCCGGCGCAAGGGCGATCTGGAGCGGGCGATCCGGCTGCACCAGAACATCCTGCTTCGGCCGGGGCTCGGGCCGGAGGTGAAGCGCCGGGCCCTACTGGCGCTGGCGCTCGACCACCGGCGCAGCGGCCTTCGGGACAAGGCGGAGGAGGCCTTCGAGAAAATCCTCGCCGAGGAGCCCACGCACCGCGAGGCGCTGGTGCGCTACCGGCAGCTGCTCGAGGATGCGCAGGAGTGGTCGCGCGCGGCGGAGATCCAGGCGCGGCTGGTGCGGCTGGAGGGTGGAGCGGGAACGGGCGTGGTCGCGCATCTGCTCGCGGCGCACGCGCGCGCCATCGCCCAGAAGGCGCCGGACGAGGCGCTGGAGGTGGCCGCGCGCGCGGTGGAGCTTTCGCCACAGAACGCCGACGCGCAGGCGGCGCTGGCGCAGATCCTCCTCGCGCAGGGCCGCCGGGCGGAGGCGGCCCTGCGGCTGGAGCGCGCGGTGACGCTCGAGCCCGAGCTGGCTCCCCGCGCGGTGGCGCTGATGCGCGCCGCCTCTTCTGCGGACGACGTGGAGCGCGTACTGCGCGCGCAGATCGCCGCCCGGGGCGATCCTTCCGGCCCCTATGGGTTCGCGCTGGCGCTCGCGCTCAAGGAGCGCGGCGACATCGAGGCTGCGCGCGCGCAGCTCGAGCGGATCCTCGAGCGGCGGCCCTGGTTCGACGAGGCGCGCCGCGAGCTGAGGCTTCTGTCCAGCGCCGGCCCCCGAGGCGAGGAGGGCGGAGCAGGGCAGTGGCCGGGGATCCTCGATCCGCTCGGCACTCCGGCGATGGCGTTCGCCTGCACCGCGTGCCGGCAGAAACTCCCCGAGCACGCCTTCCGCTGTCCGTCGTGCGAGGCGTGGGGGACGGTGCGTCGCGCGGAGCCGAACCTCACGGCGCTGCCCGGAGGCAGCCGCCCGGCGGCCCGGGAAACGGAGGCCACGGCCGGCGGTGGGCCGGGCGCGGTGGTGTGACGTCGCCACGGGTGTGAGGCGCGCACACGAATTTGACCGTCGATCCCCCCGGCCGTACGGTGACGCGCGAGCTGCTACAGAAGGCAACAGCACATCATGCGTGACGCGCACCGGATGAAGGAGAAGTTCGATCTGTCGCTCGACAACCGGCAGATCGTGAGCCTGTTGATCGGCGGGCTGGTGGTCCTGGGCGCGGTGTTCGTGCTCGGAGTGGTGGTGGGCAAGAAGCTCGCCGGGAACCAGACCACCGCACAGGCGCCGGATCTGCTCACCGCGCTCGACCGCAAGGCCGAGGACGTCCCGCTCACCTTCCAGGACGTGCTGACCCAGAAGTCGCCGCCTCTCGAGGTGGCCGCCGCGCCGGAGCCGGCGCCGAAAGCACCGCCGCCCGCTCCGAAGCCCGCGCCCCCGCCGCCGCAGGAGGCCGTGGCGGAGGCGAAGCCCCAGCCTGCGGCCGAAGCGCCGGCGCCCGTCGCCGAGGCGAAGGCCGGGCCGAAGGACGAAGAGCCCGCCGGTGTCGACGCGGAGGCGGCCACGCTGACCGCGACGCACGACGGCGGCCTCAAGGACGCGTTCGCGCGTGCGACGTCGCCGAAGACGGCGAAGCCGCCCGCGGAGGCGAAGACCGGCGGCGCGTACACGCTGCAGCTGTCCGCGTCCCAGAGCCGCGAGGAGGCGGACCGCTTCGCCGCGCGCCTGCGCGACCGCGGCTACGCCCCGTTCGTCATCAAGGCCGAGGTCCCCGGGCGCGGCACGTGGTACCGCGTCCGGATGGGCAGCTTCCCCACGCGGGACGCGGCGACGCGCTACCTGAACGACTTCAAGCGCGAGACGCAGATCGAAGCGTTCGTGGCCACCGCGAACTGAGCGGGACGCCGGAAGAGCCGGGAGCCGATCGAAGCCGACGCGTCCGACGCCGGGCGCGTCACTCCTCGCTGGAGCTCGGGTTCTTGGTCCAGCGATCGACCGTGCCGTCGCCGTCGAGGTCCTCGCCCACGCGGTCGACCCGGTCGCCCTCCCAGTACTCCCAGTAGTCGACCTTCGAGTTGGAGTCGGTGTCGCGCTCTTTGCGGACGATCTTCCCCTTCTCGAAGTAGAGCCACAGGTCCGGCTTGCCGTTGTAGTCGAGGTCGCGTTCCTTCCGGACGATCTGCCCCTTCTCGTAGAAGTTCACCTGGTCGACCTTGCCATCGAAGTCCAGGTCCAGCGCCTCGCGGGCGACCTGCTCGTTGTCGTCGTAGTTCCGGGTGATGTCGACCTTGCCGTCCCAGTTGATGTCCAGCTCCTTGCGGATGAGCTTGTCGAACGTGCGGCCCTGCTCGTCCTTCGCCTTGACGGTGTAGGACCAGACGTCCGGGCGCTTGTCGTGGTTGAGGTCGTACTCGGTGACCTCCTCGTTGCCCTGGCGGGCCTGCCGGATGTTCTCCGCGAGCTGTTCGCCCTCGCTCTGGTCGCCAGCGCCTGCGGCGGGTTGATCCTTCTTCACGTCCTTGTTGCCGCCGCATGCGGCAAGAAGGAGGAGCATCGTCAGCGCCAGCGCGCCGCGAACCGCTTGCCAGAGGGGAGACGTCATCACACCCGCCTTTTATCGTGAGCTTCGGCGTCGTGCGCTCCGTTTTTGACGGGATACATATGTCGATATACCGTCACATACATCCATGGCGCGGAAGAAGATCAGCACGACCATCTACATCACGCCGGAGCAGAACGAGCTGCTCAAGCTCCTGAACCAGAAGACGAAGGTCCCGGTGGCCGAGTACATCCGGCAGGGCATCGACCTGGTGCTGGAGAAGTACAAGGAGCAGCTGCCCGGTCAGGCCACCATCCCGGGACTGTAGGATCGTGGCGAATCGATTCGATGGCGCGCGCGTCGCCGTGCTGGGCGGCGCAGGCTTTCTGGGATCCCATCTGTGCGAACGGCTCGCGCAGGAGGGCGCGGCGGAGATCGTCGCGGTCGACAACCTCATCACCGGGACGCTCCGCAACGTCGAGGAGCTCCGCGCACACAAGGGCTTCCGCTTCGTCCAGGCGGACATCACCGAGGGCATCCCTTGGGATGGTCCGTGCGACTTCGTGTTCAACCTCGCTTCGCCGGCATCGCCGATCGACTACGCGAAGAGGCCCGTCGAGACGCTCCGCGTGGGGAGCCAGGGCACCGAGAACGCGCTCCGGCTGGCGGAGCGGACCGGGGCCACGTTCCTGCAGGCCTCCACGTCCGAGGTGTACGGCGATCCGCTGGTCCACCCGCAGACGGAGGACTACTGGGGCAACGTCAACCCGATCGGCCCGCGCTCCTGCTACGACGAATCCAAGCGCTACGCGGAGGCGCTCACCATGGCGTACCGCCGCGCGCGCGGCGTGAAGACGCGGATCGTCCGCATCTTCAACACCTATGGACCGCGGATGCGTCTGGACGACGGAAGGGTGGTGCCCGCGTTCGTCGCGCAGGCGCTGCGCGGCGAGGACTTCACCGTCTTCGGCGACGGCAGGCAGACCCGGTCGTTCTGCTACGTGAGCGATCTGATCGACGGGATCTGCCGGCTCATGCTCTCGGACGAATCGGACCCGGTGAACGTGGGCAACCCGCGCGAGCTGACGATCCTCGAGTTCGCCGAGGCGGTGCGGGCGGCGGCGGGCGGTGGCGGCCGGATCGTCCACCGGCCCATGCCGAAGGACGATCCGAAGCAGCGCCGTCCGGACATCTCCCGAGCGAAGCGGCTGCTCGGGTGGGAGCCCCGTGTGTCGCTGGAAGAAGGCCTCAAAGAGACGATCGCCTGGTTCCGGCGGGTTGTCGGCGGGCCTGTTGCTCCCTAAATCTGGCGCGCGCCACGCGGCGCAGCGAAAGGAACACCTGTGAAGATTCTGGTTACCGGAGGTGCTGGCTTCATCGGCTCGCACGTGTGCGACGCCTTCCTCGAGAAGGGGCATGAGGTTCTGGCGCTCGACAATCTCTCCAGCGGGCGGAAGGAGAACCTCGATCCGAAGGTCCGCCTGATCGAATTGGACATCCGCAGCCCGGAGGCGGCAGCGCTCATCGAGCGCGAGCGGCCGGAGGTGATCTGTCACCTCGCTGCGCAGATGGACGTGCGCCGTTCGGTCGAGGATCCGCGGTTCGACGCGGACACCAACATCCTCGGCTTCCTCAACCTGCTCGAGGCCGCGCGCCGAAGCGGCGTGAAGAAGGTGATCTTCAGCTCCACCGGCGGGGCGATCTACGGCGAGCAGGACGTCTTCCCGGCGCCCGAGACCCACCCCACGCGCCCGGTCTCGCCGTATGGCGTCTCCAAGGCGGCGGGCGAGCTGTACCTCGGCTACTACCGCGCGCAGTACGGGCTCAGCTACGTCGCCCTGCGCTACGCCAACGTCTACGGCCCCAGGCAGAACCCGCACGGCGAGGCGGGCGTGGTGGCGATCTTCTCGAAGCGGCTCGTCGCCGGCCAGCCCTGCACCATCTTCGGCGACGGAGGGCAGACGCGGGACTTCGTCTTCGGCCCTGAGGTGGCGCGGGCGAACTATCTCGCGTTCGAGAAGGACTACGTGGGGGCCGTCAACATCGGCACCGGGATCGAGACGTCGGTCAACGCGCTCTACCAGGGTCTGGCAGACGCCGCCGGCACGAAGCTGCCTCCGCAGTATGCGCCCGGAAAGCCCGGCGAACAGCGCCGCTCGGTGGTGGATCCGTCGCTGGCGAAGAAGGTCCTCGGCTGGGAGCCGACGGTGCCGCTCGAGGAGGGCCTGCGCCGGACGATCGCCTTCTTCCGCGCCAAGGCGCAGGGCACCCCCGCACGATCCGCCGCCAGCTAGACGGCAGACGGCAGACCGACGGCGTCGCTTCACGCCGCGCGCCCGGCCACACCCTCCGGCACCACCTTCGGCAGCCGCGCCATCTCGGCGAGCCCCTCGGCGATCGTCATCCGCCCGGCGTACCCGAGCTCGCGCCGCGCCTTCGCGTCGTTCACCGTCACCTCCACGCCCATTAGCGCCAAAGGCACGCGCGTGGCGAAGGGCACGCCGCTCAACCGGAAGGTGCGCCAGAGCGCCTCGGCCACGCCGGCAGCGATCCACGCCAACCTGCGCGGGACGCTGCGGGAAGGGAGGGGGATGCCCTGGGTCTTCAGGATCTCGGTGAGCAGCCACCGGAACTCCACCGGTTCGCCGTCGGTGAGGAAGTAGATCTCTTTGGGGCGGCCGCGCTCGGCGGCGAGCAGCGTCCCCTCGCACACGTTGGCGACGTGGCAGCTGGAGGTCAGATGGCGCCCGTGGTCGACCCAGGCGAAGCGGCCGTCGCGGACCGCGCGCGCGAACTTCACCAGGTTGGCGGTGTCGCCGCGTCCCCAGATGAAGCGCGGCCGCACCACCACCGTCTCCAGGCCGTCGCCGTTGGCGGCCAGCACCGCACGCTCCACCTCGCCCTTGCTGGCGGGGTAACCGCGGACCGGCTTTTGGGGGTAGGGGTGCGTCTCGTCCACGCGGATGAGCGGGCGTCCATCCGCGAGCACCGCCTCGCTGGAGATGAGCACCAGCCTCCGCACGCCCGCCGCGCGCGCCGCCTCGATCACGTTCTTCGTGCCGACGACGTTGACCCGCCAGAAGGCCTCGTCCGTGTCCCATTCCTCCGTATGCGCGGCGGCGTGGATGACGACGCCGCACCCGCGCATCCCGGCGGTCATCGCGCCGACGTCGTCGAGGTCGCCCTTCACGGGTTCCGCTCCTAGGGCGCGCACGGCCGCCTCGGACTTCGGCGAACGCGCCAGCACCACCACTGCATGTCCGGCCTCGCACAGCGCGCGGATCAGCTCGCGGCCCAGAAAGCCGCTCCCGCCGGTGACGAAATATCGGGACATGGGCGCGGACCGTAGAAAGCCACGCCACCCCCTGCAAGCAGGCCGCGCGCTCATGCAGGCGCCCTGCCACGTACCGCCAGACGATCAGCGCGACTCATCGGACGCATCAGTCCGAAGGTTGCTCGCCTGCCCGGATGCCGTGTCGTTCGAATGGCGGCGAAGCGGGGTCGCGGGTAGCAAAGAACCCGGTTGCGCGTTGGTTAGTTGTCCGTTACTAACCAACGCCTCCATGGGACGCCCCCGTCAGATCAGCGACGAGCAGATCCTCTCCACCATGCGGCGCAAGGTGCGCGCAGAGGGTCCGAACGTGTCGCTCAACGGCGTTGCCGCCGAACTGGGCGTCACCGTGCCCGCGCTGCTCAAGCGGTTCTCCACGCGTCAGGCGCTCATGCTGGCGGCGCTCAAGCCGCCGTATCCGCCCTGGCTGGAATTGCTGGAACGCGGTCCCGACGACCGCCCGCTGCACGCGCAGCTTCTGGAGCTGTTCACGGCGATGCTCGACTTCTTCGCCGAGTACATCCCCTGCATGATCGCGCTCCGGGAGAGCGGGATCTCTCCGCGCCTGTACACCACCAAACCGGCTCCCGGAAAGGCGGTGGAGGCGATGCAGGGCTGGCTCCGCCGCGCCCGCCGAAAGGGCCTCATCTTTGCCCCCGAGATCGAGACCGCAGCCTTCTCCATCCTGGGGACGGTCCAGGGACGGTCGTTCTATTCGTACTTCAACAAGGTTCCGTTTCCACCCAGCGAGCAGCAGGCCTATGCCAGCCAGCTCGCGCAGCTGTTCACCCGTGCTCTGTCCACCCGGACGCCCCGGCGCCGGCGAGGTCGTCCGGAGAGAGCCGCTCCCGCCGTCTAGAGGCCCCATGAATCGCATCATCCCGTTGGTCGCATTTGCACTGCTGTGTGCCTGTAGCCGCGGCGGTGCCGCCACCGCGCAGGCCGCGCCCGCCCCCACCGCCCCGGAAGCCACGCGTCCGGTGAAGGTGGAGACCGCCGAGGTGCAGATCCAGAAGATGCCCCGTTACCTCACCCTCACCGGCAGCGTTCTCGCCGACCGCCAATCCGAGGTCGCCGCGAACGTGTCCGGCCGCGTGACCGCCACCTACGTGGAGCGCGGCCAGCCGGTGAAGGTGGGCCAGGTGATCGCCCGCGTCGACTCCAAGGCCGCCTCCTTCCAGGCGCAGGCGGCGGACGCGTCCGCGCGGGCCGCCAACACCCAGGTGGAGCAGGCGCGTCAGGACTGCGCCCGCGCCGATCAGCTCTTCGCCAACGGCGCGATCACCAAAGCCGAGTACGAACGCCAGAAGACCGCTTGCACCGCGCAGCTGTACCAGGCGAACGCCGCGCGCGCCCAGGCGGACCTCGCCGGGAAGCTGGCGGGCGACACCATCATCCGCGCGCCCATCGACGGCATCATCGGCGAGCGCTACGTCAACGTCGGTGAGTACGTGATGCCCAACTCCCGGGTAGCGAGCGTCTACGCCATCGACCCGGTGCGGGTGAGCATCAGCGTCCCCGAACCGGTGGTGGGGCAGGTCCACGACGGCCAGACGCTGGAGGTGGAGGTCTCCGCCTACCCGGACCGGAAGTTCCCCGCGGTGGTCAAGTACGTCAGCCCCGCGCTCCGGCCCAACACGCGCGATCTGATCGTGGAGGCCACCGCGGCGAACCCAGACGGCGCCCTGCGGCCGGGGATGTTCGCCACGGTGCTTCTGCTCACCGGCGAGGAGGAAGTCCCCACGGTACCGGTCGAGGCGATCCAGGTCGACGGGACGGTGCGGCGCCTGTTCCTGGCGAAGAACGGCACCGCGCAGGAGATGGTGGTGCGCACCGGAGTGAAGAAGGACGGACGGATCGCCGTGCTCGAGACTTTGCAGAACGGGGACCAGGTGGTGGTCGCCCCGCCCCCGGGCCTGCGCGACGGCGCGCGCCTGCAGTGACCCTTCAGCCCCTTTGAGGCCCAGGAGAACTCTCCCATGCAGTGGCTAGCCGAATTGTGTGTGCGCCGGCCCGTCTTCGCGACGGTGCTCTCGCTCGTGATCCTCGTGGTGGGCGGCGTCTTCTACACCCAGCTCGGGGTCGACCAGTTCCCCAAGGTCGACCTGCCCGCGGTGGTGGTGATGACCACGCAGCCGGGCTCCTCGCCGGAGGACATCGAGCGGGAGATCACCGACAAGATCGAAGGCGCGGTCAACACCATCAGCGGGATCGACGAGCTGCGATCGAACTCCTCGGAGGGCGTGTCGCAGGTCGTGATTATGTTCCAGCTGGAGAAGGATCCCGACGTTGCGACCCAGGAGGTCCAGCAGAAGGTCAACTCGGTCCTCCCGCAGCTTCCCAAGGGCATCGACCCGCCCATGGTCCAGAAGTTCGACCCGGACGCGGCGCCCATCCTCTACGTCGCGCTGAACGCGAAGGCGGCCGGCAGTGACGGCGAGGTGGACGGCGTCCGCAAGCAGGTGGACATCCGGGAGATCACCGACCTCGCCGACCGCGTGGTGCGCCGCCGGCTCGAGTCGGTGAGCGGGGTGGGGCAGGTCACGCTGATCGGCGGGCGCAGGCGGCAGATCAACGTCCTGGTGGATCCGGTCAAGCTCCGCTCGCTGAACATGTCCGCCGGCGAGGTGGCCGCGGCGATCAACGCCCAGAACATCACCCTGCCGGGCGGCCGCGTGGACACCAGCCGAGAGTACCTCTCGCTCGAGGTGCAGGGGCGGGTGGAGTCGGTGGACGCGCTCAAGGACATCATCGTCCGCGAGCAGAACGGCCGCGCGATCCGCCTCTCGGAGATCGCCACGGTGGAGGACGGGGTCGAAGACTTCGACACCTCCGCGATGTGGAATGACGACCGCACCGTGCTGTTGGCGATCCGCAAGCAGTCCGGCACCAACACCGTGGCGGTGGTGGACGCGGTCAAGGAGCGCATGGCGGAGGTCCAGAAGGAGCTCCCGCCGGGCTATTCGCTGGTGGTGCAGCGCGACGGGTCGGAGGTGATCCGCACGGGCACCCACGCGGTGACCGAACACCTGGTGCTGGGTGCGCTCTTCGCCGCGATCATCGTGCTCTTGTTCCTCGGGAACGTGCGGTCCACGGTGATCGCCGCGCTGGCCATTCCCACCTCCATCGTCGGCACCTTCGCGGCGATGAAGCTGGCCGGCTACACGCTCAACAGCATCACGCTGCTGGCGCTGGCTCTGGCCGTGGGCATCGTGATTGACGATGCCATCGTCGTGCTGGAGAACATCTTCAAGCACATCGACGAGAAGGGGTTGGATCCGAAGGAGGCGGCGATCGCGGGGACCCGGGAGATCGGCACCGCGGTCATGGCCACCACGCTCTCGCTGATCGCGGTGTTCCTCCCCATCGCCTTCGTCGCGGGCATCCCCGGGCGCTTCCTCGCCAGCTTCGGCATCACGATGAGCATGTCCATCGCGGTGTCGCTGTGGGTCAGCTTCACGCTGACGCCGATGCTGGCGGCCCACTGGCTCAAGAAGAAGAAGGCCGGCGACCACCGCAAGAGCATCCTCGAGCGGATCGTCGATCTGGGCTACCGCCCGGTGGAGCGTGGCTACGTGAAGCTGCTGGGCCTGGCCATGCGGCACCGGTGGGCGGTGGTGGTGCTCTCGGTGCTGGCGCTGGTCTCCATGGGTCCGCTGGCGGCGAAGGCGCGCAAGGGCTTCCTCCCCATCGACGACCGCGCGCAGTTCGAGGTCATCATCCGCCTGCCGGAGGGCCGCAGCGTGGCCGCCACCGAGCTGGTGGGTCAGCGGGTGGCCCGGACGATCCGCGCCTACCCCGAGGTCATCGGCACGCTGCTCACGGTCGGGGACGATCCCGCCAAGACCCCCAACCAGGCGCGGATCTACGTGAAGATGGTCCCGCCGGATCAGCGGAAGATCTCCCAGAACGAGTTCAAGGACGTCATCCGCCAGCAGATCATCCCCACGCTGCCGAAGGACTGGCGCGTGAACGTGGCGGACGTGAGCGAGTTCGGCGGCGGTCAGGCCACGCAGCGGATCCAGATGTTGCTCGCCGGTCCGGACCTCGAGCGTCTCACCGAAGCCAACGAGCACATCCTCGAACGCATCCGGAAGATCCCCGACGTCGTGGACGTGGACTCGAGCCTCGTCACCGGTAAGCCGGAGCTGTCCGTGGTGATCGACCGTGACCGGGCCGCGGATCTCGGCGTGCAGGTGATGGATATCGCCCAGGCGCTGCAGTTCCTGGTCGCCGGCCAGAAGGTGTCCAACTACTCGGAGGGCGGGGAGCAGTACGACATCCGCATCCGCGCCACCGAGGAGTACCGCACCAACGAGGACATGCTGCAGCTGCTGACCGTGCCGTCGCGCAAGGTCGGGTTGGTCTCGCTGGCGGACGTGGTGAAGGTGGTCCACACCTCCAGTCCCACCACCATCAACCGCTACATGCGCGAGCGCCAGGTGACCTTCATGGCCAACGGGAAGCCCGGCGCCAACGAGGGGGCCATCGCCGAGGCGTTGACCAAAGCGATCGAGGACGAGCATTTGCCCGAGGGCTTCTCCATCAAGCCGCAGGGCACCACCAAGCTGATGAAGGAGACCGGGCTGTCCTTCATCCTCGGCCTGTTGGCGTCGATGGTGTTCATGTACCTCATCCTCGCCGCGCAGTTCGAGAGCTGGCTCCACCCGGTGACGATCCTGATCTCGCTGCCGCTGACGCTCCCGTTCGCGATCCTGTCGATCATCGTCTTCGACCAGGCGCTGGACCTGTACAGCTTCCTCGGGATCTTCGTCCTCTTCGGCGTCATCAAGAAGAACGCCATCCTCCAGATCGATCACACCAACGGGCTGAGGGAGAAGTACGACCCCATGCTCAGAGCCGCGCTGCACGGGATCGATCTGTCCGCTCCGTTCGCGACGCTGATCCCGCAGCTGGAGGTGGCGCTGGAGGGGCTGCTGGACAGGAAGGGGCTCGAGCATGCGTTCCGGCGGAAGCGGGACGAGGGCCGGGCGGACCGGGTGCGGGAGTGCCTGGAGAAGGCGGTGCGCACGCGCGCCATCCTCCACGCCAACCGGGACCGGCTGCGGCCCATCCTGATGACCACGTTCGCGTTCGTGGCAGGCATGGTCCCCCTGGTGACCGCGAAGGGCGTGGGCTCCGGGTTCAACAAGGCCACCGCGGGCGTGGTCGTGGGCGGGCAGTTGTTCTCGCTCCTTCTGACTTTGCTGGCGGTGCCGGTGGCCTATTCGTACTTCGACGACATCTCGCGCGTGTTCTGGCGAATCTGGCGCCGGCTCTTCCCGAAGGATGAGGAGCAGCCGGAGCCGGTGCCCGCGCTCGATCATGTTCTTCCCACCCCGGCGATCGCGCGGGGCAGTGAGGCAGCGGAATGAAGGTCCTGGAAGCAGTGACGGTGGCGGTGGCGTCGGTGGCGCTCTGGGGTGGAGGCGCTGCGCGCGCGGCCACCCTGAAGGAGCTGATGGACGCGGCGGATCAGCGCAACGTCGATCAGGAGATCTCCCGCGAAATGCGGGTGAAGGCGGCGCAGGAGCTCACCGCCGCCTCCCTGTCGTTGGCGCCGTCGATCACCGCGCAGGCGGGCTACACCCGTAATGAGTACGAGGCGAAGATCCCGGCGAGCCCGCTCACCGGGGGACAGGAGATCGTCATCACCCCGTACGATCAGCTGGACGGGCTGGTGCGGGTGGAGTTGCCGCTCGTCGACACGACCCGCTGGTTCCGCGCCGCGGCGGCCAGCGCTGCGGTGGACGCGGCCGAGAACCGGGTGGAGATGACGCGCGATGCGATCCGCCGTCAGGTTGCCACCACGTACTATGCGTACGCCGCCGCGCTCGCGGTGCGCGAATCGGCGAAGCGCTCGTTGTCGGTGGCGGAAGCGCAGCTCAAGCTCCAAGAGGTGCGCCACCAGACGGGCGTGGTGACCGAGCTCGAGGTGTTGCGCGCCCGCGCCGAGGTCGAGCTCGCCAACCAGCGGATCTCCGATGCCAACATGCAGGTGGCCAACGCCCGCCGTGCGCTCTTGACGCTCACCGGGCTGGATCCGGGTGACGTGGCGGACCTGCCGGCGGACGACCTCCGCCCGGAGGGCACGCTGGAGGATCTGGAGCAGCGGGCGCTGGACCTGCCCGCGGTGAAGGCCGCAGAGGCCGACGCGAAGGCGGCCGAGCGCCTGTCGACCGCTGCGCGTCTGGCGCTGGTGCCCATGATCTCCGCCAACTTCAGCGAGCGGGCCAGCAACTACAGCGGCTTCAGCGGGAAGGACCACCAGTACACGGCCGGGGTGGGGCTGGTGTGGCGGCTGGACGGCGCCACCTGGTTCAACGCCGACGCCGCCGCGACCCAGAGCTCGATCGCCCAACTAACGATAGAGAGGGCGAAGCTGCAGGTGCGCGACCAGGTCCACAACGACTATCAGCGGCTGACCGCGGCCATCCAGAAGGTGAGCGCGGCCAGAGCCCAGGTGGAGGCTGCCCGGCGGGCCGCCCAGCTCTCGCGGGAACGCTACGAGCTCGGCGCGGCCACCCAGCTGGACGTCATCACCACCGAGCGCGATTTCTTCGCCGCTGAGGTGAACGAGATCACCGCCCGCGCGGAGCTGGCCTCCTCGCACATCACGCTCCGTCTGAGCGCCGGGCTCCCGCTCGGGCTGTGAGGCATCGGCGGCGAACTTTCCGGGGCGCGACGGGCGTTGTCACGTGAATGCAACGACGCCGCTGGAATGGCGTCGCCGTTGTGTTAGTGCGCCCCCAAAGGCATGGCCGCCGAAAATTCCCACATCCGAAACTTCAGCATCATCGCCCACATCGACCACGGAAAGTCGACGCTGGCGGATCGTCTGCTCGAGTTCACCGGCACGGTCTCTGCCCGCGAGGCGCAGGACCAGTTCCTCGACAACATGGAGCTGGAGCGCGAACGCGGGATCACCATCAAGGCCCAGTCGGTCCGGATGAACTACAAGGCGAAGGACGGGAAGAATTACGTCCTCAACCTGATCGACACGCCGGGACACGTCGACTTCGCCTACGAGGTCTCCCGCTCGCTCGCCGCGTGCGAAGGGGCGCTTTTGGTCGTCGACGCCACCCAGGGGGTGGAGGCGCAGACGCTGGCCAACGTCTACATGGCCATCGACCACAACCTGGAGATCATACCGGTCATCAACAAGATCGATCTCCCCAGCGCCAACCCGGACGGCGTGCGCGCGGAGATCGAAGACGTGATCGGCATCGACGCGTCGGGCGCGGTGCCGGCCTCCGCCAAGGAGGGCATCGGGATCGAAGACATCCTCGAGGCGGTGGTGCAGCGCATCCCGCCGCCGAAGGGCGATCCCACCGCGCCGCTGGAGGCGCTGGTCTTCGACAGCTGGTACGACAACTACCGCGGCGTGGTCATGCTGGTGCGGGTGCTGCAGGGCACCTTGTCGCTGAAGCAGAAGATCATGCTGTTCAGCAACAAGAAGAAGTTTGAGGTCCAGGAGCTCGGCGTCTTCTCTCCGAAGGCGCGCCCGGTGCCGCAGCTCATCGCCGGGGAAGTGGGCGTGCTCATCGCCAACGTCAAGGAGCTGGCGGACGCGAAAGTGGGCGACACCGTCACCGAGGAGCTGCGTCCCACCGCCACGCCGTTCCCCGGGTTCAAGGAAGTCAAGCCGATGGTTTTTTCGGGCGTGTTCCCGATCGACTCGGCGGACTACGAGGACCTGCGCGATGCGCTGCACAAGCTCAACCTGAACGACTCCGCCTTCACCTTCGAGCCGGAGACCTCCACCGCGCTGGGGTTCGGGTTCCGCTGCGGATATCTCGGGTTGCTCCACATGGAGATCGTCCAGGAGCGGCTGGAGCGCGAGTACGGGCTGTCGCTCATCACCACCGCCCCGAGCGTGGTCTACAGGGTCTTCGACAACGCCGGCAACGTCATCGTCGTGGACAACCCGGCCAAGCTCCCTCCCACCCAGAACATCGAGCACATGGAGGAGCCGTTCCTCACCTGCCACATCCACGTGCCGAACGATCACCTCGGCGCCATCCTCAAGCTCTGCCAGGACCGGCGCGGGGTGCAGAAGGACATCCGGTACCTGGGCACCTCCGGCAAGCGCGTGCAGGTGACCTACGACCTCCCGTTGGCCGAGGTCGTGTTCGACTTCTTCGACAAGCTCAAGAGCGTCAGCCGCGGCTACGCATCGATGGATTATGAGCTCGCCGGCTTCGTCCCATCCGACCTGGTGAAGCTGGACATCCTCATCAACGGCGACGTGGTCGACGCGCTCAGCGTGATCGTCCACCGCGACCGCGCGTACCAGCGGGGCCGGGAGATCTGCGCCAAGCTCAAGGAGGTGATCCCCCGGCAGATGTTCGAGGTCGCGATCCAGGCGGCCATCGGCAGCCGGGTGATCTCCCGCGAGACGGTGTCGGCGATGCGCAAGAACGTGCTCGCCAAGTGCTACGGCGGCGATATCTCCCGCAAGCGCAAGCTCCTCGAGAAGCAGAAAGAGGGGAAGAAGCGCATGAAACAGGTGGGCGTGGTGGAGATCCCCCAGGAAGCGTTCCTCGCGGTCCTCAAGTCGGAGGAGTAGTGGCGGACGGAAACTCGAGCGCTCCGAAGCCGAAGAAGAAGGACCGCTTCGACGATGCGATCGCCGCGCGGCTGAGCCCGGAGCTCCGCGCGAAGCTCAGGCGGGTGCATTGGGAGAACCGGCTTACCTCGCTGTGGGCCCCGGTCACGCTCTTCGGCGGGGTGTTCGTCCTCTACCTCTTCATCGTCGAGCTCCACACCCCGAGCGCGGCCTGGGCCCGGCCGGCGCTCAAGGGCTTCGGGCTGTTGATGCTGATTGCGTTCGTCGCCCTGGCGGTGGCCCGCACCGCGATGCGGCCGTTCGCGCGCCTGCGCAAGCTGCGACATCAGACCTTCGAGTTTCTGGGCGAGATTTCGGATCTGGTGGACAAGCACCGCGACAAGGTGACCGGCCGCCCGAACGACGATCTGCTCGAGCACGCGGTGACGCTCGCCGGGGCGCTGGCCACGAGGGACGCGCGGCTGGAGGAAGAGCTCAAGGCCGCGGAGGCGGCCGCCGACAAGCACCTCGCCGCGTGGCGCAAGCAGTCGATCTTCGACTTCGGGATGGGCTTCGTGAAGGCGTTCGCCATCGCGATGGTCATCCGCACCATCTTTATCGAACCGTTCCGAATCCCGTCGGGGTCGATGATCCCGACCCTGCAGATCGGCGATCAGATCTTCGTCAACAAGTTCATCTACGGGGTGCGGATCCCCTTCATCAACGAGGTGCCGTTCGTCATCGTCCGCCGGCCCGAACGCGGGGACGTGATCGTCTTCAACAACCCGCTCGACGAGTCGAGGGACTTCATCAAGCGCGTCATCGGCGTGCCGGGCGACACGGTCGAGCTTCGGGACGGGGTCGTCTACATCAACGGCGTGGCGCAGCCGCGCGAGCTGGTCCAGGCGGACTACGTCTACTGGGACGCGCCGGAGGACATGCGGGGCAACACGCACTGGATCTCCAACGAGATCGCCCTGTACCGCGAGAACCTGGATGGGCACGTGCACCTCGCCGGGGAGGCGCTGAGCGGCCCGCGGCGCGACGGTGCGGGGCCGTTCAAGGTGCCCGAAGGGCACGTGTTCGTGATGGGCGACAACCGCGACAACTCGGCGGACAGCCGCTTCGGCTTCGGGGTCCGCCCGGGCGTGGCGTTCGTCCCCTACGGGAACATCAAGGGCAAAGCGATGGTGATCTGGCTGGCCCTCGGCCACGACGGGCTGGGCAGCGGGCTGACCGGCGGCACCGGGCTGCGCACCGATCGCCTGTTCCTCCCGGTTCGCTGACCGTGAATGGTGGTCCGCGCTCGACCGGATGTGCTATCGAGCCTCCGCCTTGAACGCCCGCGGAAAGGTCAGCCTCGGCACCGTCTTCTGGATCCTGATCCTTTCCGTTGTCGTCTACTGCCTGTGGATGTTCGTGCCGGTCTACGCCGACGACTTCGACGTGAGGGACGCGTTGGCCGAGGCCATCAACAACTCCAACCTCAGCGACGACATCCTCCGCGCGAGCATTCTGGCCAAGCTCAACAAGCGGAGCGTGGGGTGGCACTTCGAGACCGACCCGGTGACCGGCGAGGACCGCGTGGTGGGCGGGCTGGGGTTGACCAATGACGACATCGTGATCGACCGCAATACGGTCGTGGACCACATCACCATCCGGGTGCCGTACCGGCGGGTGGTGGTCCTCAGGCCCACCGCGTACCGCGTCATCTTGAACTTCGAGACCCAGAAGGACGGGCCGATCCGGAAATGAGCGCCGGTCGCCATCTGCTGCAGATCCGCGGCCTTGACCGGGCGGACGTGGAGTCCTTCCTGGAGCTGGCCGAAGCGCACAAGCGCGCCCACCTCGAGGGGCGGACCCTTCAGCCGCTTCGGCGTCGCGTCGTCGCCAACCTCTTCTTCGAGGACTCCACCCGGACCCGGTCGTCGTTCGAGATCGCCGCGCGCTCTCTGGGCGCGGACGTCCTCAACTGGACCGCCAGAGGCTCGTCGATGGCCAAGGGCGAGACGCTGCTCGACACCGTCCGCAACATCGACGCGATGGGGCCGTCCGTGATGGTGATCCGCCACTCGTCTTCCGGGGCGGCGGCGCTCGTCTCCCGGCACGTCCGCGCGTCGGTGGTGAACGCCGGCGACGGCACCCACGAGCACCCTTCGCAGGCGCTTCTGGACGCCTTCACGCTGCGCGAGAAGCTGGGGACGCTGGAAGGGAAGCGGGTGGTCATCGTCGGCGACATCCTCCACAGCCGGGTGGCGCGGTCGAACGCGCACTGTCTGCGGCTGCTCGGCGCGCAGGTGGTCCTCTGCGGACCTTTGACCATGATGCCCCGGGGGATCGAAGCGCTCGGCGCCGAGGTCGCGCACGATCTCGACGCGCTGCTCCCGGACGCCGACGCGGTGATGATGCTGCGCATCCAGCTCGAGCGGCAGCAGGCCGGCCTGTTCCCGAGCCCGCGGGAGTACGCCCGGCTGTACGGCCTCAACGCCCATCGCGCCGCCCGGCTGCAAAAGCACGCCGTCATCCTGCACCCCGGGCCGATGAACCGCGGCGTGGAGATCGCCAACGACGTGGCGGACGGCCTGCAGAGCGCGATCCTGGACCAGGTGCAGAACGGGGTGTTCGTCCGCCGGGCCATCCTCGAGAGGTGCGCCGCGTGAGCGTGCAGGCTCTGGTGATCGAAGGCGGCCGGTTGATCGACCCGGCGAACGGGATCGACGGCGTGCGCCACCTGCTTCTGCGCGACGGCGTGGTGGAGCTCGCCTCCGAGGGGCCGATCGTCCCGCCCCCCGGGGCGCGGGTGATCGCCGCGGCTGGGAAGTGGGTGCTCCCGGGGTTCATCGATCTCCACGTCCACCTCCGGGAGCCGGGGCAGGAGGGGAAGGAGACGATCGCCACCGGCTGCCGGTCCGCGGTGGCAGGCGGCTTCACGTCGATCGTGGCGATGCCCAACACCGTCCCGCCGATCGACACCGGGCTTCTGGTGAAGTTCGTGGCCGAACGCGGACGGGAGGCGAAGCTGTGCCGCGTCTATCCCTCCGGGGCGATCACCCGCGGGCAGAAGGGCGAACAGCTCACCGACATGGCCGAGCTGCGCGATGCGGGCTGCGTCTGCCTCACGGACGACGGGCGGCCGGTGATGAGCTCGGCGCTGATGCGGCGGGCGCTGCAGTGGGCGCTGCCGTTGGGGCTGCCCTTGATGGTCCACGAAGAGGACATGGAGCTGTCTGCGGGCGGCTGGATGAACGAGGGGCCGGTGGCGGCGCGGCTGGGGCTGTTGCCCATCCCCGCTTCGGCCGAGGTGGCCATGGTGGCTCGCGACCTCGTGCTGGCGGAGGACACCGGCGGGCGGGTGCACTTCGCGCACGTCTCCTGCGCCGCGAGCGTGCGGCTGATCCGCGACGCGAAGCGGCGCGGGCTCCGGGTGACCGCGGAAGCGGCCCCGCACCACTTCACCCTCACCGACGAAGCGGTGGAGGGCTGGAACACCCACGCGCGGATGAACCCGCCGCTCCGCGCGAGAGAGGACGTGGAGGCGCTCTGCGAAGGGCTGGCGGACGGCACCATCGACGCCATCGCCACCGATCACGCGCCCCACAGCGTGGCGGACAAGGCCTGCGAGTTCGACTGTTCGGCGAACGGGATCGTCGGCCTGGAGACGGCGCTGCCGTTGACGCTGGAGCTGGTGCACGCCGGGCGGCTGAGCGTCCGGCGTGCGGTGGAGCTTTTGACGGTGGGGCCCGCGCGGGTGCTCGGCCTTCCGGGTGGCGAGCTGTCGGCCGGAAGGCCTGCGGACGTGACGATCGTGGACCCGAACGAGGAGTGGACGATCGACGCATCGCGGTTCTATTCGAAGGGCCGCAACTCGCCGTTCGACGGCCGCCGGGTGAAGGGCAGGGTGCAGGTGACGGTGGTGGGCGGCCGGGTGGTGTTCGAGAACGGCGACGTGAAGGAGAACGGATGAAGCGCGCGATGCTCGCGCTGGCGGACGGCACGGTCTTCGAGGGGACGTCCTTCGGCGCCGTCACCGACACCGTCGGCGAGGTGGTCTTCAACACCTCCATGTTCGGCTACCAGGAGATCCTCACCGACCCCTCCTACGTCGGGCAGATCGTCACCATGGCGTACCCCGAGATGGGGAACGTGGGCGCCAACCCGGAGGACGAGGAGTCGCACAAGCCGCACGCGGTGGGCATGGTGGTGCGCAACTTCTCCGAACCGTCCAACTGGCGGGCGCAGGAGACGCTGTCCGCGTACCTGGCACGCCACGGGATCGGTGGGATCGCCGGCGTGGACACGCGCAAGCTGGTCCGGCACCTGCGCACGCACGGGGCCCAGATGGGCGTCGTCTCCACCTCCGGAGCCTCGGCGCAGGCGCTGGTGGAGAAGGCGCGGGCGGCGCACGGAATGGAGGGGCTGGACCTTGCCACGCCCATCTCCACGAAGACGCCCTACGAGTGGCGGACGCCCACGCCCAACTTCCTCCGCGATCCGCGCGCCCGCACGGTGCCGGAGCCGCGCTTCCGGGTGGTGGCGATCGACTACGGCCTCAAGAAGTCGATGCTCTCGTACCTCGTGGACGAGGGCTGCGTGGTGACGGTGGTCCCGTCCTCCACCAGCGCAGAGCAGATCCTGGCGATGAAGCCGGACGGCGTGTTCCTCACCAACGGGCCCGGCGATCCGGCGGCGGTGGCGGGGGCGGACCGGACCGTGGCGGGGCTGTTGGGCAAATTGCCCATCTTCGGGATCTGCCTCGGGCACCAGATCCTGGCGCGCGCGGTGGGCGGACGGACCTACAAGATGAAGTTCGGACACCGCGGGGCGAACCAGCCGGTGAAGGATCTCTCCACCGGCAAGGTGGAGATCACCTCCCACAACCACGGCTTCGCCGTGGACGCGAAGTCCCTGGAAGGGAAGGCGAAGGTGACCCACATCAACCTGAACGACGGAACGGTGGAGGGCCTGGCGGTGCCGGACGCGCGCGCGTTCAGCGTGCAATACCACCCCGAGTCTTCGCCCGGACCGCACGACGCACGCTATCTCTTCCGTCGCTTCGCCCTGTTGATGTCGCGGTAGTATCCGGCGCGCTCCATGGAGTCCCTGAACTACCAGCCGTATCTCGACAAGCTGATTGCCTTTGCCTCGTCGGACGACCGGAAGCAGGACCTCCTCGCCGCACGCGCCGAGTACTTCAAGCTGACCGGCGAGGTCCACGAGGACGACAAGAGCTTCGAGATGCGGATGGCGTCGTTCTTCGACTGGTACCTGTTCGACCGTCCGGCGAACGGGACCGGGCAGACACCGGCGCAGGAGTTCTTCCACCGGTTCGCCGCGCAGTTCTCGCCGCAGGAGGCGGCGGCCTTCCGCGACTTCACCGAGACGCGGCACGGCCTCTTCGAGGTCCGGAAGATCAAGAAGGGGCAACTGCGGCTGAGGGATCTGCTCACCAACAAGGACTACGACGTCACCGAGCGGCGCACCGTGGCGGGCCTGCAGAAGGGGGACATCATCGAGGCGCGGCTCATCCCCCATGAGGGGCACCTGCTGTTCTCCTCCGCGTTCCTCTTCCACCCCAGGGAGAGCACGCGGGCGATCCTCAAAGAGGTGAAGCGGCGGAAGAAGAAGGAACCCGAACGCGATCTTCGCGAGCTCATCTGGGAGACCTCGCGGATGGCGCTCAAGGTCGATCGCTACCGCCAGATCGCCGTCGAGAAGATCTACGACTTCGAGCAGAAGAAGCTCTGAGCCTCAGCGTTCGTCGAGCAGCTCGAGGAACCCGCGGAGCCGTTCGATCTCGTCGTCCGGGATGCGATCGAAGGTGACGTCCACGCCCGGGCACGAGACCAGAAGATGGCTCAGGCGCGCGTGGCGGAGCTCCCGCTGCGCCGTCCCGAACCGCACGACCGTGACCTCCGCGTACCAGGGGTCGCCTCCCGGCAGCGGCAGCGCGAGGACGCCGCGATCGCCGACCTTGAGATCGAGCGACGTCTCCACGAACGCGCCCACCTCGGAGAGATCGAGGATGCGCACGTCGAGGCGGCCACCGGAGATCTCGAACCGTCCCAAAAGGTCGCACCGGTAGCGCAGCGGTCGCTGATCCGAACGGTGCATCAGATCCGGTGGACGCTCATCATGTTGGTCTTGCCGGGCGTGTTCAGCGGCACTCCCGCCACCACCACCACCGTGGCGCCACGCGGACACAGCCGCTCCTCGGCGCACAGCCGTTTCACCTGGCGGACCATCGCGTCCGTGGAGTGCAGCCGCCCCACCACCCGCGGGAGGACGCCCCAGTACAGCGCCATCCGACGCCGCGTCTCCTCGTTGGGCGTCAGCCCCAGGATCGGCGCGCTCGGCCGGAACTCGGAGATCAACCGCGCGGTGTTGCCGCTCTCGGTGTAGGCGACGATCAACTCCGCGCCCACCTGATGCGCCGCCGCCACCGCCGCCGCCGCCACGCCGGTGGAGATGTCCCGGGCGCTCTCGAAGGGGACGGTGTGGCGGATGCGCAGCTTCCCCGCGCGCTCGGTCTCCTCGACGATCCGGCTCATCGTCTCCGCCGCCGCCACCGGGTGCGCCCCGCTGGCCGTCTCGCCCGAGAGCATCACCGCGTCCGCCCCGTCCAACACGGCGTTCGCGACGTCCGTCACCTCCGCGCGCGTGGGCCGCGCGTTGACGATCATGCTCTCCAGCATCTCGGTGGCGACGATGGCGATGCCGCCGTTGCGGTTCACCGTCTCGACGATCCGCTTCTGGATCGAAGGCAGCATCTCCAGCGGCATCTCCACGCCGAGATCGCCGCGCGCCACCATCACCCCGTCCGCGACGTGGGCGATCTCCTCGAGGTTCTCCACCGCCTGGGGCTTTTCGATCTTGGCGATGATCGGTGTCCGCCGCCGCGCCACGTGCGCCCGCGCCCGCCGGATGTCGTCGGCCGTGCGCACGAAGGAGAGCGCCACGTAGTCCACCCCGAGCTCCTGCCCGAAGGCGAGGTCCTCTTCGTCCTTCTTGGTGAGGGTGGGCACGCTCACCGCCGCGCCGGGGAGGTTGAGCCCCTTGTGATCCTTCAGAAGGCCGCCCACGAGCACCTTCGCGGTGACGTCGTGCTTGCCGACCTTGATCACCTCCAACCGCACGCGTCCGTCGTCCAGGAGGATCGAATCGCCCTTCTTCACGTCCTTCGGGAGCGTGCGCACCGGGGTGGGGATGATGTCTCCCTGCCCGAGCACGTTGCGCGTGGTCACCGTCACGGTGCTCCCGGCGGCGACCAGGAGCTGCCCGCCCAAGAATCGCCCCAGCCGGATCTTCGGCCCCTGGATGTCCTGGAGCACCGCGACGGGCCGGCCCACCTTCTGCGCGGCGCGCTGCAACACCCGCAGCCGGCGCCGGTGATCCTCGTGGGTCCCATGCGAGAAGTTGAAGCGCGCGACGTCCATCCCCGCGCGGATCAACCCTTCGATGACCTCCGGCTTTTCGGACGCCGGCCCGAGCGTGCAGACGATCTTCGCCTTCCGCATTCACCCTCACTTTCGGTGGCGTGCGCGGAATTGTAGTCGCCTTGACAGGTCGCTCGGGCACGGAATACGACAACGCTCATCTGCTCGGCGTTCGTTCAGCGCGTCGGAGGCACATGAGCCCGGACAATCAGCTGGAGTCGCAGGCCATCAAGACCGTGGAACCGCCCGTCGAGGCGGTCCGCGATCAGGACAAGATCCACCTCGTCCTCGCGTACCTCGGGATCCTCGCGTTGATCCCGCTGTTGACGGTGAAGGACTCGCCCTACGTGCAGTGGCACGCGAAGAACGGGCTGGTGTTCGGCATCGCGGGGATGGTGGGGCTTCCGGTACTCAGCGCACTCTTCGGGTGGATCCCGTTCATCGGGTGGCTGTTCAGCTGCGCGCTCGTCCTCGCCTTCCTGGTCGTGGACATCCTCGCCATGGTGAAGGCGCTGAGCAGCGTGCGCTGGCGCATCCCAGTCTTCACCGACTTCGCAGAGAAGCTCTAGCGGTCCCGCAGCGCAGGTACCGGAAAGCCCGGCGTCCCTTGGGAGGGGGGGCCGGGCTTTCGGCTACAGCCGGATGTTGGAGTCGTCCGGGGTCGTGGGGATGGACTTTCCGCCGGGTTCGCTCGGGTGCGGGAGCGCGGGGCTGTCCTCGTCCTCGTCGCCGATGCCGGCGCCGCCGCCCCCGCCCACGCCCAGGTCCTTGCGGAGCGAGTCGATCTCCTCGCGGGTGATCCCCGCCGCGTCCAGCACCTTCTGGTTGGTGAGGATCTTCGCCTTCCCGGTGAGCGCCATGGCGATCGCATCGGACGGCCGCGCCTCGATGGCCAGATCGCGGTTGCCCTGATGCACCACCACGTGCGACGTGTAGATGTCGTTCTGCACGTCCTCGATCCGGACCTCGGTGACCTTGCCACCCAGCTTGGCGACCAGATCGTCCATCAGGTCCGCGGCGAGCGGGTGCGGCGAGGTCCGCTGCGCCAGGCGGAAGGCGATCGACACCGCCGCCTCCTCGGTGACGAAGATGGGCAGCATCACCTGCTGGTCCTTGGAGACCAGCACCACCGCGTGGGTGTCCGCCTCCTCGATCGGGATGACGTCCTTCACCTCGAGCTCGATCGGCGTATCGGCAGGATCGACCTTCGCGGGCGCGACGTACACGTCGCCGGAGCGCAGGGGCCCGGCGGGAAAGAGCGTGGAGGAATGCGCGCCACCCGCTCCGGGGAACCACAGCAGCGTCCCCGTCGCCACGGCCACCGCCGCGAGCGGCGCAACGAAGAACCCGGCCTTGATTGGAGTTTTCACATCCCAAACTTAGGCACCGGATTCGGCCGGGCCCGGGGATGCGCAGGGACCGCTCGGCTGCAGGGCCGCCCAGCCCGAAAGGACGAGGCGCCCTTCGGCCCACGGACGGGAGACGTCAGCGATCGTCTTCGAGGTCCTCGTCCTCGTAGTCGTCTTCCTCGTCCTCGTCCTCGTCGTCGAGGTCGAGATCATCCTCGTCCTCGTCGTCCTCCTCGTCCTCGTCCTCGAGCTCCTCTTCGACGTCCTCGGTCTCGATGGTCATGCTCACCTGGAACTTCTTGGCGAGCTTGGCGATCTGCGTGCGGAGTTCGGTGATCGCGCTGGTGAAGTCGTCCACCATCGCGGCGCTCGCCGTGTTGTCGCAGTGAGGGCAGACGAGCTTCTCGGTCCCATCGATGAGATCATCCGCTTCGAGCTCGAAGGTCCCCTCGCACTTCTGGCAGGTGAAATCGAGAGTCATGGCGCGCGCTCTTAGGCATCCGGGTTTTGCGTGTCAACGGAATGGCGCGGTATGCAGGCGCGCATGATCGCGACGCGTGACACTCCCCGCACGATGCTCCACGCGTTGCGCGAGCGGGCCAACACGATCGGCGACCGGCCGGCGCTGTGGACCCGCCGCGGCGGCCGCTACCGCGCGACCTCGTGGCGGGACTACTTCGCGCGCGTGCGCAAGCTGGCCTGTGGGCTGGAGCGGCTGGGCTTCGGGCAGGGCGATGTGCTCGCCATCCTCTCCTTCAACCGGGAGGAGTGGCTCATCGCCGATCTCGCGGCGATGGCGCTGGGCGGCGTGGCGGTGGGCCTGTATACGACCGCCAGCCCCGAACAGCTCGCCTGGGTGGTCGGCCACAGCGGCGCGCGCTTTCTGGTGGTGGAGAACCCAGAGTACCTGGGCACCATGCGGGCGCTGCGCGGCCAGCTCCCGAAGCTTCAGCACCTGCTCCTCGTGGAAGGCGATCCGATCCCGGACGAGGGCGTGCGCCGCTTCGACGAGGTCCTCCGCATGGGGGAGGACGCGGATCCCGCCTGGCTGGACCGGCGGATCGACGCGCTCGATCCGTCGTCGCTCGCCACGCTGATCTACACGTCGGGGACGACGGGGAACCCGAAGGGCGTGATGCTCTCGCACCACAACATCTGCTGGACCGCGGCGCGGCTGTCGCAGGCGGCGCAGGTGGGCGCGGACGACGTGGTGGTGAGCTACCTGCCGCTCTCGCACGTCGCCGAGCAGACCTGCAGCATCTTCGGGCCGATCCTCAACGGAATTCAGGTCTACTTCGCCGAGTCGATCGATCAGATCGGCCAGGCGCTGAAGGAGGTGCGGCCCACCGCGTTCTTCGGCGTGCCGCGCGTCTGGGAGAAGTTCAAGGCGAAGGCGGAGGAGGGCATCCGCGCGCAGAGCCCGCAGCGTCAGCGGCTGGTGGCGTGGGCGCGGCAGGTGGCGTCGGACTACCACGGGCGGATTCTCCGCGGCGAGCGGCCGCCGCTGACGTTGGAGGCCGAATACGCGCTCGCGCAGCGCCTGGTCTTCTCGCGGCTGAAGGCGAAGATTGGCCTGGACCGCGCGCGGATCTTCGCCAGCTCCGCCGCGCCGATCGGCCGGGACGTGATCGAGTTCTTCCTCTCGCTGGACATCGTCATCCGCGAGGTCTACGGGCAGTCGGAGGTCACCGGGCCGACCAGCGTCTCCACGCCGGAGCACACGCGGCTGGGCACCGTGGGCCGGCCGATGATCGGCGTGGAGGTCCGGATCGCGGACGACGGGGAGATCCTGGTCCGCGGCGGGAACGTCTGCATGGGCTACTTCAGGGATGAAGTGGCCACGCGCGAGCTTCTGGAAGGCGGCTGGCTCCACTCCGGCGACCTGGGCGAGCTGGACGCCGAGGGGTACCTGCGGATCACCGGCCGCAAGAAGGAGATCGTCATCACTTCGGCTGGAAAGAAGACCGCGCCCGCGAACATCGAGGGATACCTGAAGGCGATCGACCCGGTGGGGAACGCGATGGTGGTGGGCGAGCGGCGCAACTACCTGGTCGCGCTGTTGCCGCTGGATCCGGAGAAGGTGCCCGCGTTCGCGAAGGCGCGCGGCTGGCCTGATGAGCCCGAAGTGCTCGCCCATGACGAGCGCTTTCTCCGCTACCTCGAGGAGCGCATCGAGCAGGACGTGAACCGGCACCTCGCGCGTTTCGAGCACATCCGGCGGTTCGCCGTCCTGCCGCACGACTTCACCACCGAAGGCGGCGAGCTGACGCCGACGTTGAAGGTGCGCCGCAGCTTCGTGGAGCAGAAATACGCCGACCGGATCGAGGCCCTCTACGCGCAGAAGGCCGTGACCGCCTGAAGCCCGCAAAAGCAACGGCCGCCCCAAGGCGGCCGTCAGCCCTACTTCTTCCGTTGTTCGAGCGGGACGAAGTCGCGGCGCTTCGGGCCGATGTAGATTTGCCGCGGGCGGGCGATTTTCTGTTCCGGATCGAGGACCATCTCTTCCCACTGCGCGACCCAGCCGACGGTCCGCGGGATGGCGAAGAGCACGGTGAAGAAGTCCGCCGAGAAGCCCATCGCTTCGTAGATGAGGCCCGAGTAGAAGTCGACGTTCGGGTAGAGCTTGCGCTTCACGAAGTAGTCGTCGGAGAGCGCGATCCGCTCCAGTTCGAGCGCGATGTCGAGCAGCGGGTTCTTCCCCGTCACCTCGAACACCTCGTCCGCGATCCGCTTGATGACCTTCGCGCGCGGGTCATAGCTCTTGTAGACGCGGTGCCCGAAGCCCATCAGGCGCGATCCCGCCTCGCCGCTCTTCACCTTCGCGATGAACTCCGGGACCTTCGAGACGTGGCCGATCTCCCGAAGCATCCGGAGCACCGCCTCGTTGGCGCCGCCGTGCAGCGGGCCGTAGAGCGCGTCCACGCCCGCGGACACCGCCGAGTACGGATCCACCTGCGACGACCCGACGGTGCGCACCGAGGTGGTCGAGCAGTTCTGCTCGTGATCCGCGTGCAGGATGAACAGGACGTCCAGCGCCCGCTCCAGCACCGGGTGCGGCTTGTAGGTGTTGGTGCCGATCTTCTTGAGCATCGCCAGGAAGTTGCCGACGTAGCTCAGTTCGTTGTCCGGGTAGACATACGGCTGGCCCACGCTGTGCCGGTAGGCGAAGGCGGCGATGGTCGGCATCTTGGCGATGAGCCGCATCATCTGGATCCGGCGGATCTTCGCGTCCTTGATGTTCTTCGCCTCCGGGTAGAAGGCGCTCAGCGCCGCCACCGTGGAGGCCACCATCGACATCGGGTGCGCGTCGTAACGGAAGCCCTCCATGAATCGCTTCACGTTCTCGTGCACGTAGGTGTGGTGCGTGATGGTGTGCGTGAACTCGTCGAGCTCCTCCTTCGTCGGAAGCTCGCCGTTCAGAAGCAGGTACGCGACCTCGAGGAAGGTCGACTTCTCGGCGAGCTGCTCGATCGGGTAGCCGCGGTATTCGAGGATGCCGCGATCGCCGTCGATGAAGGTGATGGCGCTCTTGGTGTTCGCAGTGTTGAGGAACGCCGGG
This sequence comes from Myxococcaceae bacterium, assembly GCA_019686135.1. Taxonomy (GTDB): domain Bacteria; phylum Myxococcota; class Myxococcia; order Myxococcales; family Myxococcaceae; genus JADGHL01. Next base: position 23,135 of record JADGHL010000011.1, on the reverse strand, counting down.
TCGTAGCCCATCAACCCGAAGTCCTTCTCATCGACCTTGATCTGACGCAGGGCGTCCGTTCGGATGCACCCGTTCTCGATCGGGATTTCGTACGTCTTGCCGGTTCGGTTGTCAGTGATCGTCAGCGAGTCCTTGGGCATGGCGCGCACTTTTCACGGAGGAGGGTTGGCTTCAACTGAAAATGGTTCGGAGGGCATCCCTCTCTAATGTGTTCGCCTTCCGTTCGCCAGAGTCCAGAAAGGGCCGGAAGGTTCACGGGTCCGGCGGGGCTGCCGGGCCACCGGCGGGCGCCTCTGCAGGCGTAAGGCCCAGCTGCGCGAAGAACCCCGGGAATGATTTCCGCACCACCTCCGCCCCCGCGACCGTCGTCGGGGTGCCAGTGAGGATGGCCAGCGTGGTCGCGCTCAGCGCCAGCCGGTGATCGCCGCGGGTGTGGAATTGGACGTGCGCAGGCAACCGGGCGGGCGGTTCGATCCGGATGGCGTCCGACCCATCGTCCACCTGGCACGCTCCGCCGAACGCCTCTACCAGCGCGCAGATGCCCTCCACCCGGTCGCTCTCCTTGTCCCGGAGGATGGAAACACGGCGCAGGGTGGAGGGCGCGCGAACGACACAGGCCAGCGCCGCCAGCGTCGGGGCCACGTCGGGCGCACCGGCGACGTCCACGTCCAGCCCGGCGTCCGGGTGCGCTTGGACCCACTCGAGGTGAGCGACGATCGCGCGATCAGGGTGGGGCGCCGCCCAGGGGAGATCCTCCACCGGCCGGTTCAGCTTCCACCCGATGAGGAGCAGGTACGCCGCCGACGACCAATCGCGCGGCACGGCCGGCAACGCCGCAGGGCGCTGCCCGGTTGCGTCGACAGTCAGGACGTTCTGGCCGCTCTCCATCACCTGCGCCCCGGCCGCCCGGAGCCACTGCAGCGTGAGATCGAGGTAGCCGGCGCTCGCCACCGGGCCGCGGAGCTCGACCCGCCAGGGAGCGTGCTCCGACCGGGACGCCGCCGCCGCGGCGAAGAGGGCGGCGCTGGCGAACTGGCTGCTCTGGTGCGCGCGGATGGCGATGGTCCTGTGGCGCGGCGGGAGGGCCGCTCGTGTGACCCGGACCGGCCAGGGATCGCCGGTGTCGATCGCAGAGCCCAGTCCCTCCCGGAGGGCCTCGATCAATGCGTCGCGAGGGCGCGCCCCCAGCCGGGGCGAACCGGTGAGCACCGTCGTCGCGGACGCAGGGCCAGGTGGCGCCAGCGCCTCGTCCCCGGCGGTGACGGGACCGGTGGCGCCCGCGAGCGGGGAGGGGACCATCGCTCCGTTCGGCGCGGCAGCGAGCGCGAGGAGGAAACGGAACGGCGCGCCCCCATCGCCGCAGTCGATCGGCGCGTCGCTTCGGGACCTCAACGTGGCGAGGCCATCGACGAAGCGGGTGACGTCCTCCGGGAGCTCGTCGGTTGGCCCGAGCTCGGGCGGCGGGAGCCCGAAGATGTGCGCGGCGGCCAGCGCGCGCAGCGCATCCGATTTGGAGATCGGCGGGCGCAGCACCGTGGGCGCGATCGCGCGTGGATCGACCTCGACGATCACGGCCGTACTCCGTCGCGCCAGGCAGGGAGGAGCTTCCGCCACAAGGATGGTTCGATCTCCTGGATCTGCGTCACGCCGATCCGCTCGAGCAGGACCATGGTGACCGACGCGTCGGATTGGCGCTTTTTGTCCGCGCGGAGGATCGCCTCGATCCGTGCGGGCGTGCTCCGTGACAGGACCCGCGCCAGCGCAGGGCGCCCCAGCGCAAGCGGGCCGGCGCACAGCGCGTCCTCCACCTCCGAAGCGACGCCGTCCGGAGTCACGCCCACGGCGCGGCCGAGATCCAGCGCGCAGAGCATCCCGATCCCGACCGCGTCGCCATGGCGAATCCGGAACCCGCTGAGCGATTCGAGCACGTGCCCGAAGGTGTGACCGAAGTTGAGGACGCGGCGTTGGCCGAGCCGCTCGTAGGGATCCACCCGGCAGACCTGCGCCTTCATCCGGCGCGAGGCGCGGATCAACGCGTGCAGGTCGGGCGCCGTCCGGGTCCATTGGCGCCACAGCCCCGGCGAGAGGCAGACCGCCATCTTCCAGGCCTCGATGGTGCCCTCGCGGACCTGCGCTGGCGACAGCGACGTGAAGAGCTCCGGGCAGATCCACCCTTCAACCGGGTAGTGGAAGACGCCGACCGCGTTCTTCGTCCCGGCCAGATCCACCGCGCCCTTGCCACCGACGCTGCTGTCGACCGCGGCCAGGACGGTCGTGGGGACCTGCACCAGCCGCGCACCGCGCTTGTGCAGATGGGCCACCACCGCCGCCAGATCGCCCAGAGTGCCGCCGCCGACGGCAATCACCGTGGTCCCGCGCCGCACCTTCACCGCCGCGGCGAGGATCCGCTCTGCGGTGGCGAGCGTCTTGATCCGTTCGCCGCCCAGAAGCGTGCGCAGAAGGGCTGGCTCCGTCCGGCGAAGCGCGAGGGTGACGTGCGGATGCGCGCGCGCCACGCGGCGATCGACGAGCGCGATCGCCCCGGGAGGAAGCGTCGACGCGAGCGTGTCGAAGTGGCCCCAGCGATCGCGGAGCGGGAGAAAGGATCCGGGCGCCGCGCTTTCTGCGCGCGGACGGACAGCGACCGCGCGGGACGCGCGCCCCGGGCTCTTTGCCATCCGCCGGCTCCGCCTGGGCGTCGTGGTCATTTCGTGTGCTTCCGTGCCTCGTGGAGCAGCCAGAGGTCGGCGATGACGAGTGCCGTCATCGCCTCGATGACCGGGACCGCGCGCGGGAGGATGCACGGGTCGTGGCGTCCGTTCTTCGCGTGCGCGCCGAGCGTTGCGGGCGGCTTGAAGTACACGCGCAGCTCGGTCGGTTCGCCGTTGGAGAGCCCGCCCTGGATCCCGCCGTACACGCGCTTGTCGCCGGCGTGGAATTCCAGGCCCGGACGTTGGAGCGACGCCTCGAGATCCGGCAGGCCCCAGGTGACGCCGGTGACGGCGCCGATCGTCGCGAACGCGTCGGCCAGGCGCGACTTCAGCTTTCCGAAGACCGGCTCTCCCAGGCCGATGGGCAGCCCGGTCACCCGGACGTCGATGCAGCCGCCGTAGCTGTCGCCGCGCGATTTCGCGTCGCGGATGAGTTCGGCCATCTGCGAGGCGGTGGCCGCGTCCGGGCAGCGCACCGGGTGCGCGTCCACGTCCGACCGCGAGAGCGCCGGCCCCGGTGCGGGGCAGGAGAGCGGGCCGACGCGCGACACCCACGCGACGATCCTCGCGTCCGGGACGTCCCGGGCCAGGAGCGCCTCGGCGATCGCGCCGCCGATGACCCTCGACAGCGTCTCGCGCCCGCTGGTTCGCCCGCCGCCGCGGTGATCGCGGTGCTGGAAACGTTCGCGCCACACCGCGTCCGCGTGGCCCGGCCGGTCCTCGTGGCGCAGCCGCTCGTAGTCCTCCGGCCGCTGCCGCGTGTTGCGTACGATTGCGGCGATCGGCGTGCCCAGCGTGCGGTCTTCGAAGACGCCTGAGAGGATCTCCACGCGGTCGGCTTCGTCCCGCGAGGTGGTGAGCTCGCTCTGGCCCGGGCGCCTCCGGTCGAGCGCGCGCTGGATGTCGGCGGTCGTGAGCGGAACGCCGGCGGGGCACCCGTCGACCACCGCGCCCATCGCCGGGCCGTGGCTCTCGCCGAAGGTGGTGAGGCGGAAAAGGGTTCCGAACGTGTTCATGATGCCGACCTCCACAGGGCCCGTTGGGCGCGGGCCTGCGCGATGAACCACTTCGGCCCGAGCATCCGCGGCCTGCCGCCCCGCGCGCGGATCTCGGCTGCGATCCGCCGGGCGGGCGCACCGTAGGCGATCACGGCTACCTCGCTGTCCCGGTGGAAGCGGAGCCCGGGAGGCGGTCCGACGTGCGCCGGCCAGGTCCATACCGCTGGTCCGCGGATCGTCTCCGGAACCTGCGCGCGCGTGACGACGCGAAGTTCGGGACACACCGCCCGGAGCGCCACCGTGGCGCCGCCATCGCCGAGCGCGATCACTTCACCGCGGGGAAGCGCCTCGAGCACGGCGCGCGCACCCTCCACGTCCGTGTTCGCAGCGGTCCACCGCCCGTCACGACGGATCAGCGTGTTCACGGCCTCCGTGTCGGCGCGAACGTGGCGAGCGGCCGCGCGCTTGAACGGCGCGGTAATCGCGAGCCCGCGGTAGTACGGCAAAAGCGCGTCCAGCAGCGCGCCGATGTCCGTGTCCGCCGGCAGATCGATCCGATCGAACGGCTGATCGTGAATCCGGGGCGAACGCGATCCGGCGATCCCGCTGCCGAGGATGCCGAGCCGGCCGCGCGCGCGAGCGATCGCACCGTCTGAACCGGAAGCGACGACAGCCGCGCCCGCGTTCGCCCGGTGGCGCAGGCGGTCGGCGCCATCGTCCGACGTGGCGTCCGAGTCTGATTGGGCGAGCACGGCGGAGCTCGCCCCACCTTCATTCCGTAAAGCGTGAGCTGCGTTCGCTGCGGCGGTCGGAGCCTCTGAGGCGCCACCGGCGATGGTCCGCGTGTCGCCGTCACTCGGGCCCGGCTCGTCCGCCGTCAGGGTCGATCCAGCGTCAGCGGCGCGCGCCAGGTGGGTCAAAGCGCCCGATCGGGTGCCGGCGACACGGGCGTCGCCGTCTGTCGCGAGGGCGCGCTCAAGCACCACGTGAGGTCCACGGGTGCCGGCACGCGCCCCCGTTCTTGCTGCGCGCGCGCGGCCGTCGGCCGAGCGCACCGCGTCCGCGAGCAGGCGTTGCCCTTCGGCGGCGGTCCAGTCTGCATCGAGCGCGCAGTAGTCCAGCGCGTTGCGTTCGGCGAGCACTGCGCGGAAGGGGAGTGCCAGCGGCCCGGTGGCGAGCACGGTCACCCGGTCGAACCCGAAGCGCTCAACCAGAAAGCGCTGCGTCTCGAACAGCCGCCCCGCTTCGGACAGGGCACCCAGCGGTTCGACGTGCTTGATCTGCGCGCCCGCTGGAGCCGCACGCGCGAGCCACGCGGTCAGCGCCTCCGCTGGCCGGAGTGGAGCGAGGAAGTGTTCGGAGACGATCGTCCCATCCGGCCCATCCAGGAGCGCTGCGACCGCGCGCCAGGATGCGGGTGCCGGGCGGCCGCGCTCGGCGACGAGGAGTGGAATTTGTTGCGCGAGGTCGTCGATCGACAGCGTCGCCGGGTCGTGCAGGTCGGTTCGCACCTCCAGAAGGTCCGCGCCCACGCGGCGCGCCCGCTCCGCAAAGGCGAGGGCCGCCGCACCTGTCTGCGCCGGCGGCAGGGTGACGACCCGGCGTGGCATCAGCGCCGCTCCACCGCGGCGACGAACGCGCCCAGCGTCCGGTGCGGCAGTGTGCGGTACGCGATCTCCCGCGCCCGGTAGACGGTGCGGATCTCCTCTTCGAGCGATACGTCCGAAACGAGCCGCGGGCGCGAGGTGTCGGCGAGCAGCCGCTCGCGGTAAGTCCGGAAGCTCACCGGGACCTGCACCACGACATGCCCCTCGAGGGCGTCCGGGTTGTGGAACCAGAACCCGCCACCGACCGCGACGATCCGTCCCGGCGGCAACGCTGCGAACGCGGCGCGCTCGGCCGCGCGGAAGGACGCCGGATCGGAGGCGACCCACTCGCGCAGATCGCGCCGGTGCATGCGCCCGAGCTCGCGATCGAGGTCGATGGCCTCGCGGCCGATCAGCTCCGCGAGGATCGGCAGCACGCGGGACTTCCCCGCCGCGCGGTGCCCCACGAGCACCACCTGCCGCGCGCCATCCAGCGGCAGCGACGCACCCCGGGGCGCGGCCTCGTAGTCGGCGATCACCCGCCCGTGCGCGCGCTCGTCGATCGCCTTCAGCACCGTGTTCAGCGCCGCGGACGCGCTCATCGGCGCCGCGCGCGCCTCGGGCTCACCCAACCACGCCGACGTAGACATAGGCGGTCCCGAAGGTGAGAGGGTGGGCGGTGCGCTGGACGTAGGCACCCGAGGCGTCCATCAGCTCCAGGAAGCGGTCCCCGGCCGGGAACGCGGCAGCGGTGCGCGGCAGGTACTCGTACGCATCGCGGTTGCCGGTCAGCAGCGCGCCGATGTTCGGCATCACCACCCGGCTGTAGAAGCGGAAGAGCGCCCCGAACATGCCCCTGGGCTGGCCAAACTCGAGCACCACCACGCGCCCGCCCGGCTTCACCACCCGCGCCAGCTCCTTCAGGCACTTCACCGGATCGTCCACGTTCCGGATGCCGAAGGAGATGGAGGCCACGTCGAAGCTGTCCGAACGGTAGGGCAGGGCCATCGCATCTGCGACTTCGAACTCGACCTTGAGGCCCGCCTTCGCCGCCTTCGCGGGCGCGGACTCCAGCATCTCCGGGCAGAAGTCGGTGCCCACCACGCGCCCGGTGTCGCCCACGCGCCGCTTGAACGCGAGCGCGAGGTCGCCGGTCCCGGTGGCGCAGTCGAGGACGGTCATCCCCGGAATCGCGCCGGAGAGCTTCACCGCGCTTTGGCGCCACAGCCGGTGGATGCCGAACGACAACACCTCGTTGGTGACGTCGTAGCGCCGCGCGATCGTCGAGAACATCTGCCGGACTTCGGTGCTCATGGAACCCCCGCGGCCGTCGCCACCCGGGCGGGCCGCCACAGATCCCGTCCCACCGCGTGCAGCACGGGGCGAAGCCGGGTCATCAAGTCGTTGAACTGCGCAGGCGTGAGCGCCTGCGCGCCGTCACACAGCGCCGCCTCGGGCCGGGTGTGCACTTCGACCAGGAGCCCGTCCGCTCCCGCCGCCGCCGCGGCCAGGGCCATCGGGATCACCAGATCCCGATCGCCCGTGGCGTGCGACGGATCCACGATCACCGGCAGGTGCGACCGCTGCTTCACCAGCGCCACCGCCCCGAGGTCGAGCGTGTTGCGCGTGGCGGTCTCGAAGGTGCGGATCCCCCGCTCGCAGAGGATGACCTCCTCGTTGCCACCGTCGAGCAGGTACTCGGCGGCGAGCAGCCACTCCTGCACCGTGCCGCTGAGCCCACGCTTGAGGAGCACCGGCCGGCGCACGCGGCCCAGCGCGCGGAGCAGCGCGAAGTTCTGCATGTTCCGTGCGCCGACCTGCAGGATGTCCACGTGCTCGGACATCAGCGGGATCTGCGAGGCGTCCATCACCTCGGCGACGACCGGCAGCTGGTGGCGGCGACCTGCCTCGGCGAGTACGTGCACGCCCGGTTCGCCCATCCCCTGGAACGCGTACGGACTGGTGCGCGGCTTGAACACGCCTCCGCGGAGCATGTGCGCGCCGGCCTGGGCCACCGCGGAGGCGATCGCCTCGGTCTGCTCCTGGCCCTCCACCGCGCAGGGGCCGGCCATCACCACGAAGCCGGACCCGCCGATCTCCACGCCGCCGACCCGAACCCGGGTTCCGCCGGGAACCGCCGAGCGGAGCGCCCTGCGCGCCACGAGGGGATCCGCTTCCGGTTGGGGTCCCGCTGGGAAGTCTCCCATCGGTGTCTCCATGTTCACGAAGTTCAAGAGGTTTTGAACTCGTTGATGCATGTATAGCCGGAATGCCTTAAAAGACAACGCGGATGTCCGGCCCAGCACGACAAATCCGGTGGTTCGCCGCCGCGCGCGAGCTCTCTTCGGAGGAGGTGCCCGTCGCGCCCGGGCCGCCGGCGTTCGTCTGGCGCCGCCCCAACGAAGGACTCCACGTCACCGCCTTCGGCGAGGTCGCGATCGTGGAAGGCGATCCGCACCGGGACCCGCTGGGCCTGTGCGAGGTCGGCGCATCGGCGGTGCAGTGGCAGACGCCGCGTCCGGCCGTTCCCGGTCTCTGGTGGGGCGGCTTCGCCTTCGATGCGGCCGCGCCCCGCGATGCGGCCTGGCGCCCGTTCGGCGCGGCGCGGTGGATCCTTCCTGCGCTCTCCTTCGTGGAGCAGAGGGACCGGCGGTGGCTTCTGGCCACCGGAGCGTCGCCCGAAGATCCTCTGCGGCGGCTCGAGGTGGCGGTCCAGCGCTGCAGCGGTTCCGAGGCGCCGGCCGGTTCCCCGCTGCCCACGGTGCGCGAAGTGGAGGAGTCGCGCGATCGGTGGACTGGGCTCGTGGACCAGGCCAACGCGGCGTTCGCGGCGGGCGGGTTGTCCAAGGTCGTGGCGGCGCGGCCCATCGACGTCGCGCTCGACGGGAAGGTGGAGGCGATCGCGCTCACGAAGTCGCTCGCGGCGATGCACGCCGGGTGCTCCACGTTCGCGGTGGCGGTGGGCAACGCGCTCTTCGCCGGAGCCACGCCGGAGACGCTGGTGCGGATCGAACGCGGCGAGGTGGCGATCGACGCGCTCGCCGGGACCGTGCCGCCGGGTACCTCGCCGGGCGACAAGGAGTTGCGCGAGCACCGGTTCGTCGTCGACGCCATCGTCGACGCGCTCCGGCCGCTGACGCAGCACCTCGAAGTGGCGCCGGAGCCCGCGCTGATTCCGCTGCGGAACCTCGTCCACCTCCACACCCCGGTGCGGGCGCGGCTGGATCCAACGGTGGGCCTGCACGCGCTGGTGGCCGCGCTTCACCCCACGCCGGCCGTGTGCGGGACGCCCCGGGACGCTGCCTGTTCGTGGATCCGTGAGCACGAGGGCTTCGATCGGGGGTGGTATGCGGGCGCGGTCGGCTGGGTCGACGAGAGCGACGCGCACCTGTGCGTCGCGCTCCGCTCCGCGCTCTTTGACGACCGCCGCGCGCGGTTGTTCGTCGGCGCTGGGCTGGTGCCCGGGTCGACCGCGGCGGGAGAGTGGGACGAGACCACGCGCAAGGCGTCGGCGGTGCTCGACGCGCTGGGGGGCCGGCCGTGAGCGCGCCGAACCTGAACTACGCCTGGTCGCGGGCGATCTTCCAGGAGCTTCAGCGTGCCGGTGTGCGCCACGTGGTGGTCTGTCCCGGATCGCGGTCCTCGCCGCTCGCGCTGGCTGCGGCCGAGGCCGAGGGGCTCACGACCTGGTCGGTGATCGACGAGCGGAGCGCCGCGTTCTTCGCCCTCGGCGTGGGTCGCGAATCGGGTCACCCCGCAGCAGTCGTCGCGACCTCGGGGACCGCGGGCGCGCACTTCCTCCCGGCGGCGATCGAAGCGGCGATGAGCCACGTGCCGCTGGTGCTGATCACCGCGGATCGTCCGTGGGAGCTGCAGGGCTTCGGCGCCCCACAGACGATCCCGCAGGCTTCGTTGTTCGGCCGTTTCGCGGTGGCGACGGAGGAGCTCCCCGTCCCCGAGGCAGAGGATGCGTGCTTTCTGCACCTGCGCGCCGCGGTGTCGCGGCTCATCCAGCGTTCCGGTCAGGCGCCGCGCGGGCCGGTGCATCTCAACGTCCCGTTCCGCGAGCCGCTGGCGCCGACGCCGCAGCCGTACGCGCCGCTCTCGCCGCTGGCGCTCGACGGGCGGGCGGGGCGGCCCTTCGTGGAGATCGGGCGTGGGGCCGGTGCACCGCAGGAGGCATTCCCTTTCGATGGCATCCAACGCGGGCTTCTGGTCTGCGGCCCGAGATCGGACGACGACGGCTTCGGCGAGGCCGTGCACGCGCTCGCGCGTCGACTGAAGTGGCCGGTGATCGCCGAGGCGGCGTCACAGGCGCGGTTCGGCTTCGGCACGGACGTCGTCGCGCACGCGGATGTGCTGCTCGAGGACGCGGCGTTCGCTGGGGCGATGCGCCCGGAGGCGGTGATCCGGTTCGGCGGCGGGTTGACCTCGAAGCGGCTGCAGCAGTGGCTGGACGCTTCCGGCGCACGGATCGTCGCCGTCCACGACGACGGTGCGGCGATCGATCCCGCGCACCGATGTGAGCGGGTGATCGCGGCCGATGCGCCGGACCTCTGCCGGGCCTGGGCGGACGCGGTCGCCGAAGGGAACGGGAACTACCGCCATCAGTGGGAGGCGGCGGAGCGCCACGCCCGCGCGGTGCTCGGGAAGGAGCTGTCCGGATCGCACCCTTTGAGCGAACCGCGGCTTGCGCGCGAGGTCGCCGCGCATCTGCCGGACGGGGCCACGCTCTTCGTCTCCAGCAGCATGCCAATCCGCGAGCTGGACGCGTACGCGTCGCCGGAGCGTGGCCCCTTGCGCGTGCTCTGCAACCGCGGGGCGAACGGGATCGACGGGATCGTCTCCACCGCGCTCGGCGCGGCCGCATCCAGCCACCGCCCGACCGTCGTGCTGATTGGCGATGTCGCCTTCCTCCACGATCTCGGCGGCCTCCTCACCGCCGCACGCGCAGGCCTTTCGCTGACCGTCGTGGTCGTCAACAACGATGGCGGAGGCATCTTCTCCTTCCTGCCGATCGCCGGGACCACGCCGCACTTCGAGGCGCTCTTCGGCACCCCGCACGGGCTGGAGCTGGCGCACGCCGCCGCCCTGTTCGGCGCCCGTCACCACCTGCCGAAGAACGCGGCCGACCTGCGCGACGCGGTCGGTGCGGCGGTCGAAGGCGGGCTCCACCTCATCGAAGTGCGCACGCGCCGCGAGGAGAACCCGCCGCTGCATCGGGCGTTGGCGGCAAAGGTGCGCGAAGGGCGGAGGACGCCATGAAGCTCGCCTTCGACGTCCAGGGCCGTGGGCCCAACCCGCTTCTGCTTCTGCACGGCTTCACCGGCAGCCGGGATAGCTTCGTGCACCTCGAGCCGGCGCTCGTCGATGCGTTCACCCTCATCCGGGTGGATCTCCCCGGGCACGGCGCCTCCGCCGATGAGGCGGGGACCTTCCTCGAGGTGGTGGACGCGCTCGCCGGCGTGCTGGATGAAGCCGGGGTTCCGGACGCGGACGTCTACGGGTACTCGCAGGGCGCGCGCGTGGCGCTGACGTTCGCGGTGCAGCATCCAACGCGGGTGCGGCGGCTCGTGCTCGAGAGCGGCACGCCGGGCCTTCGGCATCGGCGCGAACGGCTCGCGCGGCGGGCGAGCGATCACGCGCTGGCGGACCGCATCCTCCGCGACGGCGTGGAGGCCTTCGTGACGGAGTGGGAGCAGCTCCCGCTCTTCGAGGGACTCCGCCGGCTCCCGCCGGCACAGCAGGCCGCTCTGCGCGCGCGCCGCACCGCCCACACCGCCGAAGGGCTTGCGCGCGCGCTGCGCACCCTCGGCCTCGGCGAACAGCCGGATCTGTGGCCGCGGTTGTGGAACCTGCGCCGGCCGGTGCTGCTTCTGACCGGCGCGCTGGATCTGAAGTTCACCGAGCTGGCGCGCCGGATGGCCGCGGAGCTGCCGACGGTGTGGGGCCACGCCTTCGCCGGGGTGGGACACGCGCCGCACCTCGAGTGTCCGGGCGCCTGGCTGGCCGAGGTGACGGGCTTTCTGCAAACGCCCTGGTTCGAGTTTCCCGCTGTGAGCGGACAGCCCGGGAGCGACGCATGAATCCGAACTCCCACCGGGAATCAATTTCCGAGGTCGGCGTTTCCATGGCCGCAGGGCGAGCCGCTCCGGCGTCCTCCCAGGTCGCGCCTACCGGGGTGGGGTGGTCGGGAGGCGCCGGAGTGGCCCCTCGTTCCGTCGGGGCGTGGCTTCTGGCCACTCGTCCGAAGACGCTCGCGGCGGGCGCGATCCCGGTCGCGGTGGGGACGGCGCTGGCGTTCGGCTGCGGGATGGGCCGCGTGGGCCCCGCGATCGCCGCGCTGATCGGCGCGTTGCTGATCCAGGTCGGCACCAACCTCACCAACGACTACTACGACTTCAAGAAGGGCGCGGACACCGCGGACCGGTTGGGACCGCTGCGCGCAGCGCAGGCCGGATTGTTGCCGCCACGCGCGGTGCTCGCCGGCGCGCTCGTCTCGTTCGGGTGCGCGTTCGCGGTCGGGATGTATCTGGTCGCCGTGAGCGGCTGGCCGATCCTCGTCGTCGGCATCGTCTCGCTCATCGCCGGGTACGCGTACACCGGCGGTCCCTTTCCGCTCGCGTACCACGGCCTCGGCGACCTCTTCGTGATCGTCTTCTTCGGCCTCGTCGCGGTGGCGGGCACCTTCTTCGTGCAGGCGCAGACGGTGACGCCGCTGGCGATCTGGGCGGGTGTGCCGGTGGGCGCGCTGGCCACCGCGCTCCTGGCCGTGAACAACCTGCGCGACGCGGTGACCGACGCGAAAGCGAACAAGCGCACGCTCGTCGTCCGCTTCGGGACCGCGTTCGGCCGCGCCGAGTGCTTCGTGATGTACGGGATCGCCTTCGCCACGCCGGTCCTGCTCCTCGCTACGGGGTTCGTGCGCTGGCCGGTGCTGATCGCGCTACTCGCCGCGCCTCTCGCGGTGGGGCCGTTGCGCCTGGTGGCAAAAGAATCCGGCGCCGTGCTCAACCGGGCGCTCGGCGGAACCGCGCGGGTGATCGTCGTGTTCGGGCTGCTGTTCGCGGTGGGCCTCTACTTCGGAGCCGGTGCGTGATCGTCACGGACTACCAGCTCCAGAAGATCTCGCTCGGGTTTCGGCGCCCATGGCGCACCGCCGCGGCCGAGTTCCGTGTGCGCGAAGGGTGGCTGCTCACCCTGCGCGCGGGCGACTGCGTGGGCGTGGGCGAGTGCACGCCGCTTGTGGAATTCGGTGGGCCCGAGGACGTGGCGTCCGCGCAGCAGGCGCTCAAGGCGGCCTGCGCCTGGCTGATGGAGCAGAGCGTCCCCGAGCCAGTCGCGGCGCTCGAACGCTGGCTGGATGAGTGCGAGGCGTTGCACGAGCGCCCGGCGTCGCGTCACGCGGTGGAGTGCGCGCTGCTCGATCTCATCGCGCAGGCAGAGGGCGTGCCGCTGCGGCGGATCCTGGGCGAACAGCCCCGAACGACCGTGCCGGTGAACGCGCTGCTCACTGCGCAGTCCGCGGCGGAGCTCGCCACCGAGGGGCGCGCGGCGCTGGCGGCAGGCTTCACGACGGTGAAGGTGAAGGTCGGCGTGGGGCCGCTGGAACTGGACGTGGAGCGGCTCGGCGCGCTGCGCGCCGCGGTCGGCCCGGACCTCCGGATCCGCGTGGACGCCAACGGCGCCTGGTCCGCGAACGAGGCCATGATGCACCTGCGCGCGCTTGCTCCGGTCGGCCTCGAGCTGTGCGAACAGCCGGTGCCGGCGGCGGACCTCGATGCGCTGGAGGCGGTGCGCCGGGCAGGGATCTGCCCCATCGCGGCGGACGAGGCGCTCGTGACGGGCGGGTTGATGCTTCCCACCACGAAGGCCGACGTGCTGGTGCTGCGCCCGATGGTGTTGGGCGGCCTGTTGCGGACGGTGCGCCTGGGATGGGAGGCGCAGCGTTCGGGGCTCCGCGTGTTCGTGGCCAGCAGCCTCGAAGGGCCGGTGGGGCGCGCGGCTGCGGCGCACGCGGCGGCGGCGCTGCCGGACTGTGGGCTCGCGCACGGCCTTGCCACCGGCGCGTTGTTCCTGGACGAACCGCCTTCGTGGCTGACGCCCGTCCGGGGCGAGATCCGCTTCGACGATGGCGGTGGGCTCGGGTCCGAGGAGGGGAGGGCGGCGTGAGCGCGCGCGTCTGTCCCATCCGCCACTGGGCGGAAAGAACTCCCGAAGCGATCGCGGTCATCGGCGAGGGGCGCGTGTGGCGTTACCGCGACCTCGACCTCGAGGTGACCCGCAAAGAAGAGGCGCTGCGCGCTTTGGGCGCCCGGCTCAAAAGCCGGATCGCCGTGCTGGGCTGGAACAGCGTGCAGAAGATCTGCGACTTCCACGCCGCGGCGCGGGTGGGCGCGACGTGGGTGCCGCTCAACGCGCGGCTCGCGGTGCCCGAGCGCGATGCGCTCCTGCATCGGATCCGCCCGGCGCTGGTTCTGGGCGAAGGGGACATCGCGCGACAGGTCGACGCGGACATGGGGACGGACGGCGAAGCGCCGCGGGCGATCCTCTTCACCTCCGGGACCACCGGGACGCCCCGGGGCGCGGAGCTCACCTTCGGGAACTTCGACGCGCTCGCGCGGGCCTCGGGCGCGAACCTTGGTGCGGATCCGGCGCAGCGCTGGCTCCTGTGCATGCCGATGTTCCACATCGGCGGCCTCGCCCTGGTGCACCGGTGCGCGGTCTACGGCGCCTCGGTGGTCCTCCACGAGCGCTTCGATGCCCACGCGGTGCTGCGCAGCCTCCACGAGGACGACATCACCCACCTGAGCGTGGTGCCCACGCAGCTCAAGTGGCTGCTTGACGCCGACGGGAGACGGGCGCCGCCGCACCTGCGTGCGGTCCTGGTGGGTGGTGCCGCCGCGTCCGCTGATCTGTTGGCCCGCGCGAGGGAGCGCGGCTTCCCGGTGTTGCACACGTATGGGCTCACCGAGGCCTGTTCGCAGGTGGCCACCGAGCGCCTTGCGGAGGCGGACGGCACCACCTCCGGACGCCCGCTGGACGGAGTCGAGGTCCGGATCGATCGCGACGGCGGAATCCAGGTCCGCGGCCCCACGGTGATGCGCGGCTACTTCGAGGACGCAACCGCCACCGCGAACGTTTTCACGGAAGACGGGTGGCTGAAGACCGGAGACCTCGGTGAGCTCGATGAACGTGGCCGGCTGAAGGTCCACGCGCGGCGGAGCGATCTGATCGTCTCCGGCGGCGAGAACGTGTACCCGGCGGAGATCGAAGCGGTGCTGGCGAGGCACCCGGCCATCGCCGAGGCCGCGGTCACCGCGCTGCCCGATCCGACGTGGGGGCAGGTCCCTGCCGCGCTGTGGGTCGCGCGCCCGGCGATGGAACCCCTTCCGACCGAGGCGTCGCTCATCGCCTTCTGCCGCGCCCACCTCGCCGGCTTCAAGGTCCCGCGGCGGTTCGCGCAGGTGCCCGCGCTCCCGCGAACCGCGAACGGGAAGCTCGATCGCAAGGCGATCGCCGCGCACTTCGCAGTGCCCGAAGTTCATGAAGTCCTGAACCTGGTGAACGAACATGACCAACGCACTTGAGACGACCGGCTACCTGGGGAACGTGGAGGAGGTGCTGAAGGCGGCGCTGGCGGACGGGACGCCGGCCGGCCAGCCGGAGGGCGACATGATGAAGCAGGCCGCGCGCCACCTGTGCGTGGGCGGTGGCGCCAAGCGGCTGCGCCCGTTGCTGGTGCTCTACTTCGCGCGCGCGCTCGGGATGCCCCTAGACGACGAGCGCTTCGTCCACGCGGGCGTGGCGGCCGAGCTGATCCACTCGGCGAGCCTGTTGCACGACGACGTGGTCGACGCCGGGATGTACCGCCGCGGCCGGCCCACGGTGAACGCGCTGTGGGGCAACGTGATGGCGGTGATGACCGGCGACATGGTCCTCACCCTCGGGCTGCAGCGGCTTCTGTCGATGGAGCCGAAGGTGATGCACGACGCGCTCGAGTGCGTGGCCGAGATGACCCGCGGCACCATCGCGGAGCTGGAGGCTCGCGGCGATCTCGACCTGCCGTTGGAACGGATGCGCTTCATCGCCGAGGCGAAGACCGGCGCGCTGTTCGGCTTCTGCGGCATCGCCGCCGCGCGGTTCGCCGGGAACGACGAGGCCCGCCCCCGCTTCGACGAGTTCGGCCGGCGCCTCGGCATCGCCTTCCAGATCGCGGACGACGTGAAGGACCTGCTCGGTGGAGATGAGGGCAAGACGCCGTTCGCCGACCTCGCCTCGAAGACGCCGTCGTTGCCCATCCTCGTCGCCGCGCAGAAGGACCCGGCGGTGAAGAAGCGGATCAAGGACGCGTGGGGCTTCGGGGCGATGACCCCGGAGCGCCTGCGTGAGCTGGGCGCGGCGGTGCGGGCCACCGGGGCCATCCAGGAGTCGGTCCGGAGGATCAAGGCCGAGGTGCACGCGGCGCTGGAGGTGTTCAGCCCCTATGCTCAACGGCCGGGCGGCGTGGAGCTCGTCGGGTACGCCCACAAGCTCGCCACCGCCTTCGACGACGTGGGAGGCGCGGATGAAGGGAATCCTGTGGACGCAGGGCGGATCGCGCAGCCGGAGCAGGCCCTCTAGCGACGAGGCGGCCCCGCTCGAACGCTGGGAGGCGATCGCCGTCGATGCGGTCGGCCACGTGATCGAATTCTGGGGCTTCAAGCGCAACCAGGGCCGCGTGTGGGCGCTGCTGTACCTGCGCGACGCCGCGATGACCGCGGGCGAGCTGGAGAAGACGCTCCAGCTCTCCAAGGGCGGCGTGTCGATGCTGCTTCGTGATCTCGAACGCTGGGGCGTCATCCTCCGCGTCCGCGAACCGGGCACCGGCGCCTGGCGCTACCGCGCCGAGACCGAGCTGCTCAAGATGGTGCGCAAGGTGATCGAACAGCGCGAGGGCGAGTTCATCGCCCGCATCCGGGCGGACCTCGGCGAGGCGATGCGGCTGGCGCAGGCGGCGGGGCGGGTGGACAAGTCCCGGCTGGAGCGGCTGCGGCGGATGACCCAGCTCGCCGACGCCACCGAGCGCGCGCTGCGGATGTTCGTGAAGACCGCGCGCCTGGACGTGGGCGGGATGTTCGGGGTGTTCCGCGAGCGGTGACCGCTTCCGGCCGCGGCGAACCATTGCTCCTTGATGCGTCAAAGGTCGTTCCCTATAAGGGCCGCCTTTCCGCACATCCTCAGGAGAAGATGCACCATGGCGCCTCCGGCCGGTCAGAAGATCACACTCACCAACGGGAAGCTGAAGGTCCCCGACAACCCGATCATCCCCTTCATCGAGGGTGATGGCACGGGCCGCGACATCTGGCGCGCCTCGCAGGCGGTGTTCGACGCGGCGGTACGGAAAGCGTACGGCGGGAAGAAGAAGATCGCCTGGTACGAGGTCCTCGCCGGGGAGAAGGCGTTCAAGCAGGTCAACAACTGGCTGCCGGACGAGACGGTGGAGGCGTTCCGCGAGTACCTCGTCGGCATCAAGGGGCCGCTCACCACGCCAATTGGTGGCGGCATCCGCTCGCTGAACGTGGCGCTCCGGCAGATGCTGGACCTGTACACCTGCCTGCGCCCGGTCCGGTACTTCAAGGGCGTGCCCTCTCCGGTGAAGACGCCGGAGAAGGTGGACATGGTGATCTTCCGCGAGAACACCGAGGACATCTACGCGGGGATCGAGTTCGAGGCGGGCTCGGAGGCGAACCAGAAGTTCCTCAATGCCTTCAAGGAGATGTTCCCGAAGGAGTACGGGAAGATCCGCTTCAAGGAGAACGTGGGCATCGGGATCAAGCCGGTGTCGAAGGAGGGCAGCGAGCGGCTGATCCGCGCGGCGATCGAGTACGCGCTCACGCACAAGCGCAGGAGCGTCACGCTGGTGCACAAGGGCAACATCATGAAGTTCACCGAGGGTGCCTTCATGAAGTGGGGCTACTCGCTGGCGGAGCGTGAGTTCGGCGGGAAGGTCTACACCTGGTCGCAGTGGGAGCAGACGAAGGCGAAGAGCGGCGAGGAGGCGGCCAACCGGGAGCAGAAGGAGGCCCTCGCCGCGGGCCGGGTGCTGATCAAGGACGCGATCGCCGACATCACGCTGCAGCAGGTCCTCACGCGGCCGGACGAGTTCGACGTGATCGCCACGCTCAACCTCAACGGCGACTACCTCTCGGACGCGCTGGCGGCGCAGGTCGGCGGCATCGGCATCGCCCCGGGCGGCAACATCAACTACGTCACCGGCCACGCGGTGTTCGAGGCCACCCACGGCACCGCGCCCAAGTACGCGGACCTGGACAAGGTCAACCCGGGGTCGGTGATCCTCTCGGGCGAGATGATGTTCCGGCACCTCGGGTGGAACGAGGCCGCGGACCTCATCATCCGGGGCATGGACCGTGCGATCGCCGCGAAGACCGTCACCTACGACTTCGCCCGGCTGATGCGGCAGGAAGGCGCCACCGACGTGAAGGAAGTGAAGTGCTCCGAGTTCGGCCAGGCGGTCATCGCAAACATGTGAGTGGTGACTGGTGCGTGGTCAGTGGTGATTCAGAAAGGGCGATAGTCAGATGGGTAGGAAGAAGATCGGGTTGATTGGCGGCGGGCAGATCGGCGGCAACCTCGCCTTGCTCGCGATGCAGAAGAACCTCGGCGACGTCGTGCTCTACGACATCCCGGCGGCCGAAGGGCTGGTCAAGGGCAAGGCCCTGGACATGAACCAGCTGGCGGCGGTCGACGGCTACGACTGCCGGATCACCGGGTCCACCGATCCGAAGGACCTCGCGGGATCCGACGTCATCATCATCACCGCCGGCGTGCCCCGGAAGCCGGGCATGAGCCGCGAGGACCTGCTCGACATCAACCTCAAGATCATGAAGGACGTGGCGGCCAACGTGAAGCAGCACGCGCCCCGTGCCTTCGTGATCAACATCGCCAACCCGCTGGACGCGATGGTCTACGCGTTCCACAAGATCACCGGCTTCTCGAAGAACATGGTGTGCGGCATGGCCGGCGTGCTGGACACCGCGCGGTTCAAGTTCTTCGTCGCCGAGGCGGTGGGCTGCTCCATCCGCGACGTGGAGGCGCTGGTGCTCGGCGGCCACGGTGACGACATGGTGCCGCTGCTTCGCCAGGCCTCGGTGGGCGGCGTGCCGCTGACGAAGCTCTTGCCGAAGGACAAGCTGGACGCCATCGTCGACCGCACCCGCAAGGGCGGCGGCGAGCTCGTCGCGCTCTACAAGACCGGCTCGGCGTACTTCGCGCCGGCGGCCGCGGCCATCGCCATGGCGGAGAGCTACCTGCTCGATCGCAAGCGCGTCCTCCCGGTGGCGGCCATGCTGGAGGGCGAGTACGGCATCAACGGCTACTTCTTCGGCGTGCCGGCCACCATCGGCGCGGGCGGCGTGGAGAAGGTCCACGTCATCGACCTCGACGAGAACGAGCAGCAGATGCTCAACAAGTCGTTCGAGTCGGTGAAGAAGACCGTCAGCGAAGTGAAGCTGTAGGTCCGGGCCGCTCCGGATGTCCATGGCCAGGCCGGGCGCCATTGGGGCGTCCGGCCTTTTTTCATCGGCGGCCTTGGTCTCTTGCGCGCAGGAGCTGCTCGATGTGCTGGTGGATCCGCGGCCCGTCGAAGTGCGCGGCCACCTTCACCGGCGGGAGCGCGCGCATCCGTTCCACCAGCGCGTCGGCCTGTGCGCCCACGAGCCGCTCGCAGGTGGCGTACAGCCCCTCGGGCCCCTCCTCCAGCGGGTTGTGCTCGGAGAGGATACGGCCGATCGTGGAGATGCCCTCCGGCGTCGGCGTGGGAACGAGGAGCGCCGCGAGCGCCGCGTGATCCAGGCGCAGGATGCGGGCGACGGGCAGGCTCTTTCCCGAACGGCGCATCGCCTCGGGCAGGAGCACCTTCTCCTCCATGGCGATGTGCCGTAGGAGCCCATGGCGGAACGCGTCGCACGCCTCGCGGTCGATGCGGGAGGGATCCGCCACGGCGCGGGCGAGGAGCCCATCCAGCCGTTGGTGATCCGCCTCGAGCAGCTCGAAGATGGGTCCCGCGTCCCTTTTCAATCCGGTGCTCATCGGTTCCGTAATGCCCCGGATGGCGCGTCCTTATTGGCGCGCTTGAAAGTTCCTTTGACCCGAAAGATCAGCGGGTTAAGAGCCACACCCTGAGTCTGTCCTCTCGGAGTCACTCGAACATGGCGAATGCACGTTTCACTGTGGTGGGCGGCGGCCTGGCAGGCCTGATGACGACCATCAAGCTGGCAGAGGCCGGACAGCACGTCGATCTGCTTTCGATCGTTCCGGTGAAGCGCAGCCACTCGGTGTGCGCGCAGGGCGGGATCAACGGCGCCGTGAACACCAAAGGTGAGGGCGATCATCCCGACATCCACGTGAGAGACACGCTCCGCGGTGGCGACTTCCTCGCCGAGCAGACCTCGGTCAAGGGGATGTGCTACGCGGCGCCGGGCATCATCTACATGCTCGACCGGATGGGCGTGCCGTTCAACCGCACGCCCGAGGGCAACCTGGACTTCCGCCGCTTCGGCGGCACGCTCCACCACCGCACCGCGTTCGCGGGTGCCACCACCGGCCAGCAGTTGCTCTACGCGCTGGACGAGCAGGTGCGCCGCTACGAGGCGGAGGGGCTGGTCACCAAGTACGAGTACTGGGAGTGGCTGGGGATGGTGCGCGACGAGGCCGGCCGCTGCGTCGGCTCCGTGGCGATGGACCTGCGTACCATGGAGATCCGCACCTTCCCCGCCGAGGCGGTGATGCTCGCCACCGGCGGCCCGGGGATCATCTTCGGGCGCTCCACCAACTCGGTGATCAACACCGGCACCGCCGCGGGGCGCGCCTACATCGAGGGCGCGATCTACTGCAACGGCGAGTTCATCCAGGTCCACCCGACCTCCATCCCGGGCGAGGACAAACTCCGGCTGATGAGCGAATCCGTTCGCGGCGAGGGCGGAAGGGTCTGGGTGCCGAAGAAGAAGGGCGACAAGCGCCACCCGCGCGACATCCCCGAGTCCGAGCGCTGGTACTTCCTCGAGGAGCGCTACCCCAAGTACAAGAACCTTGTCCCGCGCGACGTGGCCACCCGCGAGATCTTCGACGTGTGCCGCAACCTCGGCATGGGCATCGACGGCGGGGATGCGGTGTACCTCGACGTCACCCACATCCCGGCGGAGGAGCTCGACCGGAAGATCAAGGGGGTGATGGAGATCTACGAGAAGTTCGTCGGCGACGACCCGCGCGTCACGCCGATGAAGATCTTCCCCGGGATGCACTACTCGATGGGTGGGCTCTACGTCACCTTCGACCCGGATCCGCGCACGCTCACCCCGGCGGACGGCAGCCCGAAGAACCAGGCCACCACCATCCCGGGCCTGTTCGCCGGCGGCGAGGCCGACTACTCGATCCACGGCGCCAACCGCCTGGGCGCCAACTCGCTGGTCTCCTGCATCTACGCCGGCACCATCGGCGGCCCGGCGATGATCAGCTACGCGAAGAACAACGCGAAGAGCGCCGGCGCGGTGTCGCAGAAGTACTTCGACGACGCGAAGAAGTACTGGACCGAGCGCTTCGAGCAGATCCGGAAGATGAACGGGACGGAGAACCCGTACGTGATCGCCCGCGAGCTCGGGGACGTGATGACCGAGAACGTGACGGTGGTCCGTTACAACGACAAGCTCAAGGCCACCCTGAACAAGATCGCCGAGTTCCGGGACCGCTGGCACCGCATCAACGTGCTGGACACGTCCAACTCCAACAACCGCCCGCTGTCGTTCGTGAACCAGCTGTGGAACATGCTGGCGCTGGCGGAGGTGATCACCAAGGGCGCGCTCCTGCGCGACGAGTGCCGCGGCGCGCACTACAAGCCGGACTTCAAGCTCCCCGAGCCGAAGACCCGCGATCCGAACCAGGATCCGGAGTGGATGAAGCTGTGGCGTGAGCGCAACGAGAAGTGGGCCAAGCTCACCATGGCCCGCTTCACCGAGAATGGACCGGACATCACCTACGAGCCGATCCCGACTCCGGTGATGGAACCCGAGCCCCGCTGGTACGCGTAACGAACTCTCTCCAGGAACCGAGCGCACCCATGAGCACGAACGATCGCTTCGTCCACCTGAAGATCTGGCGTCAGGAGTCGCCCACCCAGGCGGGCTACTTCGAGGAGTTCAAGGTTCCCTACAAGAAAGGCGCCAACGTCATCTCCTGCCTGATGGAGATCCAGCGCAACCCGGTGAACGCGCAGGGGCAGAAGACCACGCCCGTGAACTGGGACTCGAACTGCCTCGAAGAAGTGTGCGGCAGCTGCGCGATGAACATCAACGGCCGGGTGCGGATGGCGTGCTCGGCGCTGATCGACAAGCTGGAGCAGCCGATCACCCTCGAGCCTCTGAAGAAGTTCCCGGTGACGCGCGATCTGGCGGTCGACCGCAACCGGATGTTCGAGGACCTGAAGAAGGTGAAGGCGTGGATCGCGCTGGACGGCACCCACAACCTGGGGCCGGGGCCGCGCTACAGCCCGAAGGTCCAGGCCGAGCGCTACGTGCTCTCCACGTGCATGACCTGCGGCTGCTGCCTGGAGGCCTGCCCGCAGTACACGCGGGACAACGACTTCGTCGGCGCGTTCGCCATCAGCCAGGTCCGGCTCTTCAACTCGCACCCCACCGGCGCCTTCAACGCGGCGGACCGCAACCACGCGTTGATGGGGGAGGGCGGCATCCAGGACTGCGGCAAGGCCCAGAACTGCGTGCGCGTCTGCCCGAAGGAGATCCCGCTCACGACGTCGATCATGCGGATGAACCGCGCGGTCACCGTGCAGACGGTGAAGGACCTCTTCATGAAGGACGAGGGCGAAGAGGCCGGGCACTCCGGACCGGCGTAAGGTCGCCGCGGTCAGCGAAGCTCGTACCGCGTCACCGTCAGCGCCTCGTCGACGGTGTAGAGCACGAGCGCGGGCACGGTGGCGTCCCCCACCACCCACGCGGCCCCATCGCCCAGGGCGAATGCGTCATCGCCGCGGGACAGCCGCATGTCGCCAAGCTTCGTGCGCGGCACCTGCACGTTGCCGTACTCGTCGATCACCATCCCGTACGTGGCGGTGTACGCGGTCAGCGTCCACTCCTCCCAGAGCGCGATGAAGTGACCGCTCGCGAGCCGCACCAGCTTCGGGCTCTCTGCGTTCTGCGAGGTGTCGGCGAACTGCGTGAGCCAGATGAGCCCGTGGTTCTTCCCGGTGTAGCTGCCGCCGAAGTAGTCGTGGATCTCCACCTCCAGCCCGGTGGCGCGGAAGTTGTGATCGGCGGTGTCGGCGATCGCCACGTCGTAGGTCGACGCCGGCTTCGACTTCTCGAAGTCGGGCCGGATGTGCATAAACACGAGGTCGCGCGGCGCATTCACGTTGTCGACGTCGTAGACGGGGCTGTTCTCGGTGGAGAACAACAGCGCATAGCCCAGCCCGCCGGGGAGGATCGCGCCCACCCGGCTGAAGGTGTTTTGGTACGCGCCGCCGGTGCTGTCGTCGCCGCCTTTGATCGCAAACGCGATGCGGGTGGTGGCCTCGCCCTGCCGGCTGACTGCCGTTACGCCGATCCCGCGCGGGCCGGCATCCCCCAGGCACAGACCCACGAACCGCGCGCCGTCCCAGACGAGGCGCTGCTGGAACGAGTGCGAACAGGAACCGAAATAGGTCCGCGGCGCGCCGGTGGCCGCGTCAAACAGGTAGTACGCCTGGTACTGGTGCCGCGAGGAGACGCCCGGGTCGTATTCGGTGAGCGCGCTGAAGGTGAGCCCCACCAGCCCGCCGCCCACCGCCAGCC
>JADGHL010000084.1 GCA_019686135.1 Myxococcaceae bacterium | reverse complement strand
GACCGCTACCAGATCGACGTGAGCTACGATCCCAGCAAATCGTGGCAACAACTCTCCTTCCGCCCGATGGAGAGACTCGCGCCCAACACCGTCAAACTCATAGCGTCGTCGGCGAGTTCTTGAACGACCGTTGTCGCCACGCCGGCGCCGTTCGTTGTGGGTCGTGTAGTGAGTGTGGGCCGGGGGCCGTGAGGGTTTGACCGGTCAGTAAGTTCTGGTTGCGCGGACGCGTGTAGTGGCCTTGAGCCGTGGTGGTGTGAGCGTCAGCAAGCGCTGCTTCAGCGCGCGGGAGTGCTGGCCATGAGTCGCCGCGAATTGCGGGTCGTCCGATATGGGTGACGGCCGAGAGCAGTCAGCGGCGCCATCGTCAGGAGCTCTGCTCCAGTCGGGGCGAGCACTGGCCTTGAGTCGCCGCGGGCGTCCGCTCCCGCGTTGCGGCGTGTCGAGGGCCGTCAGCTTGCTTTGCTCGTCGGCGCGTGAGCTGGCTGGAAGCCGTCGCCGGCGGCGGATTCTGCGTCGTGGCGTGGCGACCGAGCCCCGTGACGGGAGGGGTGACATCGACGCGGAGGGGGCCACCTACTCGCCGCCGGACTCGAGGTCGCCGGCGGTGGCGCGGAACAGCACGCCGTCGCCCCGGACGCGGTAGGCGGGATCGCTCGCGCTGACGAAGACGCTCTGCCCGGATCGCAGGTGGAGCGCGTCACCCTTGCCGGCCTGGATCTCCAGCGCGCCGGCGGTGCAGAGCAACAGCTCCGGGCCGCGCCGTGCGGGCGCGAAGGTGTCCGCCGGCGTAACGCTTGCCCGCGAAAGGCGGAACTCGCGCGCGGGCGTCGGGTAGACCTCGTCGCCGTCCTTTGAGCGCAGCGGATGGATCGGCGCGATCGGCCCGGTGGAGAAGTTGAGCACCCTGAGGAGCTCCGGCGCGTCGACGTGCTTCGGCGTGCAGCCGCCGCGCAGGACGTTGTCGGAGTTGGCCATGATCTCCACGCCGACGCCGTGCAGGTACGCGTGGAGGTTGCCCGCCGGCAGGTAGATCGCCTCGCCCGGCGCCAGCTGCACGAGGTTGAGCAACAGCGTGCCCACCACTCCCGGGTCGCCCGGATAAAGCGTCTCCAGGCGCGCTGCCCACTCCAGCTCGCGCCGGAAGCGGGAACCCTCCGCGCGTTCCCGCGCCGCCCGGGCGACTCTTGCCACCCACGGCGCGCGTTGCTCCGCCGGGGAGGTCATGAGGATCTCGAACGTGCGGCGAAGACCGAATGCATCCGGCGAGGCGCGCAGCGGCCGAAGGAGCGGGTCCAGCTCCGGCACGCCCAGCGAACCGAAGAGCGCGATCGTCTCGCGGACGTCGCGGAACCCGCACAGCGCGTCGAACGCCGTGAGCGCGCACAGAAGCTCCGGCTTGTGGTTCGCGTCCTTGTAGTTGCGCTGTGGCGCAGTGAGCGGGATGCCGAGGGCGTTTTCGCGGGCGAAGCCTTCTTGGGCCTGGTCGAGACTCGGGTGCGCCTGCAGCGACAGCGGCGTCTCGGCAGCGAGCACCTTGAGCAGAAACGGCAGCGTGCCGCCGAAGGCGCGGGCGATGTCGGGCCCCAGCTCGCGCTCCGGCGCCGCCTGGATCGCGGAGATCAGGGTCAGCGGCACTCCGGCGCGGATGAGCCGCGAGGGTGCCTGCGGGTGCGCGCCCATCCACAGCTCCGCCTCTGGCCCGGGCGAGGGCTCTGGCCGGCCCTGAAGCCGGGCGATTGCAGTCCGCGAACCCCAGGCATACGGCTGCACGACGTTTTCGAGCAGGTCCATGGAGCGGGCACCCTACCGCGCGCGCTGCGATTTGTTCCGGCCGCGAGAGAGCGGCTCGAACGGCCAGCGGAAGCGCTCGAAGGAGCGCACCCCGGGGCGTCCGCGCTCCCATGCGAACGCCTCGCCCGGGCGGAGGATGAGCGGCCGTGGGCCCGTGCCGCGCCGGCGACGCACGTCGATGAGCCGCTCCGGATACGGATCGGCGTCCGGGTTCTCGTCGAAGCGGCTCGCGCCCTCGACCGGTTCGCCCGGATAGCCCGGGTAGCGCGGGCCCATCCCCTCGCGCCAGTACCAGGGCGCGCCGCCGTCGGCGCAGGGCACCAGCCAACAGGCTCCGAGCAGCTCCGCGAGCGTGAGCGCCTCCGCGGGATCCGCCATCAGGCGCTGCGGCGTCGTGAGTGCCGGAAGCGGCACGCCCACGAGGTATGCCTCCAGCGTGGTGAACCCGAAGAAGATCGGCTCCAGGGAGAAGCCCCGGATGCCGCAGAAGAGGACGTCGATGGGCCCGTGGGCTTCGCGGACGCGGCGGCACACCGACCGCATCGAACCGCGCCGATCGTCGCCGGCGTCGGCGAAGAAGGCAGCCTTGAAGCGCGGCGTGATCACCAGCCAGGTGTTCCCCTCGTTGAACAGGTCCGGATAGACGCATGGCCCGGTGGTCGGCTGTTCGCCATAGAAGGGGAGGGCGTGGAGCACGATGTCGCCGATGCGGGCGTGCTCGCCCCACCGGAGCGGATGGACGCGCTGAAAGCCCAGCTGCGCGAGCCGGAGCGCGCAGTCGGTGGAGAACAGGCTCTCGCGGGCTATGGCCGGGACGAAGATCCGCGTATCGCGCGGCAGCTCCAGCAGCGATCCGAGGTGGAGGTGATCGCCGTGCGTGTGGGTGATCGCCACCGCGTCGATGCGCCCGAGATCGCGCGGCCGCAGCGGCTGATAGCCCGGCAGGTCGATCGCCGCCGCCCCGCGGAAGTACGGATCCACGAGCACCCGGATCGTGCCGGACGAGACGAGCACCGTGTTGTGACCGACGAACGTTGCGCCGACTTCGGGCACGTCGATCGGGCCCTCATGTTCCGAAAGCCAGCGCGCCTCCCGGAGCGCCCCGAGCAGCTCGCCCGTCACCGGCGTCCGCGTGAACGCGCGCAGCTCCGCGCGGGAGGCACCGGCCGCAAGCGACGCGAACAACTCGTTGACCGCGGGCCAGTCGCGCGCAGTCAACGGCACATCGAGGCCAAGGCCATCGCGGCGGAGGTGGAGCACCCGTGGGCGGATGCGCTCCGCCGGAGGAAAAAGGACGTCAGGGCGCAGCAAGCGCCGGCCCGAGCGGCGGCGATCGCCGTCGGCCAGCGCCCGATAGCGGGGCGTCTCCTCGATCCAGCGGACGAGCGAACGCGCCTCGTCGTGCGCCCGCTGCCGGCCCAATCTCGAAATCGCCGCTTTCAGCGGAGCCAGCGCCTGCCGCACCCGACGCGCCCCAGGTCCCTGGATGCTGCATCCAAGGTCCTCATGATGATCCTCCTCGGTGCGAGTCCGGGCGAGGACCGAGAGCGTCACCCCGCGATGGAGTCCGACCGCGCTCACCCGAGATCCCGTGCCGTACCGGCCATCCGCAAGGCGCGTGAGCGCCGGAGGATCGCTCTACTCACCCCTCACTGCTCACCACGAACGCTCACGCTGCAGAGCGGGTTTCGAGGTCGGCGGAGACCTTGTCTTCGTCGCGCGGTTTTTTCATCCGGCCGTCGTGGATGAGTTGCAGGACCGGTGCGAGCACCGTGAAGGAGACGACCAGGGTGGTGGTGAGGCCGAGGCAGGCCACGAAGCCGACCGACTGCAGGCCCTTGTGCGAGGCGTAGAGCAGCGAAGCGAAGCCGGTGATCGCGGTGAGCGTGGAGGCCGCCACCGCCGCGCCCACCGAGCGGAAGGCGACCACCGGGGAGGTGCCCTCGAGGAAGCGGTGGAGCAGATACAGCCCGTGGCTGACGCCGAACCCGAGGAGGATGGGGAGGATGATCATGTTCATGAAGTTCAGCGAGTGGCCGACCAGCGACATGATCCCCAGCATCATCAACAGGCCCACGCACAGCGGGATCACCGACGCGAGCGCCAGCGGCACGCTGCGGAAGTCGAGGTAGTGCATGACGAGGATCCACAGCGCCGCCAGCACCACGGTCAGCTTGCCGTCGAAGAGGACGATCCGCGCCAGCTTCGCGTACAGCGTGGCCAGCCCCGCGGAGCGGTACTGGTGCCCGCTCGCAGCGGTGATCACCGCCGTCTCGTTCGCGAACTTGAGCAGGTTCTTCCCGTCCCACACGTCGACGCCGGGGTAGAGGAACGTGAGGTAGCCCTTGTTCTTCGAGGTGGGGAGGTTCTTGAAGATGTCCGCGTAGATCTGCGGAACGTCCTCCACCTCGAACGGGCGGCGGGCGAGGATCTCCTTGAACAGCGCCGCCTTCTCCTGCATCTCCGGCGGCAGCGCGGTGATGTCGATGTCCTTCAGCTCCTCCTGCCACTCGGCGAGGATCTTCGCGTTCGCCTCCGCGGTCTTCTTCGGCGGAACGAACGAGTAGATCGACACCACCTGACGCACCGAGGGGTACTTCTCCTTGTGCACGGTGAGCTCGTCGAAGAGCTCCTTCGCCTCGGCGAGGTCCTTCGTGTAGACGGCGACCGGATCCGAGGCGATCCCGAAGCGGCGGTTGATCTCGTCCTGGAGCTTCACGCCGGGGGCGTCCTCGGGCAAGAGCGAGCGGGTGTTGTAGTCGAAGTTCACGCCGCTCTTGAGCTTCTCCAGCAGCGTGGCCGGGCGGTTCTTCGGCAGGTCGGTGCCCGCCCACGGGATGGCGAACGCGCACGCCCCGAGCACCACCGCGCCGGTCGCCGCGAGCACCAGCCCGGGCCGCGGGATGCGGAGGTTGCCGCCTTTGGAGTCGGACGGCGGCAGCTTCATCTCGCCGATCAGCCGCTTCGGCGCGCCCGGCCAGCGGCGGCCGATCAACAGCAGGATCGACGAGCACCACGAGAAGATGCTCACGCCGAGGATCAGCGTCCCGAAGCCGGCGAGGAGGCCGAACTGGGAGAAGCCGCGGAAGCCGGAGACCAGCAGCACGAAGAACGACCCCGAGGTGACCACCGCCGCCACCAGCGCCGGCCGCCCCGCGTAGACGAGCGCGTCGTAGATGGCCTGCTGGTAGTTCTTGCCCAGGCCCAGTTCGATGCGCGTCCGGTAGATGAAGTGGATGCCGTAGTCGATCCCGAAGCCCATCAGGATCGCGCCGATCATCGACGTCACCATGTTGAGCTCGCCGAGCGTCACCTTGGCGAAGCCCAGGGTGAGCAGCGTGCCCAGCGCCATCCCGCTGATGGTGATGAAAGACGGCGCGAGCTTGCGGAAGAAGATCAGCGCCACCAGCACGATCCCGCCGAGCGCGATCCCCCACACCTTAGAGAGCGACTCGTCGATCGCGTAGCTGTCGTCGACGATCGTTTTGTAGGAGCCCGTGAAGCCGTAATACACGTGCTTCGCGTCGCCCATCTTGTCGTAGTCCTCGGCGAGCTCCTCGAGCCCATGGGTTCTGCCCCACGCGGTGAGCTTCTGGCGGAGCTGTTCGATGAACTCGCGCGTCCGCTCCAGCTCGGTGGTGTTCCACATCGGCTTGATGAGCATCATCATCATCTGCCGATCGTCCGAGATGTAGTAGTCGTCGCGGATGCTCTTGTCGCCGACCTTGCTGTACTTGTCGATGAGGTCCTGCAGGTCGAGCTTCACTGGCTCGGTCTTGCGGATCTCGATGAAGAACGGGTTGTTCCGCCGGATCTGATCCTTCAGGTAGGCGTTGATCCGTCGCTTCGCCTCCGCCAGGTCCTCCGTGTCGATGAACAGGACCATGTTCTTCTGCACGAAGTCGACCGGGACCTTGTAGGTGACGTTGCGGACGTGCTCCTTGTCCGGCGCGAGCACGTCCTCGTAGATCCCGTCGGCCACCCGCTTGAGCGTCGCCTCGTCGTTGGAGCGCAGCGCGAGCATCAGGTGCCCGGCGCCGCCCACCATGTCGACGACGCGGTTGACGTCTTTGACCTCCTGCAGGTCCTGCGAGATCAGCTTCAGCTGGTCGGATTCGATGCGGAGGCGAGAGGCCAGGAACGCGGACGCAATCCCGAGCACGATCAGCGTAAGGAGAACGAGGCCGGGGTGGCGGGTGACGAGGCGCGCGTAGCGCTCGAGGGTCCGCGTGAGCAGGGAGTTCTTGTGGCTCATGAGAGGGAGCCCTCTATATGCGAAGAGCCCCCGAGGTGCGCATGGGAGTTTCGAACAATCCGGGCGGGGAGGGGACCTCGTGGCGGGTCGGCCGCCACCCATGCCTTTTCAGCGACGGCGGCCCCGTTGCGCCCGGATCGGATTCATGCTGCACGAGTGTTCAGGCCTGGATCGCAGGCGGCTGTCGGAGCTGGTGGTGGCGCTGGGGAGGGCGTTTGGCGCCCTGGACATGAAGAGCCACGTCCGCTCGCTGCGGCTCTATTACCTGGCGCTCGAGCATGGGCTCGTCACCGGAGAGCGGAACCAGCTCAAGGCGGAGTGGACCGAAGACGCGGTGGTCGAGTGGCTGCGGATCCTCCGCGTGCCGCCGTACCATTCCAGCTACCCGGTGCTGGCGCGCGGCTCCCGCTGTCCGCGGTGTCCGAAAGGGGACGGGCATCCGGTGGAGATCAGCACACTGTTGACGTTCGCCGGAGGCGCGAAGATGGGCTGCCGCCGCTGCAACGCTGTCTGGGTGGAGCTGGACGAAGAGGCGCGGGCCGTGATGGCCGCCAGCGCCATCGCGCGTCGGCCGAAGCGCCACGGCCGCACAGGCCCGTGACGATGAACGCGCCCCCCCGGGCCAATGCCCGAGGGCGCACGGCCACGGAACTCACGACGGCCGTCAGACGACCGCAGCGCCCAGGACGCAGCTACGCCGGCCGCCGGCGGATCGGCAGGAACTCCGGGCGCCACATGTTCTTCTCGATGAAGCCGCGGACGTCGTCGGGGATGACGCGCGTGGCGAGGCCCTCCTTTACCGCCTGCTGGACCACCGCCGTGGCCACGCGCCGCGAGGCCGAGCGGATCTTCTCGATGCGCGGGTACAGGGCGCCCTGCGCGAGCCGTGCCGGATCGGTGTAGTCGGCCAGTGCCTTCGACGCGGCGAGCAGCATCCCGTCGCTCACCTTGCGTGCGCCGCAGAGCAGCGTCCCCAGGCCGAGCCCGGGGAAGATGAACGCGTTGTTCCCCTGTCCGATCGGATACCGCCCGCCGTCGTACTGCACGTCGGGGAACGGGCTGCCGGTGGCCACCAGCGCGCGTCCTCGGCTCCAGCGGTAGATGTCCTCGGGGACGGCCTCGCTGTTCGCCGTGGGGTTGGAGAGCGCGAAGATGATGGGCGAAGGCGTGTTCGCGCAGACGGCGCGCACGGTGGCTTCGTCGAACGCGCCGCGCTGGCCGGACAGGCCCAGGAGCACCGTCACCTTGGCGTTCTGCGCCGTGTCCAGAAGCGTGGGGTTGGTTCCGGAGAACTTCCAGTCGGCGATCATCGCCCGTGGCTTGGCGAAGGCGCGCTTGTAGGGCTCGAGGCCCTTGCGGTCTTCGAGGATGAGGCCCTTCGAGTCGATGAGGAAGATCCGGTCGCGCGCCTCCTGAAGGCTCAGGCCTTCGTGTTCCAGCCCGCGTGCGATCTGTGCCGCCACTCCGACGCCGCCGGCGCCCGCGCCGTGAATGAGGATCGTCTGCTGCGCGAGGCTGGTCTTGAGCTTCCGGGTGGCCGCCCACAGCCCCGCCAGCACGACCGCGCCGGTGCCCTGGATATCGTCATTGAAGGAGGGGATGACGTCCACGTACTTCTCGAGGACGTCGAAGGCTTTCTGCTTGGAGAAGTCCTCCCACTGGACCAGCACGTTGGGGAAGCGCCGCCGGAGCGCGGAGACGAACTTGTCCATGAACTGCGCGTACGCCTCGCCCTCGAGGCGCCGGTGCTTGACGCCGAGGTAGAGCGGATCGTCGAGCAGATCCTGCCGGTTGGTCCCCACATCCAGCTCCACCGGCAGGGTGACCGCGGGATCGATGCCGCCGGCCGCCGTGTACAGCGACAGCTTGCCGATGCAGATCGCCATCCCGCCAAAGCCCTGGTCGCCGATCCCGAGGATGCCCTCCGAGTCGGTAGCGACGATGAGCTGCACGTCCGGGAACGGGGTGTTCTCGAGGAGCTGGTCGACGTCGTCGATGTTGCGGGTGCTGACGACGAGCCCACGCGGGAACCGGTAGAGGCGGCTGAACTGTTCGACCGCCTGGGCGACGGTGGGCGTGTAGATGATCGGCATCATCTCCTCGAGGTGCCGATCCAGCAGCGCGTAGAAGATGACCTCGGAGCGGTCCTGCAGCATCCGCAGGTAGATGTGCTTGTCGATGTCCGTGGTGAACATCGAGAAGTTCGTGTAGGCGCGCGCCACCTCCTCCTCGAGTGTGGACACGTGGGTGGGCAGAAGCCCCCAGAGGCCGAACTCGCGGCGCTCCTCTTCGGTGAAGGCGGTGCCTTTGTTGAGCAGCGGCAGGCGCGTAAGCATCACGCCCGGCAGCGAGGTCTCGAGGTACGGGCGCCCCTGGGCGTCCAGCTTCTTCTCGTACTGTTTCATATGAGGTGGCGCACACTAGGGGCGCCGCCCGGGGTGCTCAAGGTCGCATTGGGAACGAGCCTCGCCGCCCGGGGTGCGATTAGCGGTACTCAACGCCGCCAGTGGACCCGCGCATGCCCACGCGGTCACGCCAAACAAACTCAAGAACCACCGGACCCCACCACGAACGGCGATGACGAACCACGCCGTCAGTCTGCACTGCCTTTTTGGAGCCACCGCGTCACGGCCGGCATCGTGCGTTCCCGCAGTCCGACGTCTTGCTCGAGGCGTTCGAGGGTTTGCGCAGTGGCTTGCTTGGCGATGTGGCTCGGGTGCGCGGCGAGGTGTTTCTTCGCTTCGTCCAGCTCCGCGCGTTCGCGCAGGTTGCCGATGGATTCGACGACGCGGCGGAAGATGGTGGGCGCGCTGGAGGTCTTTTCGGTGACCGCGCCCCAGCGTTGCTGCAGCGTCCGCCAGAACGGGGCGCGCGCCGCCGGGTTCGCGAGCAGCCCGGAGACGAAGGAGGCGAAGTCCTGCAGCGGGACGGTGTCCGTGAAGGCCAGATCGATCGCCCGTTGCACCAGGTCCGGCGCTTCGAAGGCGGTCAGCCCGGAGAGGTAGCGGCGCTTGAAGGCAGGGTCGGGCTCCGTCTGGAAGGCCTTCAAGAGCGTGTCGAACAGCGCCGCATCGCCCGCGCGCGCAGCCGCCACCACCGCGCTGTCGTGGAGGTGGGCTTCGAGCGCGTCCTTCTGTCCCGCGAGGACCCGGTCGATCCGCGCGCGCAGCTCCCGGGCCGCCCCTTCGTCCCGGCCCACCACGGCGATCGCCCGCACGATGGCCGCACGGCGCTGACGGACGTCTCCGGGCTCGTCCGCCTTCGCGTCCCAGCCCACTTCATCCAGAAGCGGTTGCAACAGGCTCCGCACCACCGCGCGGAAGGCGGGCAGATCCGCGTCCGACACCAGCCGGTAGTCGATCGTCGCGAGCCGGCCGACCAGCTCGTCCAGCACCGCGTAGTCGCGCTCGCCGCCGAACCGGAAGACGAGCTCCAGCAACGATTCGATCGACGCTTCGCCCGAGCGCACCAGCGCCCAGCGGTCGCTCAACAGGGCGATCCGCTCGGCCGGCTCCAGCGAGGCGAGGTCCTCCGCCAGCGCCCGGAGCCCCGCGTCGTCGTAGGCCACGCGGTAGAAGCCGGTGGCGCCGCCGTTGCCGCACACCCAGCGGATGGCCCCCGCCGCCGGAAGGTCGACCTTCTGCGTCGTCCCGCGGAACAGCACGCGGTGCGCGTGCACGCCGGCGTCGTCCCTGAACCGGAGGATGACCGGCACCGGCCACGTCTCGTCCGATCGCACGCCGGGCTGGCTGAAGAAGCGCCGCTGCGACAGGGTCACGGTGTTCCCGGTGCGCGACACGGTCACGAGCGGGTAACCGCTCTGGCGGATCCACGCGTTGGCCAGCTCGACCACCGGCTCCTTCGAGGCCTCGGCGAGCGCGCGCCACAGGTCGTCCGCCACCGCGTTGGCGCGAGCGTGCCGCTTCATGTACGCGCGGATGCCGTCGCAAAACGTCTCCTCGCCGAGGTAGCTCTCGATCATCCGGAGCACCGCGCCGCCCTTCTCGTAGGTGATGGCGTCGAAGCTCTCGGTGGCCTCGGCGGCGTTGTGCACCTCGCCGCGGATCGGGTGGGTCGACCAGAGCGCGTCCAGCACCAGCGCGGAGGCCTTGCCGGCGTCGAAGTTGAGCCAGATCCGCCACCCGGGGCGCCACTGGTCGACGATCTTGTAGGCCATCCAGGTGGCGAAGGCCTCGTTGAGCCAGAGGTCGTCCCACCACACCATCGTCACCCAGTTGCCGAACCACTGGTGCGCCAGCTCGTGCGTCACCACCTCGGCGACGCGCTTCTGCACCGGCAGCGACGCGGTCTTCGGATCGACCAGCAGCGCGACCTCGCGGTAGGTGATGAGGCCCGCGTTCTCCATCGCCCCCGCCTCGAAGTCGGGGATGGCCACCTGGTCCACCTTGGTGAAGGCGTACGGGATGCCGAAGTAGTCCTGCAGCCGGGGCAGCACGTTGAGCGCCACGTCCTGACCGAACTTCGTGAGGTGCACCTTCTCGGGCACCGCCCACGTCCTGACCGGGATCCCCGCCGCGGACTCCTCCTCGCACGAGGCCAGCTCGCCCACGGCGATCGCCACCAGATACGAGCTCAGAACCTCGGTCTCGGCGAAGCGGACGATCCGGCGATCGCCCTTTCTCTCCTCATGGGCCACCCGCTGGTTCCCGAGCGCCGTCGCCTCCGCGGGCACATCCAGGGTCACCGCCCAACGTGCCTTGAAGGCGGGCTCGTCGAAGGAGGGAAACAGCCGGCGACAGTCCGCCGCCTCGAACTGGGTCACCGCCACCTTCCCGCCCTTGTACAGCCCGCGAAGGCCCGGGCTGAACTTCCCGCTCCACTCGAGCCTGAGCGCCGCCGGCCCCTTCGGCACCTCGCGCTCGAGCTCCACGACCACCGTCTCGCTCGCCAGCGCGACGCGGACTTTGCCCGAAACCGACTCGCCGCCGCGCTCGAGCGTGACGTTCCGCACTTCCAGCTCGACGGCGTGCAGCACAATCTCTCGGGCCGGCACGTCGAGCACCAGTTCAATCGTCTCGCGTCCCTCGAACGTCCGCGCAGACAGATCGAGCGCGACGTGGGCGTCGTAGCGCGTCGGCCGGATCGAAGTGGGCAGCCGGAAATTGCGGTCGTCGGTGGGATGGGCCATGCCGGGCGGTGTAGCGGGCCACGTGCCTGGGGGCAACGATTGCGTGCACGACGTTGGCCGCCACTTCGTCGCCGTTACATCCGACGCGATGCGCAAGTAGTATCCGTGCCGATGAGCGTGATCCGGATCACCTACTGCACTGCTTGAGGCTACCAGGCCAGGGCCGTCCGTGCGGCGGCCGCGCTCAAGCGGGAGCTGGATGTGGACTCGGAGCTGAAGCCCGGCTCCAACGGGATCTTCACGGTCGCGGTGGATGACCGCGTCGTCGCCCAGAAGACCGCCTCCGGGTTTCCAACCGAGGAGGAGATCGTGAACGCGGTGGCGAAGGCGTTGGGGAGATGATCGAACTTCAGGCGCAGCTGCCCTGGCAGCGTCCGCCGCTTCCGTTTCCCGCGTCGCTTCGGCGCAGAGTGGGGGCGGCGCTGGTGGACAACTTCTTCCTCCAGACCGCGCGCCTCGGGCGGATGCTCCCCGTCGCGCACCCGCGGCTGCACGGCGTGGAGGTTCTGCGCGATCAGCCATATTCCGACTCCGGCGCGGACCATCACCTCCTGGATGTGTGGCGGCCGAAGGCGTCCTCGGGGCCTCTGCCCGTGGTGCTGTACATCCACGGCGGCGGCTTCCGCGTCCTCTCCAAGGACACCCATTGGATCTTCGGGCTGGCGTTCGCCCGCCGCGGCTACCTCGTCTTCAACATCAACTACCGGCTCGCGCCTGCGCACCCGTACCCGGCGGCGATCAGCGACGCGGCGCTCGCCTACGAGTGGGTGACACGGAACGCGCACCGCTTCGGCGGCGATCTGTCGCGTCTGGTGGTGGCAGGGGAGAGCGCCGGCGCGAACCTGGCGACCGGCGTGGCGCTGGCCTCGGTCTTCCGGCGCGAGGAGCCGTTCGCGAAAAGGGTCTTCGACACGGGCGTCGTGCCGCGCGCGGTGTTCGCGGCGTGCGGGATCCTCCAGGTGAGCGACCCGGAGCGCTTCCTTCGGCGGAAGCGGCTTCGCCCGTGGGTGCACGACCGCCTCGCCGAGGTGGCGGACGCGTACTTCCACCGCTGCGAACTCCGGCACCCCCGCGAGCTGGACTTCGCGGATCCGTTGGTGTTGCTCGAGCGGGGCATTCCTCCGGAGCGCCCGCTGCCGGCGTTCTTCGCTCCGTGCGGGACGCGCGATCCGCTTCTGGACGACACCCGGCGCCTGGCCGCCGCGGTGGAGCGGCTGGGCGGGAAGGTGAGGGCGCGCTACTACCCGGGCGAGCTGCACGCCTTCCACGCGTTCCTGTTCCGCAGGAATGCGCGCGCCTGCTGGCGCGAGCTGTTCGACTTTCTGAACGAACACCTCGGGGCGCCGCCCCGCTGACCCGCTACGGCGCCCACTTCCCGCAGAGCACGCAGTTGTCCCTCTTGCTACCGAAGCCGCAATCGCTGCACAGAAGCGCCCTCGACCAGCTCGAGCCGACCCAGTTGCCGCAGACGACGCAGTTGTCACCCTTGCTGCCGAAGCCGTGCTCGCTGCACAGCCGCGCCGGGATCGCCGTGGAGCCGCGCCACTTCCCGCACCGGGCGCAGTTGTCCTTCTTCGATCCGAACGAGCAGTTCCCGCACACCTTGGCGATGTAGTGCTCGGCGCGGGCGACCCGCGGGATCAGCACGGAAGCGAAGGGGACGGCGGCGATCAGGCCGAGGAGCTTGCGGCGACGGATCATGCGTGGAACCTCGCGAAAAAAATGGTGCAGCGCTCGCAGACGATGACCCCCGGCCCGGCATTCAGGTGAAACGCAAAGGGTGAAACCGGGCGCCTGTCCGTCTATACCCGCGGCCCATGATGAGACCGCTCCCGCTTGCGTCCGCCGCGCTCGCCGCTCTGCTCTGTGCCACCGCCTTCGCCGTCACCCCGCCGGTCGTCACCGGAACGAGCGCGGAGGACGCGAAGAAGTTCACCCGCCAGGTGAACGAGGACCTGAAGGAGCTGTGGACTCGGTCGTCCACCGCCGAGTGGATCAAGGCGACGTACATCACCGACGACAGCGAGAAGCTCGCCGCGTGGGCCAACGAAGCCCTCATGGCCTACCTCACCGAGGCGATCACGGCCTCGCAGAAGTTCAAGGCCACGAAGGGGATGGACGCGGACACCCAGCGCTTCCTCTACCTGCTCAGCATCGCTACCACGCTGCCGGCGCCGAGCGACCCGAAGAAGCGCGAGGAGCTGGCGGCCACCGCCGCGAAGCTGGAGGGGATCTACGGCAAGGGCGAGTATTGCTCGAAGGGCAAGGACGGCAAGGAGCGCTGCCGCGATCTGCTGGAGCTGTCCCGGGTGCTGGCCGAGAGCCGTGACTATGACGAGCTGCTCGACGCGTGGCAGGGCTGGCACCAGATCGCCCGGCCGATGCGGCCGCTCTACGAGCGCCTGGTGACGCTCGCCAACGAGGGCGCCCGGGAGATCGGCTACGACAACCTGGGCGAGCTGTGGCGCAACGGCTACGACATGCCGCCAGAGGAGTTCGAGAAGGAGACCGACCGCCTCTGGGAGCAGGTCAAGCCGCTGTACCGGGACCTGCACTGCTACGTGCGCGCCCAGCTGCAGAAACAGTACGGCAAGGACAAGGTCCCCGACGGCAAGCCGATCCCTGCGCACCTGCTCGGCAACATGTGGGCGCAGGAGTGGAACAACATCTGGCCGCTGGTGGAGCCGTACCCCGGGGCGGCGTCGCTCGACGTCACCTCGGAGATCAAGAAGCAGAACTGGGACTACAAGAAGATGGTCTCCACCGGCGAGAACTTCTTCGTGTCCCTCGGGATGCCGAAGCTGCCGAAGACCTTCTGGGAGCGGTCGATGTTCGTGCAGCCGCAGGATCACGAAGCGGTCTGCCACGCGTCGGCGTGGGACGTGACCTACTCGGGGGATTTGCGCATCAAGATGTGCATCCAGGCGACCGAGGAGGACCTGGTCACGATCCACCACGAGCTCGGGCACATCTACTACTACATCAACTACTACACGAAGCCGGTCCTCTATCAGTCCGGCGCCAACGACGGCTTCCACGAGGCGATCGGCGACGCGCTCACGCTGTCGATCACCCCCGCGTACCTCAAGCAGCTCGGCCTTCTGAAGGAGCTCCCCAAAGACCAGAAGGGCCTCATCAACGTGCAGATGAAGGACGCGCTGGAGAAGGTGGCGTTTTTGCCCTTCGGCAAGTTGATCGACCAGTGGCGGTGGGACGTCTTCTCCGGAAAGATCAAGCCGTCCGAGTACAACCGGGCGTGGTGGGAGCTGCGCGAGACGTACCAGGGCGTCTCGGCGCCCTTGCCGCGCAGCGAGAAGGACTTCGACCCCGGCGCGAAGTACCACATCCCCGCGAACGTCCCGTACGCCCGCTACTTCCTCGCGCGGATCCTCCAGTTCCAGTTCCACCGCGCGCTGTGCCGGGCGGCCGGTTTCAAGGGCCCGCTCTACGAGTGCTCCATCTTTGGCAACAAGAAGGCGGGCGCGAAGCTGAAGGCGATGCTGGCGCTCGGCGCGTCGAAGCCCTGGCCCGAAGCGCTCTATGCGATCTCCG
The DNA here is from genome assembly GCA_019686135.1 of Myxococcaceae bacterium. Classification (GTDB taxonomy): domain Bacteria; phylum Myxococcota; class Myxococcia; order Myxococcales; family Myxococcaceae; genus JADGHL01. Next base: position 9,378 of record JADGHL010000084.1, on the reverse strand, counting down.
GCGAACGCCAGATGGATGCGACCGCGCTGCTCGACTACTTCCAGCCGCTGCAGGCCTGGCTCAAGGAACAGAACAAAGGTCGACAGTGCGGCTGGTAGGAGTCAGGCCCACCCGCCTTGCTTTTGTGTCGGCCGCTTGCGTACATTCTTCTCGTCTCACGTAGGGACGTGCGACGTGCGGGGACAGGATTCACCTTCCCCCGGAAGAACGCAGAAGGAAGAACAAGATGGCGACTGGTACCGTGAAGTGGTTCAACGACGCGAAGGGCTTTGGCTTCATCACCCAGGACGGCGGTGGTGAGGACGTGTTCTGCCACTTCAGCGCGATCCAGGCTGAGGGCTTCAAGAGCCTGGCCGAGGGTCAGAAGGTGGAGTTCGACGTGACCCGCGGCCCGAAGGGTCTGCAGGCTCAGAACGTCCGCGCGATCTGATTCGCGGAGAATCGACTTCCCGGAAGGGTCCGGTCCGCCAGAACGGGCCGGGCCCTTTCTCTTTGCCCAATCCGCCGAAAGGCTCTCTGGAATGATGCCGTCTGCCCGCCTGCTCACCCTCTGGGCGGCCGTGCTGGCCGTCTCCGCCTGCGCCACCGCTCCGAAAGGCAGCCCGACGGAAGCCGCCATGTCCCCATCGCCCGCACAGGTCGACATCGGCGCGCTCGAGGCCGACATGGTGGCCAGCCACGGCGAGGCCCAGCGCGCGCGGATCCACCGGGGCCTCATGCAGGTCGCCGCGCTGTGGCGACCCGAGGATGGTGACCTCGCCGCCTTTGCGCGCGAACACTTCATCGCCGACCCGGCGGTGCTGGCGGCCACGCGCGATCGTCTGGAGTGGGTCTTCGAACAGCTGGATGGACACGAGCTGGAGATCGGCCGCGCGCTGCGCTGGCCCGCCGAGGTGGATGTGGGGCCGGTGCTGCCGGTGGATCCGCTGCTGGGCGCGTTCGATCCCGCGGCCCATCTGAATGAGGATCTCTTTGACTCGAAGATCGCCTTCGTGGTGCTGCTCAACTGGCCGCTGACGACGCTGGCCGAGCGCAACGCCAACGCGTCCACCTGGACCCGCGCGCAGTGGGCGGAGGCGCGCTTGGCGGGGCGCTTCCAGCGGCGCGTGCCCGCGGGCGTGATGCAGGAGATCTCCCGCGTGGCCTCCGAGGCCGACCTCTACATCGCGCAGTACAACATCTGGGCCCACCACGTGCTCGGCCCCGGCGGCGAGCGGCTCTTCCCGAAGGGCAAGCGCCTCATCACCCACTGGAACCTGCGCGATGAGATCAAGGCCGGGTACGCGGCCGGACCCGAGGGGCTCGCCCGGCAGCGGGCGATCGCGAAGGTGATGGAGCGGATCGTCACCCAGACCATCCCGCACTCGGTGATCGACAACCCGCGCGTGGACTGGAACCCGTTCACCAACACCGTGGTCGCCGCGCCGGCGGACGAGGTGGAGCCGGACGCGCCGGCCCGCACCGCCGGCGTGAAGGTGGACGCCACGTTCGAGCCGGACACGCGCTACGCCATGCTCCTTGCGCAGTTCCACGCGCACCAAAAGGCCGATCCGTACTCGCCCTCGGCGCCCACGCTGATCGCCCGGGTGTTCGAGCAGGAGCGCGAGCTCCCGTTGGAGCGGGTGGAGGCGATGCTGACTCAGCTGCTCACCTCGCCAGAGGCGGCGAAGGTGGCGAAGGAGATGGAGCGGCGGCTGGGGCGGAAGCTCGAGCCCTACGACATCTGGTTCGATGGCTTCAAGGCGCGCTCGAAGATCTCCGAGGCGCAGCTGGATGAGCTGACGCGAAAGCGCTACCCCACGGCGGACGCGTTCGCCCGCGACATCCCCCGCATCCTCACCGAGCTCGGCTTCGCGCCGGACCGCGCGCAGTACGTGGCCGAACGGATCCGGGTCGATCCCTCGCGCGGCGCTGGGCACGCGATGCCGGCGGCGCGGCGGGGCGACTTCCCGCACCTGCGCACCCGGGTAGAGAAGGGCGGGATGGACTACAAGGGCTACAACATCGCGGTGCACGAGCTGGGGCACAACGTGGAGCAGGTGTTCTCGCTCTACGACGTGGACCACACGCTGCTTGCGGGCGTGCCGAACAACGCGTTCACCGAGGCGCTCGCTTTCGTCTTCCAGAGGCGGGACCTCGAGCTGCTCGGGCTGTCGAAGCCGGACCCGGCGGCGGAGCGCGAGAACGTGCTCGCCGACTTCATGCAGGCGTGGGAGCTCGCCGGGGTCTCGCTGGTGGACCTCCGCGTGTGGCAGTGGATGTACGCGCACCCCGATGCGACGCCGGCCGCGCTGAAGGAGGCGACCCTGCAGATCGCCCGGGACGTCTGGAACCGGTACTACGCGCCGCTTCTGGGGACGACGGACTCGCCGCTTCTGGCGGTGTACTCGCACATGATCGCCTACCCGCTGTACCTTGCGGACTATCCCATCGGCCTGATGATCACCGCGCAGGTGGAGGAGCACTTCAAGACCTGCACCCGCCCGCTCGGCGCCGAGTTCGAACAGATGGCGAGCTTCGGCAGCGTGACGCCCGACGCCTGGATGATTCACGCGACGGGCGCGCCGGTGGGCCCGGAGGCGCTGTTGCGCGCGACGGAGGCGGCGCTCAGCTCTTCTTGACGTCGAGCAGCTCGACCTCGAACACGAGCGTGGCGCCCGGGGGGATGGAGGGGCGGCCCATGTCGCCGTACGCGATGTCGGCGGGGCAGACCAGCTTCGCCTTGCCGCCCACCTTCATCTTCTGCAGGCCCTCGGTCCAGCAGGGGATGACCTGATTGAGCCCGAACTCGGCGGGGCTGTTCCGCTTGTACGAGGAGTCGAACTCGGTGCCGTCGATCAACGTGCCGCGGTAGTGGACCTTCACCGTGTCGGTGGCTTTGGGCTGAGCGCCGGTGCCCTCCTTGATCGGCACGAAGACCAGGCCCGACTTCTCGACCTGGGCGCCTTTCTCTTTCGCGGCCTTCGCGGCGAACGCCTTGCCCGCGGCCTTGTTCTTCGGGGCCTCGCTCTTCGCTTTGGCCTCGGCGCGTGCGCGGGCCACGTCGCGGATCTTCGGTCCGTACGTATCGATGTCGACGGCCGCCTTCGCGCCGGAGGAACCATCGGCGAGCGCCTTGCGGACGATCTCCAGCTCACTCTTGCTGAGCTGGAAGTCCTGGCCGATCGAGTAGCCCAGCGCGTAGAGCGCCTTCTCGTCATCGGTCTTCGGCGTCTGCGCCATCGCCGCGCCCGCGAACGCGAGCGTCACCACCACTCCGAATGCCTTGTGCATGAACGTGCCTTTCAGTGAGGGCGCCTCCTTACTGAAGCGGACGACGCAATGTCGAGGACCATTCAGGACTCCGTCCGCCGGCGCGAAAAATGGGAAACACACCACGCCAGCTGCGGACGGCAGACGGAAGACGGCAGACCGAATTCTTGACCGATCGATCTCCCCACCTACGCTTCGCGCTACAGCTCGCGACCGGCACGTTGCCCACTGTCGCGCGCTAGAGCGGAGGGGATGCGACTCATGAGCGACAAGCGGAAGAAGGCCCGTGCGCCTCTGGACATCTACCTGAACAAGTACGTGGGCGGCGTTCCGTACATGGCGCGCGCGGCGAACATCTCTTCGGATGGGCTCAGCCTGGCCCACCTGATCGAACCCCAGCACCACAAGAAGCGCGTGGGCCTGCAGTTCCAGCTCCCAGGCACCGACGAGGTCATCTACGCAGAGGGCGAGGTCGTCCGCGAGTGGCTCGGCGAGGACGTCGAAGGATCCGGCGTGCGGTTCACGCTGCTCACCGAACGCCACAAGCGCCTCATCGACAACTACGTCGCGCGCTTCTCCCACGACGGGTAGCCCTCACCGGAAGACTCCGGCGCGCGGTGGCGAACGCGGGGAAGCGTTGACACCCCGTGAAATCGGATTGTTGAATGGTCACTGCACCGGCCGCGTCGTTGTGCGCACACTGCGTCGGAGGACGTTCCCGTGAAGCGATTGGTTCATCTGCTGGCCGTCGCGCTGCCGTTCGCCCTGATGTCGACGGCGAGCGCCGGCCCGAAAGAGGCCCAGGCTACTCCGAAGAAGGCTGAGTCGAAGAAGTCCGAGGCGGGCGTGAACTGGGAGGGCCAGGTGATCAAGGCCACCGGGTCCGGCGCCCCGGACATGAAGGCGGCCAACCCGGCCCAGGCGCGGCTCGGCGCCGAACGCGCCGCGCAGATGGACGCCTTCCGCAACCTGCTCGAGCAGGTCAAGGGGATCCAGATCTCCGCCGGCCGCACCGTCGGCGACGCGATGGCGTCCAACGACGAGATCCGCGGCAAGGTGGAGGGCGTGATCCGCGGCTTCAAAATCACCGCCAAGCGCTACTTCTCCGACTCCGGCGTGGAGATCGACGTCGAGGTGCCGCTGGCGGCACTCACCGGGGCGCTGGTGCCGACCGGGGAGAGCGGCGTGGCGCTCAAGACCGAGGGCGCGCAGACCAACACCGGGCTGGTGGTGGATGCCCGGGGCATCAAGGACCTCTCGCCGGCATTGGCCCCGCGGCTCGTCGACGAGAGCGGCAAGGCCGTCTACGCCGCCGACGTGCTGTCCGAGGAGGCGCGTAAGGCGTACGGCGTCGCGGCCTGGGCGAAGTCGATCGAAGACGCGAAGAAGAGCGAGCGCGTCGGAGCGCACCCGCTGGTGGTGAAGGCCGCCCGGGCGACCGGCAGCGATCTGGTGCTCTCCGCCGACGACGTGAAGAAGCTCGGCGAATCCAACAACTCCTACCTGGCCGAGGGCCGGGTGATCATCGTCACCCAGTGAGGACCCCCATGAAGAGCTTGAAGCTTTCGGCAGTCCTCCTCCTAATCGCCGGCGCCGTCCACGCGGCGGACGCAGTGAAGTCGGTCGAGGCGACGGGCGAAGCGGCCATCGTCGACAACGACGAGGTGAAGGCGCGCGAGGAGGCGAAGAAGGCCGCGCTGCGCAACGCGGTGGAGCAGGTCGCCGGGACCATGGTCTCCGCCACCACGCTCACGCGGAACAGCCAGCTCGTCTCCGACCGGATCTTCAGCAACTCGGCGGGCTACGTGAAGTCGTACTCCACGCCGACGTACACCCGTGACGGTGGGGTGATCGTCTGCAAGCTCACCGCGCAGGTCTCCACCGCGTCGCTGGACAAGGACCTGCAGGCGGTCCAGGCGCTGGTGAAGAACCTCGAGGGCAAGCGGTTGATCGTGCTCCTCCAGGAGCAGGTGATCGATCCGAAGGGCGTGGTCACTCAGACCGGCGTGATGAGCGACATTCTGACGAAGCAGCTGCGGGCGGATGGCTGGACGCTCATCGACCCCGCGTTTGCCAACGGCAAGCTCAAGCTCGGGGCGGGCGTGGCCCTGGGCCAGGCCGAGGCGAAGGAGATCGGCAACCTCACGAAGGCCGACTACGTCCTCTACGGCACCGCCGCCTTCCGGCAGCAGGACCTCGAGAGCGTGCCGCGCCCCATGGTGAAGGGCCTGCCGGTGTTCATGGTGACCGGCGAGTACAGCATCACCGTGTTCGCCACCGACACAGGCACCCAGCTGGGCACGGTGGCCGGGAAGATCACCTACGACGGCAAGGACCGGGAGAAGGCCAGCCAGGTCCACGCGCTCATCTCCTACGAGCGCACGACCTATGACCTGGTCCGGGTGGAGGAGCCGAACATCCTCGGGAAGATCCGCAAGCTCATCTACGACTCGCTCTCCAACGGCGCGCAGAACGGCACCCGAGTGGTGGTGGACGTGAAGGGATTGCCGGACTACGGCGCCGCGGAGGACTTCAAGAAGGTGCTCGAGCAGCGGCGCGGCGTGCAGGCGGTGGACGTGAACTACGCCGACGGCACGGCGAACTACGACGTCGTGTTCGTGGGCAGCTCCGGCGACCTCGCGTCGCAGTTCCGCAGCGCCGGCGGCAAGCACGTCACCTTCCAAGGCAAAAAGGTGATGGTCACCGCCAAGAGCGCCAACCGGGTCGAGCTGTCATTGAAGTGAGGCGCGTGGCGGCGGCGCTCGTGGCGTTGGCCGGCTGTGTCAGCGCCCCAACCCAGCCGGCGGTGGCCAGGGCCGAGGCGCTGATGGCCTCCGCGCCCAAGCGGAAAGGGGACGTGGAGCTGCACTGCGAGCCCGAGGACGCGGATGTGGCGGTGGACGGAGTGCCGCAGGGCCTGTGCGCGGACTTCGCCGGTCGCCCGGACCGGCTGGTGCTGGGAGAGGGGCTCCACCGGATCGACGTGAAGAAGCCCGGGTTTCGGCCGTACCAGACGTACTACCAGGCCGGCGGCGCGCGCGCGGTGCTCACCATCGCGCTCGTGCCGAACGGGCCAGCGCAGGGAGCAGGACTATGATCGCCGTTCGCACCGTTTCGACCGCAGCCTTCGCTGCCCTGATCCTTTCGGGCGCCACCCCGGCGTTCGCCGACGGAGTGGGGAAGTTCGCGGAGATCGCCGGTACCGACGTGAAGCGGACGGCCGCGGACGGGAGCGTGGCGAAGGCCCGGGTCGGGGACGAGATCGCGCTCGATGACACCATCACCACCGGGAAGGGCACCCGGGTGAAGATCCAGCTCAACGACGAGAGCGTGATCGCCCTGGACGAGAACAGCACCCTGCACATCGACGAGGCCACGTTCGGCGAACAGACCCGCTTCTCCGCCACGCTCAGCGTGGGCCGCTTCTGGTCGAAGGTGAAGAAGTTCGTGGCCGGTGGCGATGCCAAGTTCGAGGTGAAGACCGACCGCGCAGTGGCGGGCGTGCGCGGGACCGTCTTCCGGATCGACGCGGTGGCGCTGGCGCGCAGCACCCGGCCGAAGACCACCACCGTCTGGGTGTCCGAAGGGAAGGTGGCGGTGGATGCCACCGTGAAGCCGAGCACCGCCCAGTCCACCTGCGCCCCGAAGAAGGGCCAGAAGGGGCCGCGCACCCAGGTCCCCGGGCCGAAGGAGATCTCGAAGGACGAGTGGGAGAAGCGCTTCGCGGAGCTCCAGCAGGGCATGTCGGTCACCGTCGGCGAGGAGCTGTGGTGTGTTGAGCCGAAGCCGGAGCCGAAGGACGCCTTCGCGAAGTTCGTTGCCCAGTAGCTAAGGTCGCGCCGTTTGGCCGGCGCACTCAACATTCCCAACGCGATCTCCCTGGCGCGGCTCGTGCTGGTGCCCGTGTTCCTGTGGCTGCGCCTGCGTGGCGAGCCGGAGTGGGCGCTGGGGGTGTTCGTCATCGCCTCCGCGTCGGATCTGCTCGACGGATTTCTGGCCCGGGTGCTCAATCAGCGGTCCAGGCTGGGCGGGGTGATCGACCCGGTCGCCGACAAGCTTTTGGTGGTCACCGCGCTGGCGACGCTGGTGGCGGAGGGCACGCTGCCGGGGTGGCTTCTGGCGGTGCTGTTGATTCGCGACGTGCCGATGGCGATCGGCGCGTGGGTGGTGCGGCGGAAGCGGCTCGCCATCCCCACCATGCCCAGTCGGGTCGGCAAGTACGCCACCTTTTCGACGGTGGTGGCGATCGTGCTCGGGCTCGGCGTGGAGAGTCCACACGCTCCGCACACGGTCGAGGGCTACACCGTGGCGGTGGCGATCGTCGCCGGCCTGTGCGTGGCGCTTTCCTGTCTGCAATACTGGGTGCGGTTCGGTTACCTGTTCTTCGTGCCCGGAAGGTCCCCGCCATCGCCCGGAAGAGAAAGTCGAACCCACGGGTGAAGCCCGGCGATTCGCCCCGGGGCAAGCTCAGCGTCGTCGGCCCCTCGCCCGATCCCGAGCACCTGCTCGACGAAGCCGAGGCGCGGCGGATCGACTTCATCTGGGCGGGCGCGACGACCGCTGCGCTGCTGGGCGTCTTCGGGCTCATCGCGATCTTCGCCGGCGTGGCGGTGCCGGTGCTCCTGTCGCTCGCGGTCGCGTACGTGCTCAACCCGCTGGTCACCTTCCTCGAACGCCGCGGGTTGGGGCGGACGTGGGGCACTGTGACCGTGTTCGCCGTGCTGGTGCTCCTGCTCGCCGCCTTCGCCTGGTACCTGGTCCCGGTGGTGCGGGACGAGGCCTCCAAGCTGCCCGAGTTCTTCCGCCAGGCGTCGAAGCAGGTGATCCCGCGGATCGAGAGCGCGCTCGGGATTTCTCTGCCCGAGCTCATCCGTCAGCGCACCGAAGAGCTGGGGACAGAAGCGTCGGAGCTGGTCAAGAGCGTGGGCCCGGCAGTGGCACGGCTGGCCACGTCGTTCGCGCAGAACACCGCGCGGTTCGTGGCCACCGTGCTCGGCCTTCTCGTGGTGCCGGTGATCGGCTTCTTCTTTTTGCGCGACTACCCCGTGCTGCTCAGGCAGCTGCAGAACCTTCTGCCGCGCCGGGCGGCGGCGCTGGTGAGCCGGCGGTTCGCGCAGGTGGACGAGGTGCTCTCCGCGTTCGTGCAAGGGCAGATCACCGTCGGGGCGATCCTGTCGGTGATCTATTCGGTGGGCCTGTCCACCGCGCGCGTGGACATGGCGATCCTGATTGGGCTGGTGGCCGGGTTCGGGAACATGGTCCCGTACCTGGGGACGGCGGTGGGCATCGTGCTCGCGGCGTTCGGGCTGATGCTCTCGTGGCAGGGCCCTTGGCAGCTCGTGGTGGTGGTGGCGACGTTCCTCGGCGCGCAGCTCCTCGAGGGGCTGGTGATCACGCCCCGCATCGTGGGCGAGCGAGTCGGGCTCAAGCCCGTGGCGGTGATCATCGCCGTGCTCGGCTTCAGCGAGCTGTTCGGCTTCGTGGGCGTCCTTTTGGCGGTGCCCGTGGCCGCGGTGCTCAAGGTGGTGCTGGCGGTGGTCGTGGAGCGCTACCGGAAGTCGCCCGCGTACGACGGGCGGGTCGCGTCGTGAGCGTGGCGGTGTTGCTGGCCGCCTGCGCGTGGCTGACCGCGCCGGGGCCGGCAGGCGGACCAGGGTGGGGCGGCGACGCGGTGGGGACGCGAGCGGGGTTTCGAGCTCCGGCGCGGGACTCCGTCGTGGATGGGTCATGTCCGGACTCCACGTTGAAGCACCCGGGAGGAGGAGAGGGATCCAGCGGGGAAGGTGAACGTGGCGCCAGGCTCCGGCCTCTTGTCTGGCACCGGGACGACGCAGCGGGGCCCGGATTCGGATTCCGTCTCCGCTTCGCGGCCACCGCGCGAACCTCCTGCACGCCCGAAGGGTCGACCGCAGTCCCTGTGAGGCCGACCACAGACGCCGCGTCGGCTCCCGCGCTCCGTCCGAGTTCAGTGCGAGAAGTGGCGTCCGCGGTCCCGGTGAGACTGGCCGCAGTCCGCGCGCGGGTTCAAGCGGTCCGTCCAGTCGCGGCGCTAAAGGAGGCACCCGCAGGCCCCGTGAGGCCGGCCGCAGGCGTCGTGCGGGATCCCCCGCTCCGGCCGAGCTCAGT
>JADGHL010000083.1 GCA_019686135.1 Myxococcaceae bacterium | reverse complement strand
GGCGTCCACCGCAACCTCGCGGACTCGCCCGCCTCGAGCCCGGCCTCGTCGCCGTCCGGCTTGCACCGCAACCTCGAGGACTCGCCCGCCTCGATTCCGGCCTCGTCGCAGTCTGGCGTCCACCGCAACGGCGCGGACTCGCCCGCCCCGAGCCCGGCCTCGTCGCCGTCCGGCTTGCACCGCAACCTCGCGGACTCGCCCGCCTCGGGCCCGGCCTCGTCGCAGTCGGGCTTCCACCGCAACGGCGCGGACTCGCCCGCCTCGAGCCCGGCCTCGTCGCCGTCTGGCGTCCACCGCAACCTCGAGGACTCGCCCGCATCGATTCCGTCCTCGTCGCAGTCGGGCGTCCACCGCAACGGCGCGGACTCGCCCGCCCCGAGCCCGACCTCGTCGCCGTCCGGCGTCCACCGCAACCTCGCGGACTCGCCCGCCTCGATTCCAGCCTCGTCGCCGTCCGGCTTGCACCGCAACGGCACGGACGCGCCGGCCTCGAGCCCGGCCTCGTCGCCGTCCGGCTTGCACCGCAATGGCGCGGACTCGCCCGCCTCGATTCCGGCCTCGTCGCAGTCGGGCTTCCACCGCAACGGCGCGGACTCGCCCGCCTCGATTCCGGCCTCGTCGCAGTCTGGCGTCCACCGCAACGGCGCGGACTCGCCCGCCTCGATCCCGACCGCGTCGCAGTCGGGCTTCCACCGCAGCGGCACAGAGTCACCGGACTCAATCCCGACGTCGTCGCCACCCGGCCCCTACCGCGACGGCACGGACGCGCCGGCCTCGATCCCAACCGCGTCGCAGTCGAGCTTCCGCCGTAACGGCACCACGCTGCGGCGGATCTCCGTCCCCGAGCTCCCCACCCCGGCGCCTCAGCCCCAGGATGAGGTCATCCTCGGCATCGACCTCGGCACGACCAACTCCCGCGCCGCGGTGTTCGTCGACGGCGTGGCGAAGCTCGTGCCGCTCTCCGCCGACGGGCGCACGGTCAGCCTGCCTTCCGTCGTGGCGCTCGACGAGAAGGAGCGCTTCCTCGTGGGCGCCCGCGCCAAGGCGCAGATCCTCATCGACCCCATCAACACGGTCTTCGGCGCCAAGCGGCTCATGGGCCGGCGCGCGCGCAGCCGCCACGTGCGCGAAGTCAGCAAGCGCTTCCCCTGGAAAATCGTCGCCGATCCCGAGGGCGACGCCGGCGTGGAGCTGCGCGGAAAGACGTTCTCGCTCCCGGAGATCGCCTCGAAGCTGCTCGGCACGCTCAAGGACGCGGCCCAGACCTGGGTCGGCCGGGTCATCCACCGGTGCGTGCTCTGCGTGCCCGCCTATTTCAACGACCACCAGCGCAGCGCGCTATTGCAGGCCGGGCGCCTTGCGGGGCTGGAGGTGATGCGGATCTTCAACGAGCCCTCCGCCGTGGCGCTCGCGTACGGCTACGGGCGCGGGCTCGCGCGCAAGCGGGTGCTGGTCTACGACCTGGGCGGCGGCACCTTCGATGCGTCGATCGTGGAGATCACTGGCGACGACCTCGATGTCGTGGCCACCGGAGGCGACAACTTCCTCGGCGGGATGGACTTCGACCTGCGCGTCGCCGACGAGCTGAACCGCGCGCTCGAGCACGACACGCACGTCGTCCCGGACGGCAGCCTGCACTCGCTCCAGCGGATCCGCGACGCGGCCGAGCAGGCGAAGATCACCCTCTCCGACGTCGAACGCACGGCGGTCCACGTCCCCTTCGCCTCCACTCTTCCCGACGGCAGCCCGGTGGATCTGCGCACCGAGCTCACCCGCCAGACCCTGGAGGGTCTGACCGCGGATCTGGTCGAACGCACCGTCGAGACCACGCTCGCGGTGCTGCAGGCGGCCAACCTCGGATCTCAAAGCATTGACGAGGTGCTGCTGGTGGGTGGCCAGAGCCTGGCGCCGCTCGTCCACCGCCGGATGGCGGAGGCGCTCGGGCGCCCCACCCGGTCGGACGTGGATCCGCACGGCGCGGTGGCACTGGGCGCGGCGATCCTCGGACACGCGCTGGCGCGGCAGGAGAAGGGCCGGACCGGCGTGGTGCTTTCGGAGATCCTCTCGCTGCCGATCGGCATCGGCGTGAAGGGCGGCGGGATGAAGAAGGTGCTGGACCGCAACACCCGGCTGCCCGCGGAGAAGACCCTCACCCTGCCGGTGAAGGCGGGCGTCCCGCTCGGCGTGGCGGTGTTCCAGGGCGACGCCGGCACTGCGGAAGACAACGAATACCTGGGCTCTCTTCAGCTGTCGCCCGAGCGCTCCGGCGAGGCGAACCTCCGTTTCATACTCTCCCCGGACGGGCTGTTGCAGGTGACCGCGCAGAGCCCGGGCGCCCGGACGGAGGTGACGCTGGCGACCTCGGACGCCTCCGAAGCCATCCGGCAGGCGGTCTGGGCGAACGCCCCCCTCCCGGGCGAGGAGGAGGGCGGAAATGCCCGCGAGGGCGGGCTGTTCGGGGGGATCAGAAGGCTCTTCGGGCGCCGGTGACCCGTGGCGCCTTCGCCGTTGCTGACACCCTGACGCCAATCCGGCATCATTCGTGCCTCACCTCCGGAGCCCGACGCCATGGCGCTGCCTCCAGAACCGATTGAAGAAGTCCTCCCGTCCGCCAAGTGGGTCGTCGAGGCCAACGTCGTCGAGGTCATCGAACAACCCCCGCCGCCGAAGAACCCGCCTCCCTCCGGCACCACCGGCACCGGGAAGGTCGGCCGGCAGGTCGTGAAGCTGCGCGTGAGCAGGGTCCTGCTCGGGCGCGACGTGCCGAAGGACATCGTCGCGGTGAAGCCGGAGGCGGGCTACGCGCTCAAGGCAGGAAGCAAAGGTCCGTTCCTGCTGGATGGCACGCGGCCGCGGCCCAACATCCTCGGACGCTACGGCCCGGACACCTGGCCGGTGGAGAAGATCCAGCAAGCGCTGGCGAGCTGACCGTTCCGCCTGCCCGGCTGCGCTACAGTCGGGCGCGTGGCAGCCCCGGCCGTTCCCATCCGCCTTCTGTGTCTGAGTGCGCTCGCGTGCTGCGCGGCGTGTTCCGTCGACGTGTCCATTCCGCCCGGGAAGGCGTGCGACGATGCCCACCCGTGCAGCGCGGGGCGCCTCTGCAGCCCGGAGGGAATCTGCGTGGAGCCGAAGGAGCTGCCCGGCTCCGACGCAGGCGTCGACGCGGGGCCGGCGGATGCGGGCGATGGGACGGACGGCGGCACGAGCGACGCCGGATCGTGTGAGGACGATCCGCGCTTCGGCCAACCCTGCGACGCCGGGCTGGGCGAGTGCGCGCGGACGGGACAGTTCGTCTGCACCGGCGGGGTGCTGACCTGCGACACCGTCGCCGGCGAGAGCCAGCCCGAGATCTGCGACGGGCGGGACAACGACTGCGACGGGCTCACCGACGACGACGTCACGCCGCCCGCGTGCCCATTGAACCTCGGTGTGTGCGCGACCGCCGCGCCGCCGGTGTGCGAAGGCGATGCCGGCTTCTCCGCCTGCAGCTACGGCCCCGACTACGAGGCGGACGAGACGCGCTGCGACGGGCTCGACAACGACTGCGACGGCACGGTGGACGAGGTGAGCGGGTGCCTCTTCACGCTCGTCGGGCAGAACAGCGCAGCCGGTTTCCGCGACGGTCCTCTGGACCAGGCGCGCTTCTCCTTCCCCTCGGCGATCGCGGTGGATGGCGCCGGCAACCTCTACGTCGCGGACACCGGGAACCACGCCATCCGCAAGGTGGACACCGCCGGGGTGGTGACCACGCTCGCCGGTTCGGGGAGGTGCGGGGACCAGATCGGCCCTGCGGCCCAGGCCGAATTCTGCGAGCCGATGGGCGTGGCGGTCGATGCGGCCGGGACAGTCGTGTACGTGAGCGACAGCGGCTCGAACCGGATCCGGAAGATCGCGGGAGGAATAGTTTCGGACGTGGCGGGCTCGGGGAGCGACGGCTTTCTGGATGGGCCTGCGGCCGGTGCGAAGTTCCGCACGCCGATGGGGCTGTACCTCGAATCCAACGGCGACCTGCTCATCGCCGACAGCGCCAACCAACGGATCCGCCGCTACATCGCCGCCACCCAGACGGTGGTGACCTTCGCCGGCAACGGGAATAGCGGCAACGCCAACGGCGGCTCCTTCGTCCAGGCCCAGTTCAACCTGCCGGGCCAGCTCATCAAGGACGCGCAGGGCAACCTCTACGTGAGCGAGCTCGGCGGCCATCGGATCCGCAAGCTCTCATCCGACGGAATCACCGTGTCCGTCCTCGCCGGCTCGCCGACGGGGAATGGCGGCTACACCGACGCGGTGAGCACCACCGCCTTGTTCTCCAGCCCCGGACAGCTGGCGATCGCCCCCGGCGGGGCCCACCTCTATGTGGCGGACACCGCGAACCACCGCATCCGCGCGATCCCGCTGAACGGCACCAGCCCGACCGCGTCGATCGCCGGCGGCGCCACCAACGGATCCGCGCTCGGCCGGTCCTCCGCAAGGTTCGATCGACCGATCGGCCTGGTGTTCGCCAACGGCGCCCTCTTCGTGGCGGACGCCACTCACGCCATCAAAAAGATCACCTTCACCTCGCCCACATCGATCGATCAGGTGAAGGACTTCGCCGGTTCGGCGGTCGCCAACCAGAGCGCGGACGGCCCGGTCGCCACCGCCCGGATGGCCTTCCCGTACCACTTCGGGATCGAGCCGATGACCGGCGACATCCTTTTCGTGGAGGACGAGACCACTCTCATCCGGCGCTGGAGCACGAACGGGTTCCTCACCACCATCGCAGGCGACGCGACCGGCTTCGAGGAGGGCAACGACAACGGCCCGGTCGCCCTCGCCACCTTCGACGATCCGGTGGACGTGCAGGCCGGCCCCGACGGAAGGCTGTATGTCGCCGAGGAGGACAACGAGGACATCCGGGTGATCGATCCGGTCGCCGGCACCGTGGCGCTGTTCGCCGGGAGCCCGATCGCGGCGAGCGGCACCACCAACGGCTCGCTCGCCAACGCGCGCTTCAACGCGCCGCACGCGCTGGCCTTCTGGCAGGACGGCCAGGGCCACGACATCGTTTACGTGGGCGAGGACACCAACCGGGTGATCCGCAAGATCGACCTCACCGCCGGCATGGTGTCGACCTTCGCGGGGGCGATGGGGCAGTTCGGCACGACGGACGGGGACCCCGGCGTCGGCCACTTCCGCGACATCCACGATCTGGCGATCGACCCCGTCACCGGCGAACTCTACGTCGCGGACAGTGACGCGATCCGGCACGTCGACACCACCGGCCACGTCACCACCGTGGCCTCCTCCTTCCCCGACGAGATCCGCGGGATCGACCTGGACGGGACCGGCCGGCTCGTCGTCGTCGAAGGGCGGCACGTGTGGCAGGTGACGATCGCCAACGGCAACCGGACGCTGTTCTTCGCGGCTCGGCCGGGCGTGCAGGATGGGCTGCAGGACGACGCCGGGCTGGGCGACCTCACCGACGTGAAGGCGTACCCGGATCACTACCTGCTGCTGGACTACCGGGGCCGGCGCTTCCGGCAGCTGTGGAAGTAGCGGCTCAGCCGCGCAGGGCCAGCGCCTCGAGCAGCTTCGCCGGATCGCGCTTTCGGTCGAACATCTCCAGCACGCGATCCGAGAGCGAGCGGCCCTCCTTCGCCAGCGCCTCCAGCGGATCGAGCAGCGGCGCATCGTCGGGGTCGAGCCGCTGCAACCCCGCACGTCCGATGGCGACGAGCTCGCGCGCCGCGTCCGCCAGCCGCACTTCGCCGTAAACGCCGCGCAGGCCACTGCGGCGCGCCACCGCCATCAGCTCCAGGTGCTGGGTGAAGGAGAGCGGGGGGAGGATGCGCGCCGCATCCGCCCGGGCGGTGGCGTCGTAGAGCACGCCGCGCCATAGGGCGGCCAGCGCCCCGGTCAACTCCGGCGGCACCGAGTCCGCGCTGCGCAGCTCGATCACCTTCTTGATCCGCACCTCGGGGAACAGCGTAGAGACGTGATCGGCCCAGTCCCCGAAGGTGGCGGGCTTCCCGTCGTAGCCCTGCTCGAGGAGCTGGCCGAAGGTGAGGTTCGGGTTGAGGTACTGCCCGCCGCGGCGCAGGAACAGGAGCGGCGCGTCCAGCGCCCAGTCCACGTAGGCGCGGTAGGAGAAGGAACCGTCGAACATCGACGGGAGGAAGCCGCAGCGGGAGGGATCCACGTCGGTCCACACGTGGCTGCGGAAGGACGCAAAGCCGCTCGGAGCGCCGCGCACGAGCGGGCTGTTCGCGTAGAGCGCCACCAGCACCGGCGCCAGCCGCGCCGCCAGCACGACCTTGCTCACGCAGTCCTCTTCGCTGGCCCAGTCCAGGGAGACCTGCCCGGTGGCGGTCATCAGCATCATGTCGAGCGCGTGCCCGCCGCGCCGGGGGAGCACCTCGCGCATCGCCCGGTAGCGCGTCTTGGGCATCCAGGGCATCGATTCGATCTGATCGAACGGCCGGTAGCCCAGCGCCACCGGGTACACCCCGAGCGCCTCGCCCACGGCGATGACGTCCGACAGGTGCGCGAGGTTCTCGGCGTGGGCCTCCCGCGCGGTGGCGAAGGGGCTGCCCGACAGCTCGAACTGCCCGCCCGGCTCCAGCGAAACGGTGAGCTGGCCCTTCATCAGCGCGATCACCGGCGAAGAGGGTGACTCGCGGTACTCGCCGTAGCCGCGCTGGGCCAAGCCCTCGAGGAGCGCGCCGATCCCGGCCGGTCCCTCGTACGGCGGGGCGTGGATGCCCCCCTTCGGAAAGATGAGCTTTTCGTGCTCCAGGCCGATCCGGTGTTCGGCCACGGGCCGTTCGGCGGAACGGAACCATTCGACCAGGTCGTCGACCGAGGTCAAAGGGCGCGCGTCCTGGTCGAGGTCCAGCGACATGGGCGGCGCAATATAACGACGTGCCCCGCTGCTGCACGGCCGGTTTTCACGCCGCAATCACTTCCGGTGGCCCGGCGTAGTATCGCCGCGAGACATGACGCCCTCCTTCCGCGCCGAAGGCCGCCTCTCCGACTTCTTCGCCGGGCTCGCGCTGCCCGTCCGCGCAGTGCGGGTGATTGCCAACTCGAAGCAGCTCGTGCTGCTCTCGTTCGTGTCCTCGCTGGTGACCTTCGCCTCGCTCGTGGCGCTGGTCTGGGTGCTGGGCTCCTTGACCGACGACTTCGTGCGCCGCTTCCTCTTCGAGCCCACCGGCTGGCTCAGCACCCTCGCCTTCTGGATCCTCGTCGTGCTGACCTTTCTGCTCGCGCTGGTGGTGGGGGCGAACATCCTCCCCGTGCTCCTGCTCGCGCCGCTGCAGGATCCGATCAGCGAGGCCACCGAGGAGGCCTGCGGGGACTATCGCGCGCCGCCGTTCAGCGTGAACCGCCTGCTCACCGGCACCTTCGTCGCGCTCGGGCACACGCTGCTTCGGGTCACGTTCCTGATGGGCGGGCATGCCCTCCTCTTCGCCTTGAACCTCATCCCCGTGGCCGGCAACGCGCTGTGGACCGTCACCAGCATCCTGTGGACGATGATCTGGTTGGCCACCGAATACCTGGACGCTCCGATGGCGCGGCACCTCTACCGCTTCGGGGACGTGCAACGCGCCGTGATGCGCCGGCTGCCGTTGTGCCTCGGGTTCGGCGCGGCCGTCTACGTCATCCTCTGGGTGCCCATCCTGAACTTCTTCTTCATCCCGCTGGCCATCGTCGCCGGGACCCTGCTCTTCCGGGGACTGCGCGCCTGCGGTTCAGTGGGGGCGCCCGAAGGGCTCCCCGGCGGGCTGGCCGCATCTTGACGGTTTCTCCGGGAACGAGCGGCCGCTTCGGCGGTTGAAGCACCCAGACCCCATGACTAATGTTGCTCCTGCGTCTGCCTGGCCGCCGGTCGATCGCGCAACCGGTCGTAACCATTCGAATTTCATCGCACTTTGTCGAGCGCAGGCCTGAGCTCGACCCTAGGTAGGATGTTCATGTCCCGCATCGTCCGACGCAGTGTCGCCATCGCCGTCCTCATCGGAGCCTGGGCCTTCATCGGCCGCGATCGCCCGCCACTCCCCGTCACCATGAACGAGGCGATCGCCGGGCCCGCGCAGTACGGCACCGCGGGCGACGCGTCGCGCGAAGGCGGCATCGACCAGCCCCAGCACGATCTCGCCGCGCTCCGGGTGCTGACGAAGGTCATCCTCTACGTGAAGGAGAACTACGTCGACCCGAAGCGGGTGAAGCCGAAGGAGATGATGGTCCAGTCCCTGGAGTACGTGGAGAAGGCCGTGCCCGACGTCATGGTCGACGGCTCCGCGGAGTCCGGGCGCATCAAGCTCAACGTCAACGGCAAGCTGCGCGAGTTCGACATCAGCCACGTGGACTCGCTGTGGAAGATGTCGTTCACGCTCAAGGACGTCTTCGAGTTCATCGCCGCGAACATGCGGCCGATGGAGGACACCCGCGACGTCGAGTATGCGGCGGTGAACGGGATGCTCTCCACGCTCGACCCGCACTCGGTGCTCCTACGCCCCGAGGTGTACCGGGAGATGAAGCTCTCCACCAAGGGCGAGTTCGGCGGGCTGGGCTTCGTGATCCAGATGAAGGAGGGCAACCTCACCGTCGTCCGGGTGCTGCCGAAGACGCCCGCCTACCGCGCCGGGATCAAGACGGACGACGTGATCCAGAAGATCGGCGAGGAGTCCACGGTCAACATGGATCTCAACGAGGCCGTGTCCAAGCTCCGCGGCCCGGTCGATTCGAAGGTCACCATCACCGTCTTCCGCAAGGGCTGGGAGCGCCCGCAGGCGATGGAGATCACCCGCGCGATGATCACCATCGAATCCGTCCAGTCCAAGCTGCTGGCGGGGAACGTCGGCTACGTGCGGCTGAAGAACTTCCAGGGCAACACCACGCGCGATCTGCTGGCGGCGCTGGCCGACCTCGAAGAGCAGAGCCGGGACAAGGGCGGCCTGAAGGGCCTGGTGCTGGATCTGCGCGGGAACCCCGGCGGCCTTTTGGAACAGGCGATCCAGGTGAGCGACACCTTCCTGTCGCACGGGACGATCGTCTCGACGGTGGGCTACTCGGACAAGCTCCGCGAGGAGAAGAAGGCCCGCAAGGATCCGGACGACGACAAGCTCCCGATGGCGGTGCTGGTGAACGCCGGCTCCGCCTCCGCTTCGGAGATCGTGGCGGGCGCGCTGAAGAACCTGAACCGGGCGGTGATCATCGGCCGGCAGACCTTCGGCAAGGGCTCGGTGCAGGTGCTCTACGACTTCCAGGATGACTCGGCGCTCAAGCTGACCATCGCCAAGTACCTCACGCCAGGCGACGTCTCGATCCAGGAGGTGGGCATCGTCCCGGACATCGAGCTGGTGCCCACGCGGGTGACGAAGGATCGAATCAACGTCTTCGCCCCGCGCAAGGTGATCGGCGAGGCGGATCTGGAGGGCCACTTCGCCAACCCCGAATCCAAGCAGGCGGCGAAGAAGCGCGAGGACGTCCAGGGCTACGAGAAGCCGCGCTACGAGGTGAAGTACCTCAAGGAGGACGCGAAGCAGAACAACGCCTCGGCCAACCAGCAGCTCAAGGAGGAGGGCAAGCAGGAGGCGAAGAAGGATCAGAAGGTTCGAGGCGGTGCGCACCCGCTGCGCGACATCGACGTGGACGTGGGCGGATCGCTCGAGGATCTCGACGACCAGCTCGACGCCGAGGCGCAGGACGAGGTGAAGGAGGACTTCGAGGTCCTCTTCGCGCGCGACTACCTGCTCCAGGCGCCCGCCACCGACCGCCTGAAGATGCTCGCCCTCGGCAAGACCTTCGTGGACCAGAAGAAGGCCGAGGAGCAGAACCGGATCGACAAGGCGATCGAGATGCTCGGAGTGGACTGGAGCCCGGGCAGGCGGCCCGCCACGCCGCAGATGACCGCCACGCTGCTCCCGCAGTCCGGACAGACGATCGCCGCCGGCGACACGATGGAGCTGGAGCTGGTGGTGGAGAACAAGGGCACCGAACCGCTGAAGCGGATCCGCGCCTGGACCACCTCCGACAACGCCTTCCTCGACCGGCGCGAGTTCGTCATCGGCGCGGTGGCCCCGGGCGAGAAGAAGAGCTGGACCATCCCCATCAAGCTGCCCAAGGACATGCTGTCGCGGCGGGATGACGTGACCGTGAAGCTCTCCGACGATCAGGGGGTGCTGCCGGAGACGGTGGTCTCCGAGCTCAACTTCGTCGAGCTCCCGCGGCCGGCGTTCGCCTTCGCGTGGCAGGTGGTGGACGACTGCAGGACCTGCAACGGCGACGGGCTGGTCCAGCGCGGCGAGCACATCCAGCTGGTGCTGGACGTGAAGAACACCGGCGAGGGCAAGGCGCTCGACTCCTTCGCCCAGGTGAAGAATGCGGCGGATGCGGACATCTTCCTCGAGAAGGGCCGCTTCAAGCTGGGCGAGCTGGCCCCCGGCCAGAGCAAGACCGCCCGCTTCGACCTCGAGGTGAAGAAGGGCTACAAGGGCGACACCTTCCCGCTGAAGCTGGCGATCATCGACGAGCCGCTGGAGGAGTTCACCTCCGAGAAGCTGGAGATCCCGGTCGCCCCCGAGCCGCTCATCGTGGAGCCGAAGAAGGCGGACCTGAGGGTCCCCGCCGGCGTGGAGCTGTTCGGTTCTCCCACCGAGCACGCGCGGGCGATCGCCCGGTTGCCGAAGACCACCGTGCTGGAGGCCACCGGCAAGGCGGGTGGCTTCTGGCGGGTGAAGTACGGCGAGGATCGCTTCGCCTTCGTCGCCGCGGGCGACGCGAAGGAGATCCGCGCGTCGAGGGTGCCGCCCATCAAGGACGCGCAGGTCGTGGCCTTCCGCGAACCGCCGCACATCGAGCTCAACGCGGACGCCTCGAAGGGCGGCATCGTGGCCGAGGGCGACAGGTTCTCACTGAGCGGGACCGTCACCGATCCACTCGACATCCTCGACGTCTACGTGCTGGTGAACGACCAGAAGGTCTACTTCAAGGGCACCGCGGTCGACGACAAGCCGACCCACAAGGTGACGTTCACCACTGACTTCCCGCTCAAGGAAGGCAACAACACCGTCACGGTGGTGGCGCGGGAGAGCGAGGACTTCGCGTCCCGGAAGACGCTGGTCATCCGCCGGCGTCCGGCGGCGGTGGCGCAGGAAATGGGGAAGAAGGCGGCCCACCCGGCGCATCCGTAAAGAAATTGACGGGTTGCAAAACGCGGCGATAGCGTCGCCGCATGCGCTTCCTCGCCTGGTGTGCGCTGGCCGCCGGAGTGCTCTCCGCGTCCAGCGCGCTCGCCGATCCGTACGACTTCCGGGTCTACAAGCTCCAGAATCCGAGCACCAACGCGCGGGCCAATGCGCAGTTCCGGGCCTTCACCCGCGAGTTCGCCGCTGCGCTCACCTCGGTGAACCTCTCCCCGCCGGAGACGCTCGGGCACGCCGCCTTCGCGATCAACGCCGAGCTCTCGGTGGTGCAGTTCGATCAGGACGTGGTCCAGTTCCCCACCGAGCGCTTCGTGGCGCCCGATCCGGCCGATCCCTCGTCCGGCCGGACCGGCTTCGACGGCGCGCTGCTCATCCCCTCGCTGCACGTGCGCAAGGGGCTGCCTTGGTCCTTCGAGCTGGGGCTGAGGGCCGCGTGGATCGAGAAGAGCCGGATGGCGGCGGGCACTGGGGAAGTGAAGTGGGCCATCAACGAGGGCTTCACCTACCTACCCGACCTCGGCGTGCGCGGGTACGTGACGCGGCTGTTCAACACCAAGGACTTCGACCTCACCGCCGCCGGCCTGGACATCGGGCTGGGCAAGCAGTTCGCGATCGGCGGGATGGTGACGCTGACCCCGTACGTAGGCTGGAACCTGGTGTGGGTGGCGGCCAGCTCCAACAGCGTCGATTTCAACCCTGGCCGCAGCTACCCGGAGTCGGTCGCGTCGCCGAACGCGCAGTTCGACCAGACCAACGTGTTCGACGAGGTGGGCATCGGCGCGAACAGCCACAGCCGCTACTACGGCGGGCTGCGCTTCATCGGCGGGGCGCTGCAGCTGGGAGCGGAGTTCTCCTACTCGCAGCTGCCCACGCTCCACAACGTCCCCACCGGCGAAGGGGATGCCACCGCGGATCTGCAGCTGCCGAACGTGATGGCGTTCAACGTCACCGTCGGCCTGGACTACTGAAGCGCGGCGCGCATCAGCGCGGGGCGGTTGGTGATGAGGTACTCCACGCCAAGCGCCCGAAGACGCCGCGCCTCAGCGGGCTCGTCGACCGTCCACACCGCCAGCCGATAGCCGCCCGCGTGCCACGTGCGGGCGCGCGCTTCGGTGATCTGGCTGAAGTGCGGGTGGATGGAATGGGATGCCACCAGCGGCGCCAGCGCGCGGCCGTGCAGCGCGAACGACCGCGCGGGGTCCAGCAGGTATCCGCGCCGCACGTTCGGTGCCAGAGCCGCGAGGCGGAAGAGACAGAGCGGGTTGAAGCTGGAGACGAGGACCCGCTCCTCGGCGCGAAGGTCGCGGATGACGGCCAGCGCCCGCCCGGTGAGCCCGTGGTCGTCCACCGTCTCGCACTTGAGCTCGACGTTGATGAGCATCGCCGGAGGGAGCAGCTCCAGGACCTCGGCGAACAGCGGGATCCGCTCCGGGCCGAAGCCCAGCCGCGAGCCCACATCGAGGGTGCGGAGCTTCCACCAGGGCGTGCCGCGGATCTCCCAGTCCACGCCCGCCAGGCGCTCGAGCGACGGATCGTGACAGACGACCACCTCGCCCGAGGCGCAGACCTGGACGTCCAGCTCCACCCCGTCCGCGCCCTGACGCACCGCCTCCGTGAAGGCGCGGAGGGTGTTCTCGGGGGCGTCCCGGCTGGCGCCGCGGTGGGCGAGGATCAGCATCGGCTCCTTCTGCCTCTCACCCTGGCCGAGTCAAGCGGCCGGACGTCACGGCCGTTGCGCTCCATGAGCGCGTGAGTCAAGGTGCCCGCGTGCACTTCGGCGCCGGCGAGATCATCGTCATCGTCTTCGTCCTCGTGGTCGTCTTCTCCGCATCGCGGATGGGTCAGCTCGGGAACGCGCTGGGGAAGTTCGTCTACTCCTTCAAGAAGGCCGCCCGGGGCGAGGACCTCGTCGACGCGAAGCGCACCCACGACCGGCTCGACGCGCGCCGCGGGCGTGGGCTGCCCGAGGACGCGGAGGTCGTCGACTCCGATCGGAAGTCGTAGCGGGCCATGTGATTTGCAGGCGTGTGCCGTGCGATCACGGTCCCCGTGCGAAGGTGAGCAGGCCGCTGTCATCACGTCCCGGCGGAATGAGCCTCCAGTGTTCACTGCGCTCGGCGGCATCGAGGATGCGGCGGAGGGCCTCGTGGTCGTCCGGACGGATGCGGTCGGTGGGCGGCTCCGACACATCGCCCCGAAGCGCCCGCCCCAGGGCGTGCTCGTCCTCCAGATGGCATTCGTAGACGAAGGTGCGGTCGGAAAGCTCGTGCCCTCCGGGAACCCGGCCGACGATCCGCAGGGCGCCGAGACGGGCGTGGACGCGGACGCTGGGGTTGTCCCACTGCGCGACGCCGCGCACCGACCGCGCGCGGAGCATCCGCAGCGTCAACGCCTTCACCCAACGCCCGGCGCCGATCCCGTGCGCGAACGACATCAGCGACACGCCGACGAAGCACCCCGGCAGCACCGACGGCGCGCCCACCCACGCGGCGAGGATGGCGCGGTCGCGTTCGCGCAGACCCGAAGCCCGAAGGGCCTCCGTCTCCAGCATCGTCGCGGGCCCGAGCAGAAGGCCGATGGCCCCGGGCAACAGGTACAGATCCGAGAAGACCCAGCGCGGCAGGGGCAGCTTGCCGAAGGCGTGGTGGTTGAGCCGGACGTACTGCTCACACAGCTCGGCGTGGGACTCGGCGGGCAAAAGCTCGGCGCGCACGCCCCATGGCCGATCGTCCAGCGCGCGCAGGTTGTCACGCGGCCCCAGCGCCGCCAGCGTCACGCCCGGGTTCGCCGCGAAGAACTCCGCCACGAGCGCCTCCACCGTCCCCTGCCCCATGCTTCACTCCGCTTCGATCTGCCGCGCGATGGCCGCGAGCCGATTCTCCTCCGGAATCCGCACCGCGCCAGTTCGCACCCGCGCGTGCGACACCAGGCACCGCGACGCCCCGCCACCCTTCTCGCACAGATTCGGCATCGGCAGCCGGCGCACGGTCATCCCCGCGCGCTCGACCAGCGCCACCACGCGGTCAGGGACGACGCTCGGCGCCAGCCAGGTGCGGCCGATCGGCAGCCCGTTGGTGGCGTACGAGCGGATCTCCTCTTCGGTCACTTTCAGAAGCCGCCCGGCACCGAACCGCTGCCGAAGCCGCTCCAGCGACGCGGGGTGGATGACGTCCGGGCACACCAGCAACCGGTCGACCGCGGGGAGTGGGAGCGCCGCCATGTTGCCGTGGAAGGCGGGCTCGCGGATCTGCACCGCGATCCGTTCGCCGGGAAAGAACCGCGCCGCCGCGCGCATCCCCGCCTCGTCGGTGCGTCCGCCGAAGAAGAGCAGCGTGGCGCCGTCGAAGAACGCCACGTCGCCCTGCGCCTCCCAGATGCCCTCGCCCGGATCCACCACCTCGAACCCCATCACGCGGGCGAGCGCCGCCCAGTGTTCGCGTTCCGGCCGGCGATGCGCGTGGGCCATCCGCGGCAAGACGAACAACGGCGCGCCGTCGCCGCGGTCGACGATCTGTCCGCACTCGGCGGCGTACGGCATCCCGGTGAGCGCTTCATCCGGCGGCGGCAGCGCCACCACGGTCCCGCCAGACGCTTCGATCGCCTCCGCCAGCTGCAGCCACTCCCGGCGCGCCGTCCGGGCATCCACCGGCCCCGCCTCCTTCGAGCGGAAGTTGGCGCGCGCGCGGATCGCCCAGCGCGGGTGCGGCGGCGACATCAGGTACAGCTCGGTGAAGGACATGACACCCGGGCATTTAGCCGCGGGCCCCTCCGCGCTCAACCGGCGCTCACTGTGGCCGGGCGGGATCCTCGCCGGTTCCTTCCGGGGCGCGCGCACGGCCGGGCCGCACGGCGTTGGCGAGCAGAAGCTTCGCCTGTTCGCGCAGCGCTGCGTGAACCGAGCCGTCTTTTGCCAGCTCCGCCAGATCGGTCGTGTTCAGCAACGGGACGATCTTCGCGCCCACCTCCGGGGGGAGGTACGGGTTGAACACGAGGGCGCGCTTGACCGCCGGCCGGGCGAACCACTTCGGGGACCTCCAAATCTCCAGCAACGGCTCGGGCCGGGCCGGGCGCCGCGCGGCGATCCGCACGACCAGGGGCTCGGTGAGGCGCGGGTTGCGCAACAGCTCGCGCACCACCGCCGCATTGGAGACCGCGGCGATGCGGGCCATCTGATCCGGATCGCGGGTGAGCCGCGCCCGGGTCTTGAGGTGCCCGAGCGTGTCGCTGAACAGCCGCGCGTCGTTGCGCGCGGCCACGTCCGCGTCCATCTCCCGGACCGGGTCGCCCTCGGCGAAGAGGTTGGCCACCGCCGGAAGGTCCTGGATCATCGCTAAGCGCCTGAGCGACGCCGCGTGCGGGATGCTCGCCGCCTCCTGCCCCAGCGCGGACACGAACGCCTCCAGCACGCAGCTCGCGCCTTCGGCGCCGTTGCGGCTCAGCTCGAGCACGTGCTGGATGAGCTCGGTGGCCTCGGTCGGATGCAGCCGCGCGAGCATCCGGGCGGCGGCCTTGCGGCGCAGCTCGGCACCACCGGCGAGCGCGTGCAGGCGCTGGACGACCTGGATCGCCTCTTCGTGGGTGGCCATCCCCTTCCTCCGTCAGCGAGCCGCGGTCGCTCCGGGCGCCTCCTCCACCGTGACCTTGAGGCGGTACTCGGTGAGCTCGGGCGGGTACTCGTAGAAGGCCACGACGAACGGCACGCGGTCGCCCGGCTTCACCTCCACCGCGGCTTCGTCCAATGACGCCACCAGCGCCGCGAGCTCCTTCTCGCTGGTCACCGCGTACAGCTCCTCCGGCGAGGGCGCCTTGCCGGCCAGCGTCTCCGCGTGGGCGATGGAGGTGGCGCCATCGACGATGTCCACGCGCACCTTGAGCCGGGAGGCGTGCGTGCCGTGGTTCTCCACGTCACCGCGCACGTAGAAGACCGGCTTCACGCCGCGGGTGTCGTACAGCCCGTTGGAGACGTCCGCGGCGACGTACGCGCTCGGCGCGGCGAACAGCGCCTTCACCGGCTCCAGCGACAGCGCGGTCACGTCCACCTTGCCCTCGTTCAGGTAGATGGTGCCCACCGACAGGAGGATCAACACCAGCGCGGTGGCGAGCGCGAGGTTCACCACGAGTCCGGCGGTGCGGCGGACCGCGCCCGGACCGCGCGTCTCCGCCATCCCCACGTCCTCGGGGCGGCCGGCGGGCTTCTCCACCGGGGCCGAGGTCAGAGCGATTCGCGCGAGCGGCGTCGCCGCCGGCGCCGTGGCGGTGGGCACATCGTCGAGCAGCCCGACCGGCGCTGCGTTCCCGCCCGAACCGGTCCGGGGCTCCGGCATGTCGAAGAGCCCGTGGTCCGGCTCACTGCCGTCGGGCGGCGGAACGTCGCCGAAGGCCGGAGACGGCTGTGGGCTCCCGCTCGGGGGCTGAACATCGCCGAACGATTCGTCCGTCGACGCCGCGGATGCGGGAGGCTCGGGAGGGGGCGCGGGCGGCGGCTCTGCAGCGGACAGCGGCTGCGGCCCGACCGCGGCGTTGGTTTCACCGAACAGTTCATCCGCCGGCGAACCACCGGAAGGTGGCGGCTCGGCCGGTGCGGACGGAGCGGCTTCGGCCGGCGGAGGGAACGGTGGTGCAGGCGGTTCGGGCGGTGGCGCGGAGTCGAAGGGGTTGGAGGGATCGAACCCGCCCGGCGCAGCGGCGGCGGACGAGCGGGCCGCGGCCTCCAGCGCCTCCATGACCTCCTTCGGAACGGAGCCGACGCGCGTCGGCGAGTCGAACGCCTCGGGGGGAAGGTCCGCCTGAGCGCTAAAGGACGGCGTCAGCGGCCGCGTGGCGGCGATGCCTTCGGGGAACAGGTGCGGACGCGTCGCCTCCAGTGGAGGCGGCGGGGACGCCTGGCCGAACTTCGCGAACGGATCCGGATCAACCGAGGGAGGAGGCGGTGGCGCGGGCGGCGGCGGAGGAGGCGGCGCGCCTCCGCTCTTCGTCACGCGAAAAGTGTTCTGACACCTGGTGCACCGGACCTTGACGCCCTTCTCGGTTACCTTCTCGTCGGGAATCTTGAAGCGGGTCTGACACTTCTCGCACTTGACGATCATGGGCCGGCGGCGCGCGAGTATAGGACCCGCGCACTGTCCCGGCGAGCACGGCGCCCAGGCGCCCACGACGCTTGCCCGGCCTCTTTCGCTTTGTTAGTGCTTTCCGGTGCGGCGCGTCATGATGCAGCCCCGGCGCCCGCAGGTTCCCCATGAGCGAGTTCGAGCAAGCCCAGAACCCTGCCGCCCCGGCCCGCGAGCCGAAGGTCATCAAGCGGTACACGAACCGGAAGCTCTACGACACCATGGAGTCCCGGTACGTCACGCTCGACGAGATCGCCGAGATGGTGAAGCAGGGCACCGAGGTGCGGATCGTCGACAACAAGTCGAAGGAGGATCTCACTTCGGTCACGCTGGCGCAGATCATCTTCGAGGAGGAGA
Source organism: Myxococcaceae bacterium (assembly GCA_019686135.1). Taxonomy (GTDB): domain Bacteria; phylum Myxococcota; class Myxococcia; order Myxococcales; family Myxococcaceae; genus JADGHL01. The sequence goes on along the minus strand of JADGHL010000083.1, from coordinate 6,579 downwards.
AGAAGAAGAACCGGATGCCGCTCTCGGTGCTGCGGGAGATCATCCGCCACCCGGGCGAGTCCATCACCGACTTCATCTCCCGCGAGGTCTCGCCGCGCGTCGCGTCGATCCGCGAGGAGGCCGAGTCCCGCATCGACAAGCTGCTGCGCCGCGACGGCGAGAAGTCCGAGGGCACGAATACCGCACCGGATGCGGCCGCCACCGCCGCGGCGGCCGCGGGCGAAAAGTCCACGCCGGAGATCCTCCGGGCCACCCAGCGGGCGATCGAAGAGTGGCAGAAGCGGCTCGACGACCGCGTCCGCCAGGCGCTCGAGAACGTGATGGGGACGCTGCCGGCCTTCGGCCGCGACATGCAGGCGCTCACCGACCGGCTGGAGGCGCTGGAGAAGCGCCTTCACGAGCTCGAAGCGAAGAAGCGCTGAGGCCGGCGCTTCAGGCCACCGCGCGGCGCCGCGCGTTCCCCGCGGCGTCGATTTCCCGGGCGATCGCCTCCAGCATCTGGGCGCCGCGGCTCCACGGCGCGTAGTCCCAGATCGTCTGGCCGTGGCTCTGCGCCTCGTCGATCTTCACGTTGAACCCCAGCGGCGTCTTCGCCAGCCGGTCGGGGAAGTACTCGCCCAGCTTGGCGAGGATCTCGTCCGCGAGCGCAGTCTTGCGGTACAGCGTCGGCACCACCAGCGAGACACGGAGATCCGGCCGCGCGTACTTCGCCGACACCTCCTCCACCGTCTTCACCATCTCTGCGCAGCCGTCCAGCGCCAGGTACGTCAGCCCCACCGGGATCACCACCTCAGTGGCGGCGACCAGGATGTTGAACGTGGCGAGGCCCATCGACGGCGGGGCGTCGAAGACCACCAGGTCATAGTCCTGCGCCTCCGCATCCAGCCGCCCGGCGAGCAGCCGCGCGCGATCCTCCCGCTGCCCCAGGACCGCCGGCAGCTCGCTCATCTCCTTGTAGGAGGGAACGACGAACAACCCCTCCACCGCGGTGGGGCGGGTGCAGGCGGCGAGCGCCACCGCGGGATCGGTGAGCAGGTCAAAGACGTTCGGGCGCACCGTGCGCACGTCGACGCCCAGCGACTTGCCCGCGTGGCCCTGGGTGTCGAGGTCCACCAGAAGCACCTTCATCTTCTTCACCCGCGCGAACCACGCGGCCACGTTCACCGAGAGCGTGGTCTTGCAGGTGCCGCCCTTCTCGTTGATGAAGGCGATCCGCCGCATCAGGCTTCTTCCCGCCGGCTCTGACCGCCCAACGCGTCCACCTTCGCCTCGATCGACGAAAGGAGCTTCTCCAGATCGTCGACCTTGCTCCGCAGCGCCTCCATGTCCGCGGACGAGGGCAGGTTCATCGCCGAGAGCGCGGTGCGGATGCTCTTGTCGAGGGTGCCCTTGGCCGCCAGGGTGCGCGAGACGATCGTCTGGATCGCGAGCACGAACTTCTCGTTGGAAAGCAGCTGCTGCGCGAGCTTGCCGATGCGCTCCTCGCCCGTCTCGACGAGCTTCTTCATCACCGGGTTGTTCTTGAGCATGGCCCCTTTTGGGGCGGCGCGAGGCGGAGTGTCAAGCAAGGGGCCGCCCGCCGACGCTCGTTGACACACCTTACCCTCGTCCCTACGGTGCGCCGGCCTTCATGGGAGTTCTGTCCGAGCAGCGGCTGTGGGTCGTCTCCGGCAAGGGTGGCGTCGGCAAGAGCACGGTCACGGCTGCGCTCGCGCTGGCTTCCGCCCGGCAGGGGCACCGAACGCTCGTCTGCGAAATCAACGTGCAGGAGCGCATCTCCGCCTTCCTCGAACGCCCCGAGGTGGGGCCGGAGATCCGCCAGCTGGATCCCAACCTGTTCGCGGTCAACGTCCGCCCCGAGGAGGCGATGCGCGAGTACGCGCTGATGATCGTCCGCTTCGAGCGCGTCTACCGCACGGTGTTCGAGAACCGACTGGTGAAGTACTTCCTCCGCTTCATCCCCTCCCTCCAGGAGCTGGTGCTTCTGGGCAAAGTCCTCTTCCACCTCCAGGAGAAGACCGCCGACGGCCGCTGGAAGTGGGACCGGATCATCATGGACGCGCCCGCCACCGGGCATGCCATCACCTTCCTCAACGTGCCGCAGGTGATCCTCGACACAGTGCCTCCCGGGCCGATGGCCACCCAGGCCGAACGGATGCGGGACCTTCTGACGGATCCGCAGACCACCGCGGCCATCCTGGTCACGCTCCCCGAGGAGATGCCGGTCAACGAGACGGTGGACCTCTACCGGGCAATGGGCCGGCAGCTGCAGATCCACCCGCGCGCCGTGGTCCTCAACATGTACGTGGGCGACCGGTTCGGAGCCGGCGATCTCGAGCAGGTCCCCGCATCGCTCCGCGATCTGGTGCGCGATCACATGTGCCGCGAAGAGCTCTCGGCCAAAGCGCGCGCGCGGCTCGAGGCCGAGCTCGAGTTGCCGGTGATCGCCGTCCCGCGCCTGTTCGACCGCAGCATCGGCCGTCGGACGATGGAGACGGTGGCCGGGCATCTTTCGCCGCTGTGGGAGGGCTCCGCGTCGTGAGCGCGCCCGGACTTGAGAACCCGCTGAGCCGCGCGCTCCGGGAGAAGACGGTGCTGGTGGCGGTGGGCTCCGGCGGAGTGGGAAAGACCACCGTGGCCGCGGCGCTGGCGCTGCGCTCGGCGAGCGCGGAGGGCCGAAGAGCCCTCGTGTGCACGATCGATCCCGCCAAGCGCCTCGCGAACGCGCTCGGGCTGAGCGAGCTGGGCAACGCGGAGATGCGCATCGACGAGGCGCTGCTCCGGCACGCGGACGTCCCGGCGAAGGCGCCCCTGTTCGCGATGATGCTGGATATGAAGCGGACGTGGGACGAGCTGGTCGAGCGCAGCGCGCCGCCCGACAAGCGCGAGAAGATCCTCAACAGCCGCTTCTACCAGGCGCTCTCCTCGCGGCTGGCCGGGTCGCAGGAGTACATCGCGATGGAGAAGCTGGCGCAGCTGCGGGCCCGCTCGGACTACGACCTGGTGGTGCTGGACACCCCGCCCACCGCGCACGCGATCGACTTCCTCGACGCGCCCAACCGCATCCTCGACTTCCTCGACACCGACGCCGCCCGCTGGCTTCTCACCCCCGCGCTCGCCGCCGGACGCGTGGGGCTCAGGTTCCTCTCCTTCGGATCCAGCTACGCGGCGAAGACGCTCTCGAAGTTCACCGGCGCCGAGACCCTGCAGGAGCTGGCCGGGTTCATGCTGTCCATCAGCACGCTCAACGAGAGCTTCCGCCAGCGCGCGCGCCAGGTCGGCGAACTGCTCGCCGCGCCGTCGACGTCGTTCGTCATCGTCACCGCGCCCAACCCCGAGCGGTTGGACGAGGTCGTGCACTTCCACACGCTGCTGCGTCAGAACCAGATGAACGTGGCCGCCGTGGTGGTGAACCGCGTCCACCCGCGGCCCACCGAGGCGCAGCGCGCCGACGCCACCGCCCTGCCCGAGCCGCTGCGCGGCCGGGTCGAGGCGACCCTGGACGAGCTCCAGGCGCTGGCCGAACGCGACGCCGACGCCATCGCCGCCCTGCGCCGGGCGTGCGAACCGACGCCGTTCATCTTCGTCCCGCGGTTCGAGCGCGACGTGCACGACCTGACCGCGCTCTGGCACACCGCGCGGTACCTGACGGGCGACCTCGAGATGACCGCACCGTAAGTTGAGGTGGCCTGCCGTTGCGCCGACACCGGACCACGACGTCAGAGCGAGCCGCCCCGCCGAAGACGGAAGACGGTAGACCGCCGCCGCCCGTCCCGCCGCACACCGTCCGGCCGAGACCCACGCCCGATCCGCCTCCCCGCCGCGGCCGCTCCGGCTAGACTTCAAACCCAGGCTGGAACCAGGCCTGCGGCGGCGCTGTCGGATACCAGCGGGGGCTGCTCGGGAGGACGAGATGAGGATGGGCCGTTGGTCTGGGGTGGTGGTGGCGCTGGCGGCGACGGGGCTGGCGTGCACCGGGGCGCGGACGAACGTGCGCCCGGACCACAAGGTCGAGGAGATCCGCTTCGAGCCGATCCACGTCACCGGTGATCCCGAGCTGGAGAAGCTCAACGACGAGGAGCTGATGGCCGGCGGCGAGGCCGCCTACGCCGCGGAGGATTACAAGAAGGCGGCCCGCTACTTCGGCCGGCTCGCGGACTTCTTCCCCGACAGCCGGCACCGGCGCGCCGCGCTCTACAATGCCGGGCTGGCGCATGAACGCGTCCAGGAATGGGAGGACGCATACATGCGCTTCAACGAGCTCTCCGATCCGGAGCACGGAACCGGCGACGCCCTCGACGCCGCCTTCCGCGTCGCCGAGACGCTGTACCACCTCGATCGCTACGACGAGGCCGCCGACCTGTTGCACGTCATCGCCGAACGCACCGACCTGGGCCCCAACAAGCGGATCGAAGCGCAGGTGCAGTACGGGATCTGCACGCTGGAGGCGGGCCGCGCCGAAGAGGCCGAGTCCATCCTCCGCAAGGCGCTGGCGATGTACAACGCCCTGGAGTTCAAGGAAGAGGTCGACGACTACTTCCCGGCCCAGGCGCAGTTCTTCATCGGGGAGATCTACCGGCTGCGCTACGAGTCGGTGCAGCTCGATCCGCTCAAGGGCACCGACGAGCTGGCCAAAGACCTCGAATACAAGGCCGAGCTTTTGCTCTCCGCGCAGGGCCACTACCTCCGGGCGATCCGCATGGGCAACGGCCAGTGGGCGACCGCGGCGGGCGCGCAGATCGGCATGCTCTACGAGAACCTCTACGAGCACATGGTCAGCGCGCCGGTGCCGCCGGAGCTCAACGCCGAGGAGGCGGAGATCTACCGGCAGGAGCTGCGCAAGAAGATCCGCGTGCTCATCACCAAGGCGATCAACGTCTACGAGCGCACCCTCGAGGCGGCGGAGCGGATCGGCGCGCAGAACCCGTTCGTGGAGCGTACGCGCCAGAGCCTGAAGAAGATGAAGGAGCTTTTGCTCGCGGACGCCCGGAGCGAGGAGGCCGAGACGAGCGGCGAATCCTCCCCGCCGCCCGCGGCCGGCGAGCCGGAAGCCGGGCCGCACAGCTGATGCCCACATCGCGTCGACCCGCGAACGGACGGAGGGTGCGCCGGGTGCCCGCCAGGGCCGCTGCTTCGCGCCGCGCCGAGGCCGACGCGCACCGGGAAGGGGGCGGCATCCCCGTCTCCGACCTGATGCCGCCTGGCGGCATCGGTCCCGGGCCCATGCGCGCATCGGAAGGGTGCGCGGCATCTTCCGTCCCCGGAGACGACCCGCGCGCCGGCTGGTACCGTTCCCCTCACTTGGAGCCGATCTTCACCCCCGAGGAGCTGGCGCAGGTCCACGCCTACGCCCGGCCGCACTACATCTGGCTGGCGATCCGCGACGTGGTCTCGCTGCTCGTCTTCCTCGGCATCCTCCGGTTCGGGGTGCGGCCGATGTACCGGCTGGCGGACCGCGCCGCCGGGTGGATCAACGCCCGCGCAGAGCGTATGCGACGCGTTCCGGTAGTCCGCGCCCTGCCTGCCGCGCTCGACAGACTCTGGGGCGGCGCCGGCTGGGGCGCCGCGCTGCTCTTCAGCGTGCTGTACCTGCTCCTTCTGGAGCTCATCTACCTGCCGCGCGACATCTATTTCACGTACTTCCTCGAGCACGCCTTCGGCATGTCCAACGACACACCGGGCGAGTACGCGGTGGACGAGCTGAAGTCGCTGGCGCTGCAGATCGTCGCCAACAGCTTTCTTGCCTTCGGGATGTACGGGCTGATGCGGCGGCTCAAGGCCTGGTGGCTGGTACTGGGCGTGGTGGCCGGCAGCGCCCTGCTCTTCTCCGCGATGCTCGATCCCTGGCGCGGCCAGATCTACTTCGAACAGCACTCCCTGCCCGCCGGCCCCCTCCGCGAGCGGATCGATCGCCTGATGGCCAAAGCTCACATCGAGTACGGCGACGTGGTGGTGGAGAAGACGTCGCGGGTCTCCAAATCCGTCAACGCCTACTTCGCCGGCCAGGGCCCCACGCGGACGATCGTCCTCACCGACACGCTCATGGAGAACTTCACGCCGGACGAGATCGCCGCAGTCGTGGCGCATGAGGCCGGGCACATCCACGAACCGCGCACGCTGAGGCGGATCCTCAGCGCGGTGGGGCTGCTCGCCTTCCTGTTCGGAGTCGACCGCGTCTTGCGCCTGGCGGCCCGGCGCCAGTGGTTCGGCGCCAGCGGATTCGCCGACATCCGGACGCTGCCGCTCATCGGCCTCCTGCTCTGGGCGGTGATCACCGTCGGCCACCCATTCTCCATCGCTGACTCGCGGGCCCGCGAGCGTGCTGCCGACGCGTGGGCCCTGGAACTCACCCGGGATCCGGACGCCTTCCGGCGGATGCTGGTGAAGGCGACCCGCATCAACAAATTCGACCCCGACCCACCGAAGTGGGTCGAGGTCCTCGGGTTCAATCACCCGACCATCCGGGAACGCCTCGACTTCGTAGCTGCCTTTGCGGAAAAGACGCGCGGCGAGTAGGCCCGGTACGGCCCCCGTCCCCTGTTCCCCCTTAAGGGCCTGTCGCTTAAACACATCTCCGAC
>JADGHL010000010.1 GCA_019686135.1 Myxococcaceae bacterium | reverse complement strand
GTTGTTGGAGGCGGAATTCCCGGAGGATTTGGGGGGGTCTACGCAATCCCCTACGCAGCTGGGACTCCCTGGACCTTTGGCAGTGGTGCGGAGTCATGGAACCCTTCCGTTGGGCCGGGAAACGCCGTTTTCGTCGGGGATGAGGACGAAAAACTGACGCGAATCGTCGTCGGAGCTTCGACACCCGTCATTGCCACTACCTCAGGCTCCGTCCATGGCGCGCCGCTGGTCGGCGAAAGTGGCTGGCTCTACACGGCGAGTACGATCGGATTTGTAGAGGCTTGGAGCGCGTCCACACTCGACTTGCGCTGGAGCGTGGACAATCTCGGCGATATCGAGGCCTCGCCGAACATCGACTGCACGCGGGACTCCACCGGCGCCGCCCTCAAGGGTCTGCCGGGTGTCCTGTACGTCGGCTCCAACAGCGGAAACCTATACGCCTTCGTGGTGGACAGCCGAGGCATCGACACGAGCGCGCCTTGGCCGAAGTACCAGCATGACCCGCGCAACACGGGGAACGCGGACACCGACCTGTCCGAGTTTGCCTGCCCGTAGCAGAATCCCGCTGTGTCTAATTCGGGACTGCGGGGGAGCCCATGAATACCGTCTGCAGGTGGATCGTGGGGCCTGCTGCCGTGTTCCTCGCGGCGGCCTTCGGTTGCTCGAACCCGCCGCCACCCACGAGCGGGACGACGTGCGGCGGCGCGGTGTGCGAGCAGGGGCAGCGCTGCGACGAGGCGCTCCAATTGTGCGTGGCGGACCTCGCGCCGGAGGTGGTGATCGAAACGCCGAAGGCCAACGACGCATTCTCGGGCGATTCGGTGGAGGTCAGCGGCACCATCATCGATGACGCCGGGAAGCTCCTTCGCGCCGAGGCCAGCATCTCCGGCAGCGACTGGGTGGCGCTGAAGGTCGCTGACGATGGGAAATACGCCGCCACTCTCCCGTTGCCGAAGCTGGACGGAGAGCGGGCCAAACTCCGGGTTCGCGCTTTCGACGAACTGGGCCAGGAGGGCGTCATGGAGGTGGAGATCCAGGTCGACAACGTCGCGCCGTCCTGCTCGTTCCTGTCCCCCGCCGACGGCGAGCTGATCGGTGGCGCGAGCGGCGGCACGTTCGAAGTGAAGTTCAAGGCCGATGATGGCTCGAAGTCGCTGCAGGTGCTCGAGCTCGCCGTCGACGGCGCCCGCTCGCCGGATCCGCTGCCCGCCACCGTCGGAATGGGCACGTGGTCCTGGATGCTCAATTCAACCGACAACGATGTCTCGCACACGCTCGCGCTGCACGTCGTGGATGCCGCCGGTCACGCCTGCGATGCCGAGGTCACGGCCCGCGTGGATCTGGTCGCGCCGCAGCTGTCGCTCACCGCCCCTGCTGAGGAACCGGATCCGTTCCTTGTCGGCGGTCCGGGCGTGGAGTCGCTCACTTTCGTCGGGTCCGCCAGCGATGGAACCAACGCGCGGCCCTCCGTCACCATCGACTTCGCGGACGGCTCGGGGCCTCGCGAGGTGCAGTGGACGATGGAGTCCGGAAGCGAGTTCTCACTCGAGGTGCCGCTGGCCGTCGAGAACTTCGTTTCGCACGACGTGGTGATCCGCGCCGTAGACGCCGCCGGGAACGCGTCCACGATCAACCGCACCATCGTCGTGGACCGCGTTGCTCCCTCGTTGACGATCACCTTCCCGGCCGAGGGCCAGCGGTTCAACCTGGCGGACCTGGCGGGCAACACGAACGTGGTGGTGACCTGGAACGCCCACGACGGGGACCCCGAATTCAGCACCTATGTGCGCATCCTTCCTGATCCGACCCCCACGCTCGTCACCGGCACGTCGATGCTCATCCCGACGCAGCCCACGGATACCCCGTCGATTTACGCCGTGGAGCTGAGTGCTCTGGACGTCGCCGGGAACACGGTCACGCAGCAGGTCTCGTTCAGCGTGGATCGCGTCGCGCCGCACGTGGTGTCGATCACCCCCGCCGCCAACACCCGCATGAACGAACCGTCGATGACGCTGGTCTTCAACGAGCCGGTCACCTTCCAGCCCGGCGCCACCCTGCTGAATCCCCCGGTGACGCTGCCCACCACGACCGCCACCAGCTTCACGATTCCGCTCGCGAACTACACCACCTACACCACGACCTTCGCCGCCGGCCTCGTGGTGGACGGCTACGGCAATCCCTCCACGGCCTCCAACAACTTGACCTTCCAGACCGCCCCTGCCCAACCGAACCCCGCCACCTTCGCCCTCGCGATCGGATCGAACCCTCAGGATGACGAGCGGTTCGACGCGACGGCCGACGAGGACGGCGTGGTGACGATCGCCTTCCGCAGCACGAAGTACGAGATCGCCCTCGGTGAGATTGATCCGGTCTCCGGCAACTACACCCTGATCGACACGTTCAGTTCGCCGGGCATCGTCGATCTCCGGCTCGCCAGCCACCGCGAGCTCGGCCCGACGCCACCGTCCACCGTCTCGATGACTCCGCTGCGGTACCGCGGCTTCGGTCTCGAGCAGAAGTTTCTGATCCCCAACATGGGGCCGCACACCTTCTACGCGGTGTTCGTCGATCCCACCGGTACCGCCACCCAAGTCACCAACAACGCAGCTGCGATCGTCCCCGTCCCTGGCGGCTGCGCCGATCCGGCCGGCGATCCGATGGCGTACATCGACGTCGACGGCGTGCTGCACCGGGCGACCTCCAGCGGCGAGTACACCCAGGCCGCGCCGTTCAACATGCCGCTCAGCGTCGCACCCCACTCGAGACAGGCCTGGGTGGGCGCGGGCTACGATTCGAGCTTCGCGCTCAAGATCTCCGAGCGCCGCTGCGGCTGCGGCCAGCCACCGTTCGGCACGTTTTGCAATTTCAGCCCGAGCTATACGGTGGGGGCGAGCGCCACCCTGACCAGCGGGGTGGTGGTGCCGGACAACGGCAAGTTCGCGATCGCCACCTACGCCGGTTCGGGCTCGACGGACGTCGAGTGGTGCGTCCCGCTGTGCAACACCAGCAACCCGATCATCTGCTTCCCTAAGGCGCAGCAGACCAGCGCCCGGCCGCCCAATGAAGGCCTGAGGCTGGGTCGCCACCTCAATCCGGACAAGATCCTCGGCGCGCGCCGCAACGGCTCGGGGGTTCTCGAGCTCGTCGAGCGGCAGGTCACCACCGGCTGCTTCGACAACAACTGGTCGGTGATCGCCACCGCACCGGGCAGCGTCAGCTCCGCGGCGTCCGTCTACAAGCCGCTGATGTTCGGGAAGAAGCCGGGCGTCCTCTATCTCCTCGACGGCTCCACGTTGCGCGTGTGGATCCCGTGACGGTGCGGCTTGTCAAGAGCCGCTCGGCCATAGCAGAGTCGCTCAACCGTCAAATCGAGAGAACAGGGGGAGTTCATGAAGTCCGTAAGCACCTGTGTGCTGGCGCTCGGCGTCCTCTCGGGCATCGCGCTGTGCGGTTGCAGCAACCCGGAGCCACCCGCGGGCGGCGACCGATGCGGCGACGCGGTCTGCAAAGCAGGTGAGGTCTGTGATGCCGTGACGAAGCTCTGCGTCGCGGAGGTCGCGCCGAAGGTGACCATCGACACGCCGCAGGCCTCCACACGGCTCACCGGGGATAGCGCCGAGATCACCGGCACGGTGGTGGATGACGCGGGGAAGCTCGTCCACACCGAGGCCAGCGTCCAAGGCGGGGAGTGGGTGGACGTGAAGGTCGGCGACGATGGGAAGTTCACCGCCACCGTCCCGTTGCCGAAGCTGGACGCGAAGTCGGCCAAGCTCCGCGTGCGCGCTTTCGACGCGCTCAATCAGGAGGGGGTGGCGGACGTGGACGTCTAGTCGACAACGTTGCGCCCTCCTGTGCCTTCGTTGCCCCGGTGGACGGCGCGGCGATCAACGCTGCCGGCGGCCCCAGCTTCGAGGTGCGGTTCCAGGCCGACGACGGCTCGAAGGCGCTTAAGGCGATCTCCCTCACCGTCGACGGGACCGCCACTCCAGAGCCGCTGCCGGCCACCATCGGCGACGGCAGTTGGACCTGGGCGCTCAATCCGGCCGATGACGACGTCCCCCACACGCTCGCGCTCCACGTGGTGGACGACGCCGGGAACGCGTGCGATGCGCAGGTGAACGTGCGCGTGGACCTGGTCGCGCCCACCCTCGTGGTGACCGCGCCGGCGGAGGAGCCGGATCCGCTGTTGGTGGGCGGCCTGGGCGTCGAGTCGCTCACCTTCGAAGGCCATGCCACCGATGGCTCTTCGTTGCCGCTCAACGTGACCGTGGACTTCGACGACGGCATGGGCCCGCGCGAGGTGCAGTGGGCGCAAGAGCCCGCAGGGGACTTCGTGGCCGAGGTGCCGCTCGCGCTCGAAGATTTCGTCGAGCACGCGGTGGTGATCCGCGCCGCGGATGCGGCGGGCAATGCCACCACCCTCACGCGCAACGTCATTGTCGATCGCGTGGCGCCGAAGGTGGCGATCACCTTCCCCACCGACGGGCAGAAGTTCAACATCGCGGACATGGCGGGTAACAGCAACGTGGTGGTCACCTGGACGAGCTCCGACGGGGACAGCGCTTTCACCACGTCACTGCGGATCCTCCCGGACCCCACGCCCTTCGCCGTCACCGGCACGTCGTTGCCCATTCCCACGCAGGCGACCGACAACGGAAAGACCTACGGCATCGAGCTCACGGCCACCGACCGGATGGGCAACAAGGTGACCCAGCAGGTCGCCTACAGCGTGGACCGCGTGGCGCCCACTCTCGTCTCCAGCATTCCAGCGAACAACGCGCGCCTCGTCGATGCCAACCTGACGCTGACCTTCAGCGAACCGGTGACGTTCCAGAGCGGCATGACCGTTTTCACCCCGCCGGTGGCGTTGCCGACCCAGACGAAGAGCACCTTCACGATTCCGCTCAACAACTATGCCGTCTACACGCTCACCCTTCCGGCCGGCGTGGTGGTCGACGCGTATGGGAATCCGAGTCCGAGCTACACCGGATCGACCTTCCTGACCGCGCCCGCCGCCCCCAACCCGTCCACGTTCTCCCTGAGCGTGGATGCGACTTCTTCCGAGAGGTTCGACGCGATCTCCGACGAGGATGGTGTGGTGTCGATCGTCTATCGAAAGCCGGGTGGGTTCGTCGAATTTGGCGAGATCGATCCTCAATCCGGCAACTACGTTGCGAAGAAGACCGTCAGTGCGGGTAGCACTTCGGATTTCACAATCTCCAGCCACCGGGAGGTCAACACGCCCCAGCTGACCGCGCTACGTTACCGCGGGTTCGGTTTCGACGCTCAGAACGGCACCAAATACGCGGCCACGGTCGACCCGAATGGGGCGGTCTCACAGGTTGGCGGGAGCAGCGCTCTTGCGATTGTCCCGTTCAAGCCTGGCTGCGCCGACGACCCCGGCGCGGATTTCGCGTATCTCGATGCCTCGGGTGGACTCTATCGGGCGGGCACCCTGGTGGAGAACGCTCCGTTTGAGGAAGCCTCGAGCATTGCCGGACACCACAGGAATGCCTGGGCCGCAGCAGGGTACGACGACCTCACGCTCACAATCAGCGAGCGCAGGTGCTACTGCTTTGGTTGGGACTATTTCTGCGGGTTTCCCTCGTACCTGACCTATCAGATTTCGCCGGCAGACCGCCGCGCACGTCTGGTGTACCCCGGGAATGGCAAGTTCATGCTCACGACATGGTACAGCCTGTACGACGGCAAGATCCGGGAGTGGTGTGTCAAGGCATGCGGGTCGAGCATGATTTGTCCAATCCTCACCCCGTCCGAGTCGGTTCGCCCTCTGAACGAGAACCTCGTCATTGCCCAGCACATCGATCCCAACAAGATTCTCGGCGCCGGGTTGAACTCGGCTGGCAAGCTCGAGCTGCGCGAGCGCGTCGTGGATACCGGCTGCTTTGATCACCCCTGGACGGTGATCGCCACTGCGCCGTCGAGTCTGACCCTCTCTGCCAACGTTTTCGAACAGCGCTACGTGCCGGTGATGTTCGGCATCAAGCCCGGGGTCCTCTACCTCGACAATTCCAACACGCTCCGGGCCTGGATTCCCTGACGGAGCACGGCGGGGTCGACCAGCTGCAGCGCGGCGATCCCGCCTCTGTAGGACCGGTAGTCCTCCTCGTCCTCCTCGTCCTTGTCGTCCTGCTTCTTCTTCTTCCGGTCGTCCTTCTTCTTCTTCTCGGCGGCGATCGCCCCGCACGCCTCCAGCGGGACCGGGGCGCTCAGCGCCTCCGAACCCACCCGGACGAACGGGGTCGCCTCCGCGCGCAGCGTCTGAAGAAGGGTGACCAGGGCGAAGAGGGAAACGAGGGCGACGGCGAGGTTCCGCATGGTTCTGCTCCGTTCTGCGACGGGCGCGCTCCGCGCGATGCAATCTGGCGACGGAGCGGCCACGGTCTTTATTCAGGCGCGGCCGCCCGCTTCCGGCCGCCGCGCCCGCCCGGCTACTGCTTGAGGCCGCGGATGTACTTCACCAGCCCGTCGATCTCCGCCTCGGAGAGCTTGTCCTTGTAGGGCTTCATCTTCGTGTCCGGCTTGCCCTCGGAGATGACCTTCTTGATCTCCGCGTCCGAGTGCTTCGACTGCCACTCCGCGGTGCTCATGTCGTCGATCTTGCTCTTGCGGCCCTCCTTGGTGTCGGCCTTGCCGTCCGCGCCGTGGCACGACTTGCACTTGGCCTTCCACAGATCGGCTGTGTCGTCGGCGAACGCGGTCGCGGAGGCGAAGGAGATAGCGAGAACCAGGCCTGCACAGAGCTTCTTCATGTGGGATGTCTCCAACGGATGGTCCGGAATGGGTGCAACTCCGACGTGCTCGAGCCGCGAAGCTTCACTCCGGGGACGTGGCGTCTTTGACTACAGGGTGTGACCGCCGCGAGTGTAGCGCGCCACCCGGGGCGGCCGAAGCGCCGTCGCACGGTCCCCTGCGGTACCTTGGCGCGCGTGTGGCGGATCATCGTGGTCACTGAAACGGCGGCCCGCACCGTCGAGCTCGGCGCGGGGGAACGGTTCTCCCTCCCCGGCGACGTCCACGCCACTTTGATCTCACCGCCCGGCTCGGGGCTGCTCGAGCTGCGGGCAGACAGGCCGGGCCAGGTGCTCCTCAACGACGTGCAGGTGGCCGGCGTCTCTGAGCTCCGTTCGGGCGATCAGCTCCGCGCCGGGGACACCACCCTCCTCGTGCAGCGCGCGACCGTGCGCGAGCCCCGCCCGGAACCGGTGCGCTGGACTGCCGAGCAGTTCGAGGCGCGGGTCCGCGCGGAGCTGCGCCGCCTGCCGCCGCGCGGGTCGCTCCACCTCGGCATCGCCTGCGGCGTCGCGCACCTTGCCTGGCCCGACTCGGTGGAGGTGTGCGAGCGAAGCCCGGAGGTCACCTTCGTGCTCGCGTTCGACGCCGACCGCGCGGAGGAGTTGTGGACGCGCATCACCGCCGCCGGCGGACGCGTAGGCTTCGCGCAGGCGCCGCGGGATGGCCGCACGCTGGATGCGATGTGGAGCGCGGCGCTCACGGCGCTCGGCGCGAACGAGCCGCCCGAACGCCCCTTCGACGGGCCTATAGCCGTGGATCCGGCGATGGTGCGGCTGCGCGCGTTGATCGAACGCCTCTCCGCTTCCGAGGGCGCGGTGGCCTTCGTGGGCGAGCCGGGCTCGGGGCGGGCACGCTGGGCCTTCCACCTCCACGCGCACAGCGGCCACCGGTCGGATTCGCTGATCCGCGTGGACTGCGCCAACCCGGCCGCCAACTCCGGCAGGCACGCCGAGGTGGAGCCGGGCGGCGGCACGGTGCTGCTGGAGTCCTTCGACGCGCTGGAGCAGAGCGCCCAGGCGGCGCGCCTGGAGGCGCTGCGCGGTCGCGCGCGCGTGCTGGTCACGGTGCGAGCTCCCCTGAGCGAGGCGATCCGCGAGAGGTACTTCCGCGCCGAGCTGGCGGTGCCGCCGCTGCGCGATCGTCCCAGCGAGGTGCTCGCCCATGCCATGCAGGCAGTGCAGCGCGCGCGCGGATGGCTCGGGCGGCGGGCGCTGGCGCTCAATGCGGACGCGCGCGCCGCGCTGCAGGCCTGGGATTGGCCGGGCAATGTGCGCGAGCTGCGCAATGCGGTGCTGCTGGGCGCGCTGGTGAGCGCTTCCGACGAGCTGCGCGCGGAGGATCTCCCGCCCGCCGTGGTGCGTGCCTGGCGGCAGATTCAGGAGAGCCGCGGGGAGCGGAACTTCCGCGCGTCGATGCGGAGTCTCGAGAAGGACGCGCTGTTGGAGGTGCTGGGGCGGACCCATTGGAACGTCACCCAAGCCGCGCGCGAGCTCGGGCTGCCGAGGCGGACGGTGGTGTACCGGATGGGGAGGCTGGGGCTACGTCGGCCCTCCCGCTGAAGGTCGGCTGCCGATGGTGCCGTTCACGGGCTGCACCCAATCCTGCTGGAGGTGGCGCAGTGCGCCCGCATCGCGCGCGTCGTGCCGGGCGCTCAGAGCCAGCGCTCCGAAGTAGCAGGCCAGTACCAGAACCGCCGCCACCACCGGCACGGGCGATGCGACGGCGCGCTTCGGATCGCGCGGTGTTAGCGCGACGAACACCAGCACGGCGGCGACGGCCACCAGCACGAGCAAAGGTGTGCCGCTCCATGGGTTGGGAAGCACGAAGCCCAGCACCGAAGGCGGAAGGTAGCCGTGCCGGAACAGCGGCACCGCGAGCGCGAAGAACGCGTTCGAAACCGAGTCGGGGATGTAGTTCACCAGCGAGAGCGTGCCGGTGACGATCACCGCGCCCGCGCACAGCGCCGCGGCGATTCCGGAGACGATCCGCGCGACCGCGCCGCCCTGCTGCGCCATCTCCAGCACGAGGCCGACGGGCAGCAGCAGAAACGGCACGAGCGGCGTGAGGTGCCTGGGCCCGGTGGTCCAGCCCCACGAGTCGTAGGCGAAGGACGAGGTGAAGTACGTGTAGCCGGCGAGCAGAAGCCACACCAGCACCGGCAGCGTGCGATCGGCGGCGGGAGAGAACGGGCCCGGCGTCTCCGCGCGAAGCGCCTCGCGGATCTGCCTTCGCATCCGCAGCGCGCCGAAGGGCGCAAAGAGGAGGAACGGCGCCAGCGTGAACAACCCGCGCAGCGGAGAGAAGTACGACAGCATGAACGCACGCGGATCCGGATAGCGGATGCCGAGGAACCCGCCCAGGTGCCACGGCTGATAGCCCGGGTCGTTGAGGTGCTTGTACCCGGACTCGAACGGGCCGCCGAAGCACCGCGCGTGATACCACATGAGGAACGCGAGGAACGGCAGCGCCCCCAGCGCGGTGAGCAGGGCATCGAACGCCAGCTCCCGGGAGATCGCCCACGCCCTGGAGCGGGCGCTCGTCGTCTCACCGCTCCTCTCCCGCACCACCGCCACGCACGCCCACACGTAGACGGCCAGCACCGGTAACGCGCCCGTGTACTCGGCCGCCACCGTGGCTCCGCCGAGCGCGCCCGCGAGAAGAAGGCCCGCCCATCGCCGCCATCCGCACCAGTCGCCGCGCAGACACCGCCACACGACGTAGAAGCACGAGAACACCAGCACCGCGGTCGTCTGGTGGCTCATGAAGAGCAGCGAGTAGCTGAAGGCGAGCGTGCCCAGCGCGTACGTGGCGGTGAGCCCGTCGGCGATCCTCGGTGAAAGGTACGTGCGCAGAAAGCGGCGCACGAGGATCAGCATCAGCAGCGTTGGCAGCACCGTGATGAAGAGCCGTGACCAGAACACCAACGCCAGCTCCGGCACCGCGTCCGGCGCATTGCCGTAATAGAGCCTCAACCCCGCGTACACCGGCACGTCGAGGAACGAGAGCAACGGCGCCTTGGACGGGTAGAGCGTGTTGCCCATGCGGGAAAGGTCGCCCACCCAGCCCCAGGTGGCGATCGCCCGGTTGAGGGAGAGCGTGTGGAAGTCCACCAGAGCGCGGGTCTGCCACAACCGGCACAGCTCGTTGGGCGAACGGAGCGCCGGGTGGTACGGAAACGCCAGCACGTAGAGGCCAATGACGACGCCGAAGAGCGCGCGGCGGAGCCATTGCGGGGTGTCGGGGGCGGCGGAGGGATCGCGCCGCGTGGGGACGAACGACGCGGTGGGCGGAGACGACGCGGATGGATCGGACATCAGCGGATGTGTGCCCCGGTCGCTCAGATCGCCTCTCCCACCGCAAACAGGCTGAGGCCGATCGGCAGCTTCACGTGCGACTCGAGCCGCGCGAGCAGCGGCGCGATGGTGTCGTACACCTTGAGCTGCAGCGGCGGGATGTGGCGCCGTTTGAGGATCCGGCTGTTGAGGAACCAGCCGGGGATCCCCACCACGTTCATCCACTCCAGGGTGGAGACGCGAAAGCCGTTCTGTTCCATCACCGCGCGCAGGGTGGCCGGCGTGTAGCGGCGGTAGTGGCCGACCGCCTCGTCCATCGATCCGAAGAGCTGCTGCAGCGCGGGGACGAAGAGCACCAGCCGGCCGCCCGGCGGGAGCAGCTCGCGGAAGCGCCGGACCGCAGCGGCGTCGTCCGGGATGTGCTCGAGCACGTTGGAGAGCAAGACGCTGTCCAGCCGCTCCTCGCGCAACTTCTCCCAGTCCGCCAGCGTCACGTCGGAAAGGTACGGCCGCACGTTGGGCATGTGGCGGAAGCGCTCGGTGAGCCGGTCGACGTACTCGCGCTCCACCTCGAGGGCGATCACCAGCTCTCGGCCGCCGGCGATCTGCGCGGTGATGGTGCCGATACCCGCGCCGACCTCCAGCACCCGTCGACCGAGGTGTTCGCGGAACCTCCGCCCGAGCCATGCGTTGTAGTGGGTGGCCGACTCCATCCGATCGAGAACCACAGTCTGGTCGGCGGCAGTGGGGCTTGCGTCCATGTCGCCGGGGTACGTAGCACAAGCCCACAGTCCGGGCCGTTGCGATCCGGGCGCCGTTGGCGCCCGCGGGCAGGTCGGGGCTATCGTCGACGCCCATGAAGCGACTGAGCCTCAGCGTGATCTCCGTTGGGATGGCGGCGGTGGGGACCGCGTGGGCGGGACAGCCCGTCCCGAAGAGCTACGCGGAGAACCTGCGACGTAGCCCCGTGGAGCAGGTGTGTCGCGCATCCGAGGGGTTGATCGCCGCGCAGAAGGAGGGCGGCTGGTCGTGGCAGCGCGGTGACGCACGCGAGGCCCCGAGCATCTCCGGTGTGGTGGCCGCCGCGCTCGCCGCTACGTCCGCCCGGTGCGATGCAACTGCGGCGGTCGTACGCTACGCCGAAGCGGCGATCGTCCGTCACCAGAAGGGCGAGTTCCTCTACGACCCCGACGTCGAGGCGCTGGTGGGCGCTGCCGATCTGACCGGCGATCCGCGCTACCGGGAGGTCGCAAAGGAGGCGTTCGATCGCCGCTACGCCGGCGCCAGCGGGGAGGAGATCGTCGAGCGCTGGTTCATGCTCAAGCGGGATCGGCGGCTGATCGGCTACGACGCTGCGTCGGCGATCCGCGCCGCGCTCGCAGTGGGCGAGCGGGAGAAGGCCGAAGACATCGCCGCCGCGGCGGTGAAGTCGGGCGGGCGCTGGGTAGAGGGCTGGGATCCGCGCGGGTTCCTCACCACCTCGCGCGGGGCGCTGCTGGAAGCGCTCAGCCGGTTGGGGACCCGTCGGTTCGCGGGCTTCCAGAAGGACCTCGCCGATCATCTGATCCTCACCCAGGGCTCGGACGGGAGCTGGGAGGGGCGCAACACCCAGGCCACCGCGTTCGCTGTCCGTGGCTTGAACGCGTACGGCAGCGAGGCCGCGCTCACCTCCGCACAGCTCGGCGCGCGCTGGCTGCGCCTGACCCAGCTGCAGGATGGCTCGTGGGCGACCTTCAACGACCTGTTGCCGGAGCCGTTCGTGGGCGAGGTGGTGCATGAGGTGACGGCGGAGGTCGTGCTGGCGCTGCGGTGAGAAGTTCGGCAGGCGGAGCTCTGCCGGTTCGGACGGTCGTCTCGTGACGGTCAGCGGACGGCGAAGGGAAGGGTGAATTCGTAGGTGCGCTCGCTGACCGGGAACGGCTCGGCGAGGTGGAGGATGGGTTCGATGGCCTCGTCGAACTCGCGCACCTGCGAGGACTCGCGCAGCTCGTAGCCCTGGACGTAACCGCGCGCGTCGATGTGCAGGCGGATCAGCGCGTGGCGCTTCCCCTGTGCCCGGATCTTCTCCTCACCGACGAAGAGCGAGACCACGTGGGTGATCCGCTCGATCACCAGGGCTTCGGTGGGATCTCCCCGCCCGAGCTCCCCGGCGCCGGGGATGACGCCGGCCCCGCCTCCCCGCGGGATGGGGGCGGCTGGCGGAGTCCGGGCGGCGTCCGGAGGACCCTGCGCAGCACGGCCGCTGATTCCTTCCGGCGTACTCGTCGTCAGGCCCGCGACTGGAGCGGGTGCGCCCGCGCCGGAAGCCTGTCCCGGCGTGCCGGCGAGCGGGTGACTCGCGGCGTTGGACGATCCGGGCGATGCGATGGCAGCAGCGTTCACCGAGGCGGAAGCGGGCGCCTCGGGCCCGGGCGGCTGCACGCGAGACGCCTCGCGGACCCGCCCACCGAGTGCATCCTCCCACGGTGAGTGCGCCCGCTCGAACTGCGGCGCGACCCGACGGAGTTCCTCGGTGAAAGGTTGGTTGGCGCGAGCGATCTGCGACGAGGGGGAGCGTTCGGATCCCGACGTGCGAGCGGCGTCGGGCGGGATGAAGCGATCACCATCCTGTGTGGGATCGACCTGCGGCGCGAGGAAGCGGTCACCGAGTTCAGCGCGGGAAACATCGGGCGCGGCGAAGCGGTTGCCGCGCTCTGCGCGAAGGACATCGGGTGCGACGAAGTGGTCGCTGTGTTCCGCGCGAACGGTATCGGGTGCGACGAGGCGGTCGCCTCGTTCCGCGCGGGTAGCATCGGGTGCGGCGACGCCGTCGCGGTGTTCAACGCGAGCGACATCAGGCGCGACGGAGCGGTCGCCGTGCTCTACGCGAGCGGCATTGGTTGCGCTGAAGCGGTCGCCGCGTTCAGCGCGATCGACATCGGGTGTGACGAGGCGGTCGCCTCGTTCCGCGCGGGTAGCATCGGGTGCGGCGACGCCGTCGCGGTGTTCAACGCGAGCGACATCAGGCACGACGGAGCGGTCGCCGTGCTCTACGCGAGCGGCATTGGTTGCGCTGAAGCGGTCGCCTCGTTCAGCGCGATCGACATCGGGTGCGACGAGGCGGTCGCCTCGTTCCGCGCGGGTAGCATCGGGTGCGGCGACGCCGTCGCGGTGCTCAACGCGAGCGACATCAGGCGCGACGGAGCGGTCGCCGTGCTCTACGCGAGCGGCATTGGTTGCGCTGAAGCGCTCGCCGCGTTCGGCGCGAACGGTATCGGGTGTGACGAGGCGGTCGCCTCGTTCCGCGCGGGTAGCATCGGGTGCGGCGACGCCGTCGCGGTGTTCAACGCGAGCAACATCCGGCGCGACGGAGCGGTCGCCGTGCTCTAGGCGAGCGGCTTCGGGCGCGGTGAAGCGGTCGCCTCGTTCCGCGCGGGTAGCATCGGGTGCGGCGACGCCGTCGCGGCGTTCAACGCGAGGGACATCAGGCGCGACGGAGCGGTCGCCGTGCTCTACGCGAGCGGCTTCGGGCGCGGTGAGGCGGTCGCCTCGCTCCGCGCGGGTAGCATCGGGTGCGGCGACGCCGTCGCGGTGTTCAACGCGAGCGACATCAGGCGCAAGGAAGCGGTCGCCGTGCTCTACGTGAGCGGCATCGGGCGCGACGAAGCGATCGCGGCTGTGTGCACGGGACACGTCCGGCGGAAGGGGCTCGTCGCCGTGCTCCCGTACAGCCGTCGTGAGTTTGTTGAACTGACCGGCGGTCTCCGCGTGAGCGATAGGGGATGCGGTGGAAACTGCGCCGTCTGGGCGGTCGATGGTCGGCGCGGTGAAGCGATCACCGGCCTCGCTTTGAGCGGTCTGGGGTGCGCTGCGGCGGTCACGTTCGGTTCGCTCGATGTGGGGCGTGTCAAAGTGGTCGCCGTCCTTCGAGGGAGCAAGGTCGAGCGTGATAAGACGATCACCGTGGTCGGTGAGGCCGACAGTGGGCGGGGTGAAGCGATCACCGGCGTCGCTGTGAGCGGTCTGGGGTGCGCTGCGGCGGTCACGTTCGGTTCGCTCGATGTGGGGCGTGTCAAAGTGGTCGCCGTCCTTCGAGGGAGCAAGGTCGAGCGTGATGAGACGACCACCGTGGTCGGTGAGGCCGACAGTGAGCGGGGTGAAGCGATCACCGGCGTCGCTGTGAGCGGTCTGGGACGCGCTGGGGCGGTCACGTTCGGTTCGCTCGACGTCGGGTGCGGCATGGTGGGCGCCGTCCTTCGAGCGAGTCAACTCGAACGCGATGACGCGATGATCGTTGGCGTCAGCGACCGGGGGCGCGGCGAAGCGATCACCGGTCTCAGTGTGAGCGCCTTGGGGCGCTGTGAAACGGTCGCTGCGATCGGTTCGATCGATATTGGGCGCAGTCAGGCGGTTGCCGTCCTCCGCGCGAGCAAGGTCGAGTGCGACGCGAGCGCCGTGCTCACCGTGAGCGGCGTCGAACGCGCTGAAGCGATCGCCGGCCTCGGTGTGAGCGGACTGTACCGCGGTGAAATGGTCGCCACGTTCGGTTCGATCGGGTTTGGGCGCGTTGAGAAGGCCGTTCTTCGTGCGAGCGGCTTCGAGCGCGACGTCGCGATCTCCGCGTTCAGCGCCAGTGAAGTCGCGAGCGTTGAGGCTGTGGCCGTCCTTAATGCGAGCAAGTTCAAGCACCACGACACGATCGCTTTGCTCGGCGTGAGTGGCGGTGGGTGACTTGAGTCGGTCACCTTTCTCAGCGCCAGCAATCTGAGGGGCGCTCAATCGGCCGCTGTCCTCCACGTGTGCGACATCCGGCGCGCGGAAGCGGTCGTTGTGCTCCGCGCGCTCGATCTTCGGCGCGATGAGGTGATCGCCATCCTTCGCGCTCTTTAGCCACAACTGCGCCGTCGAGTCTGCCGGGATTGCCGGCTTCCGGCGGGACGTCACCTGCCTCTGCCGCGCGGCCTCAGGGGGATTCAGCGGCGTCGCCTCCCTCGGGCGCCCACCATGAACCTCGTCGCTCCGAGCCCGGGCCTGCTGCCGCTGATGGCTGGTCCCCGGCGCTGGCGCGGTGGCCGCCGTCTCGTTCCCGCCCCCACCGGAATTAGACTGAGCAACCGCCTTCACGGTCCGGACGGAACCATCCCCCGAGCGCGGTGCAGCGCCGCCGCAGTCCGCCGGATCCTTCAGACCGCAACCTCCAGCCGGAAGCCGGATCAGCCGCACCTCGAACGTCGACGAAGCCCGAGCGCCCGGAATCCCCTCCGCGCGCGAGCTGTGTGCCGCCATCCCGCCGCCCAGCTCGCGCGGCGGATCCGTCCGCACCGTTGGCCTGCGGGGCGGCCGGTCGTCGTTGCGCTCCGGCGAAGAAGGGACGAGCGCGGCGAAGGCGAGAGCGATAACCGGCGCGACGACGTGGACGCCCAGCGAGAGCGCCAGCGACAACGCCAGATTCGACTGCCCGCGCGACATGCCCGGGCAGCTTGCCACGGTCGACACTCCGCGATCCTGCAGGGGGCCTGGTGTTGACGAGCGCGCTGAGGGTCGCGACCGGCGGACAGATCCCCACCGGGGGAGCGGGCGTCCGCGAGCGCCTCCGAGGCGGGTGACCGTTGCTGGGCGGGCGCGCCATCCCTAGCTGAGGACGACAGGGATCGCCTCTGTGCGGGCGCGGCCGGCGGTGGCGAGAGGAGGCGGAGGATGAGCGAGCGGATTGCGGTGATCGGGCTGGGCTACGTCGGCCTCCCGGTGGCGCTGGCGTTTGCGCGGAGGTTCCCCGGGACGATCGGCTTCGACACCAACGAAGAGAAGGTGGAGGAGCTGCGGCGCGGAATCGATCGGAACGGCGAAGTCAGCGAGGAGGAGATCCGCTCCGCCGGCCTCGAGGTGACCAGCGATCCGAACGCGCTGAGGGATAGCACCTTTTTCGTGGTCGCCGTGCCCACGCCGGTGGACCAGAACCGGTGCCCCGATCTCCGGCCCGTGCTCGCCGCCACGCGGACCGTCGGCCAGGTGCTCCGGCGCGAGCTGTCGCCGGTGATCGTCTACGAGTCCACCGTCTACCCCGGCGTGACCGAGGAGATCTGCGGACCGCTGCTCGCGGAGGTGAGCGGCCTGAAGCAGGGCGTGGACTTCAAGCTCGGGTACTCGCCCGAGCGGATCAACCCGGGCGACAAGGAGCACACGCTCGAGCGCATCACCAAGGTCGTCTCCGGCGAGGACGCGGACACGCTGGAGCGGGTGGCGGCGGTCTACGGGGCGATCGTCCAGGGCGGCGTGTACCGGGCCACCAGCATCAAGGTCGCCGAGGCCGCGAAGGTGATCGAGAACACGCAGCGCGATCTGAACATCGCCTTGATGAACGAGCTGTCGCTGATCTTCGACCGGATGAACATCCGGACCGCGGACGTGCTGGCGGCGGCACGGACCAAATGGAACTTCCTGCCCTTCTCGCCCGGGCTCGTCGGTGGTCACTGCATCGGGGTCGATCCGTACTACCTGACCACCAAGGCCGAGGAGCTTGGGTATCAGCCCGAGGTGATCCTCGCCGGGCGGCGCATCAACAACAGCATGGGCCCGTACATCGGGCAGAAAACCGTGAAGCTGCTCATCCACAGCGGTCGAACCGTGAAGGGGGCGCGGGTCGGGATCCTCGGGCTGACGTTCAAGGAGAACGTCAGCGACCTGAGGAACTCCAAGGTGCCGGACATCGTGCGCGAGCTGAAGGATTTCGGGATCCACGCGCTGGTGCACGACCCGTACGCGAGCAGCGAGCAGGCGAAGGCGGAGTACGGCTTCGGGCTGGACGATCTCACCGAGTTCCGCGGGCTGGACGCGCTGGTGTTCGCGGTGAACCACCGGGCGTACCTCGCGCTCGGGCGGGAGAAGCTGTTCTCGATGATCCAGGACGGGGGCGTCTTCGTGGACGTGAAGAGCGCCGTGGCGCCCGAACCCACCGAGCGGGGCATCCGCTACTGGAGCCTGTGATGAGCGACCGCTTCGAAGCAGTGACCGCCGAGCTGCGTGCGCGGCCGCGACGATGGCTGGTTACCGGCGCCGCCGGGTTCATCGGGTCCAACCTCGTCGAGTGGCTGCTCGCGAACGGCCAGGAGGTGGTCGGGTTCGACAACTTCGCCACCGGGCACCGCCGCAACCTGCCGGCCGCGGGCGACAGTCGGTTCACCTTCATCGAAGCGGACGTGCGCGAGCTCGGCGCCTGCCGGGAGGCGTGCCGGGGCGTGGACATCGTCCTGCACCAGGCGGCGCTCGGGAGCGTACCGAGGTCGCTGAAGGATCCGCTGACGACCCATGAGGTGAACGTCACCGGGACACTGCACCTTCTGCTCGCGGCGAAGGACGCCGGCGTGAAGCGGTTCGTCTACGCGTCGTCGTCCTCGGTGTACGGCGACGAGCCCGCGTTGCCGAAGGTGGAGGACCGGGTCGGCAAAGCGCTCTCGCCGTACGCCGCGTCGAAGCAGGCCGACGAGCTGTACGCGCAGATCGTCACCGACGCATACAGGCTCGAGACGATCGGGCTGCGCTACTTCAACGTCTTCGGGAGGCGGCAGGATCCCGAAGGCGCGTACGCCGCGGTGATTCCACGCTGGGTGGCCGCGCTGCTGCGCCACGAAGTGTGCACCATCTTCGGCGACGGCGAGACCAGTCGGGACTTCTGCTACGTGGACAACGTCGTGCAGGCGAACGTGCTGGCGGCGATGGCGCCGCCGAAGAGCACGGCCGTGAACCGCGTCTACAACATCGCGTGCGGCGAGCGGACCACGCTCAAGCAGCTGTACCGGATGATCCGCGATCGCCTGGCCGAGGTCGATCCCGTGATCGGCGTGCTCGAGCCCGCGTACGAGAACGAACGCCCCGGGGACATCCGGCACTCGCAGGCGGACATCTCGCGTGCGAAGGAGCACCTCGGCTACCAGCCCGTCTATGGCGTCGCGGAAGGCCTGGATCGGACCATGGCGTGGTACGTCGAGCAGGCGCGCACCGCGGGCGATCAGGGATCGCGCTTCGCGTAGCCCCGAACGCGGTAGACCACGCGACCGAAGAGCTCCCGCAGAGCGTCCGAGCTCTCGTTCAGGTTGGACGCGCGCGGGAGCAAGTTGAGGGGTGCGCGGGACGAATCGTAGACGCGGCGGTCCACCGGGAACGTGTCCACCGGAAGGCCCACCGCGTTGAAGCACTCCTTCGCCCGGCGCATGTGGAAGGCGGAGGTGACGATCAGGACCTTCTTCCACCCGTGCGCGTCGACGATGCGCTTCGAGTAGACCGCGTTCTCGTACGTGTTGCGCGCCTGCTCTTCGAGGACGATCCGGTCCGGGGAGATGCCCCACTCGATGAGCTGGCGGCCGAGCACGCTGGCTTCGGTGAGCGAGTCGCCTTCGGCAGCGCCGCCGGTGATGATGACGAACCGGGCGCGGTTCTGGCGGAGCAGGTCGAAGGTGGCGAGCAGCCGCTCTGTGGCATCCGCGAAGGAAGGAGGACCCTTCGGGTCCGTGACATAGAGCTCGACCATGCCGCCGAGGAGGATGACCGCGTCATAGGTCTCGGACGGCCGGAACGTGTTCGGCGCGTCGTCCTCTACCGCCCGCTCGAGCGCGTTGGCCACGGGCGCGAGCGAGAACACGAGGAGAATGAGCGCGGACAACAGCGGAAGGGCAACGAGCCAGCGCCGTCCGTGCGGCCAGCGCAGGGCTATGACCGCCGTGCCGAGCGAGAACAGGATGGCCCACGCGAGCGGCGTGACGAGCAGATCCAGCGTCTTGGAAAAAACGAAGAACACGGGCGGTTCGTGGGGACGAAAGCCTGCAGCCCAATCCCGCCTCTGTCGACTTAGAGTGCTTCCGCGGATGTCTACGCAGCCCACTTCAGCCACCGCAGCGAGCACGGCATCCGTCGACCGATTCGCCACGCTGCTTCGGTTCCTCCCGGACATCGACAGGAGCCTGGCCACCCGCCTGGCGGGTGATCCGGAGGTGCTTTCGCTGGTCGACTTGCATCGGCTCTCCGGAGTCGTGGTCGATGCGCTGACGAGATCCGGCTGCGAACAGGTCCAGGCATCACTCCGGCAGTCGGCGTACCAGCTCGCTGCGATCTCGTTGCGGACGAAGCGACTGCTGCATCGCGCCCTCGACGCGCTGGAGCAACGGGAAGTCAGGCCACTCATCCTCAAGGGCTACGGACTTGCGGCGCGGTACTACCCGGAGCCGCTCTCCCGACCGACGTCGGACGTCGATCTCCTCATTCGTCCCGAGGAGACCGAACGTGCCGAGGAAGGGCTCGCCAGACTCGGGCTTGCGCCCATGTCGGGACCGACGAGGCACTTCTCGATCCAGCATCATCACCACGTGACGTTCTCGGGCAGCGCCGGCCTGGTGGAGTTGCATTTCCGGGCGCTCTCCGACTTCGGTGTGCACCTCGAAGCGGACGTGCTCCTCCAGAGCGCCGGGGAGACCGTCGTCGACGGTCGGACCATGAGGTTCGCAGCGCCCGAGGACGAGCTCCTCTACCTCGCCGTCCACGCGGCACATCACCTCTGCCAACGGCTGGTCTGGTTGCTCGATCTCAAGTTGTTGATCCGGGCGGTCCGGGACCTGAGCTGGGAACGCCTCGTGACGACCGCCGACGCCGCGGGCGTGAGCACGGCAGCGCATTTCGCTCTGCGGATGGCGAAGGACGTCATGGCGGCGGAGGTGCCGGCGGAAGTACTGAGGAGACTTCGGCCGCCCGCCTGGCAGTCGGCCGCGGTCCAGAAGGCTCTGTCGCCGGATCAGCTCATCCGTGGTACAGCCGTCGGAAGTCTTCGTGAGGAGGTCCTCAAGAAGGCGCTGCTCGCGACCGGTCCGCTGAGCGGCGCCAGATACCTGCAGCAGATCGTCGCGCGTTCCCTGAGGCGAAGGACCCACCGGCTCCTGCCCGGAATCACGCCGACCTGGTGGGCAGGCTGAAGAGGCGCGCAGCCCCTCCGTGATGCACTCCGCGATGAAAGCCAGCCTCCGTGTTGACGACGTCGAGGTGCTCGCGTTCCTCTGGGATCCCGAAGCGAAGATCGTCGTGCACCCTGCTCACGGAGCGGAGCCTGCGCGGCCTTTGCGAACGAGCTCCCGCGCGCACTTCGTGCTGACCGACTCCACGCTCACGGCGCTGCGCGCGCGCCGGGCGGCTCCGAATGCGGCGGTGGTGTTCGACGCAAAGAACGCCTGCGACGCTCCCGGCCTGCTCGCAGAAGGGTTTCACCGCTTCCACTACGTGCGCGCGCCCGGCGGAGCGATTCGATGGATCTTCCCGGCAGGCCACAACCGGCCGCTCCATCTCGCGCTCCATAACGCACAGACGATCAAGGCCGCCCTCTACAAGGCGTTCGTGAGGGCGTGCTTTCTAAGCGGGAACGAGCACCTCTGCAGCTCGGGGACCTGGTATTGCTCCTTCTCGCCTCGTGAGCTCGTCTCGGGGCTCATGGACTCCGAGCTCGCCTTTCACGGCTCCGCGATTTTCACCGGGACACCTGGCGACGATCGGAAGGCGACCATCGCGCTGTCCGTGTCCGGATCCGGCGACGGACCGACCCACTTCCTCAAGGTTCCGGTCGGCCGCCATTCCGCGAGGCTCGTGTCGAATGAAGTGGCCGTCCTCGAGCGCCTGTCGAACGCGGTCCGCGGCGTGACGCTCCCGACGGTCCAGGTCGCGCGAGCGACGAGAGGTTCCATTCTCCTCGGGAGCGTCGGCGTCGCCCCGCCGTGGTCTTCACGGAGGTTCGGGTTGGCGCACGCGAGGGCGCTCCTCGCGCTCTACGAGCCTTTTCTCACCACGAGGAAGACCGCGGAGCTCGAGCTGGTCTCGCAGGCAATGGACGCCATCCGGACGCTGCGCTCGGGTCCGCTTGCTTACAACGGGCTCGAAGCGGGGATCTCCGCCCTCGCGATCGATCTCGAGCACGTCGCAGCGGCGATCGATCTCGACCGGCGCGTGCCGGTTGCGCTCGGCCACTGCGATTTCACTCCGTGGAACATGATCGTCGGAGACGGATCCATCGGCATCTACGACTGGGAGCTGGCCCGGTTCGACGTCCCGCTCCTCTACGATCTGTTCCACTTCGTCCTCCAGACGAGCCTGCTGCTACCCGGGCGACGGAATCTGAAGGAGTTGATTCGATGCGCGCTCGCGATCGCCCCCATCCGCGCGCTCATCCACGAGCGCGGCATCGACGTGAACCACCACTTCGCCCTCTATCTCCTCGCGCACGCTTCGCGTTACGCGCTGCAATTCGCCAGACAAAGCTCCGTTCATGCGCAAGCCCATTGGCTGGTCGATGGCTGGAGGCGGTGCCTTCAGGAGCTGAGAAGCACGCATGGAAACCTCTACTGATCGTCGCGCCTTCCTGGGGAGGTTCCGCAACGCCCTCAACTCGGGGGAGTACGCGCTGCTCAAGCATGTCGTGGGTTCGCTGGAGCAGGGAGAGCAGGGGTCCGATGTCGACGTGTTGGTACCGCGTGAGCGGGTGCCCGAGCTGATTCAGTTCGTGAAGAGCGATGAGGCGGTGGCGCGCGTGCGCGTCGTCGCGCTGTCCTACATGTCGACGCTCAAGGTCTTCTTCCGGGACGGCGGCTTTCTGATGATCGATTTCATCCACCGCTTCATCAGGAAATCGTTGATCTACCTCGATGCGCGAGACCTGCTGCGGAGCGCGGACGGTGCGTTCGAGCGCACCCCTTCGGTCGATCGCGCATTTGAATACCCATTCCTCTTTTCGCTCCTCAACGGCGCCGACCTTCCCGAAAAGTACCGCCGGCACGTCCTGGGGCTGTCACCGGAAGACCAACGCCTCGTGCTGTCGCGGATCAACGAACGATACGGGTTGTCTGCGTCACACGTCTCGGAGTTGTTCCTCTTCGACGAAGCGCGGCGACGGCGGGTGATCGCGGCGATTCTCCGGCGCCCCGAGAACCGGCCGACGCAGCGTGTCTTTCGCCTCGGCTCGTATGCGCTGGATGTGCTGACACGTGCGCGCAGGGAGAATCGGGGGATCGTCGTCACCTTCTACGGCGCGGATGGATCCGGCAAGTCGACGATTCTCGAAGATGTCGCGCGTGAGCTTCGCGAGCGTTACCGCAAGCGGGTCGTGATCCTCAGGCACCGCCCCGGGCTGCTTCCGATTCTGAGCGCGTTCATCCACGGAAAAGCCGAGGCGGAGGCGCGGAGCATGGCGCGGCTCCCGAGGACGGGAAAGAATCGATCGCGCCTCTCTTCGCTCGCGCGCTTCGCCTACTACTTCTCGGACTACGCCGTCGGTCAGTGGGTCGTCTTCGCGAAACACTCGCTGCGCGGAGACATCGTGCTCTACGACCGGTACTTCCTGGACTTCGTCGTGGACGCGAAGCGGAGCAACATCCGGCTGAGCCCGCGGTTCGTGAGTGCCTTCGGTTCGCTGCTGGCGACGCCGGCGTTCAACTTCCTCCTCTATGCACCGCCCGACGTCGTCCGGCAGCGGAAGCAGGAGCTGGCGATCGAGGACATCGAAGAGCTCACCGCGGGCTATCGCCGCGAGTTCGAACGCCTGAAGGCCCGGAAGCCGGATTGCGTGTTCATGGCGGTCGAGAACCTCGATAGAAGCCAGACCGTCGCCCGCATCATGGGCACACTCGTGGAGGCGCTGTGATCAGGTCGGCACTCGAGCGGGCAGTTCGCTTCGTCAGACGGTCGCCCGACTTCTCGATCGATCCGTCGATCAGCGACCGCGAGCTGCTCCGTCTCGCCTTCGAGAACGCGGCCGCGCTTCGGCGCGGCGTCATCGCGACGGCCCTGTCGTCACGCCCTGCGCTCGCCTTCTTCGGACCGGGCGTGTCGGTGATCGGCGGCGAGCGTCTCAAGGTGGGCCGCGGCGTGCGTGTCGGTGAGCGGGTCCTGCTCAACGCGCGCGGCGGAGAAATCGAGCTTGGAGAAAACGTCTCGCTCGGCGCGTTCTCGCGCCTGGTGGTGTCGACCTCGATCAGAGATCCCAGCGGGTTCATCCGCATCGGCCCGAACGTGGGAATCGGCGAGTTCGCGTACGTCGGCGGCGCCGGCGGTGTCGAAATCGGGGCCGACACGATCGTCGGCCAATACCTCAGCCTTCACCCCGAGAACCACGTGTTCTCCGACCGGGAGAAGCCCATCCGCTTGCAGGGGGTCACCCGGAAGGGGATCCGGATCGGGAGCAATTGCTGGATCGGCGCCAAGGTCACGGTGCTGGACGGTGTGAGCGTCGGCAACGATTCGGTGATCGCCGCCGGGGCCGTGGTCACGAAGAGCTTCCCGGAGGGCTCCGTGATTGGCGGCGTCCCCGCCCGGCTGCTCAAGAGACGCGCGTGAGAACGATCCTGGTCACCGCCTACGACGTCAACCCCTACAAGGGTTCCGAGTCGGGGATGGGGTGGAACTTCATCCGGCAGCTGGCGCGCTTCTATCGCGTCGTCGCGATCACCCGGCAGAACAACCGGAAGCACATCGAGCGCTTCCTCGAAGAGTTCAAGCTGTCGCTGCCCAATCTGGAGTTCCGCTACTACGACCTGCCGAAGGCGCTCCGGTTCTGGAAGCGGGGCCCGCGGGGCTCGTCGCTGTACTTCTATCTCTGGCAGATCACGATGCCGGCGTTCATCCGCGCGTCGGGACTCCAGTTCGATCTCGCTCACAACCTGAACTTTCACGCCGACTGGGCGCCGTCGATGCTTTGGACGTTCGGGAAGCCGTTCATCTGGGGGCCCATCGGACACCACCCGAAGATCCCGCCGGAGTTCATGCGGGACTACGGCTTCGACGAGAAGCTCAAGGACCAGCTCAAGTGGATGGCGAAGCAGGGCTTCTGGAGCTTCGACGCGCTCCTTTGGATGACCCGGCGCAAAGCGGACCTCGTCTTCTGTATGAACTCGAGTGTGGCGGATGCGTTGCGCCTCGAGCCCGGCAAGGTGGCGATTCTCCCCTCCGTGGGCAGCGAGGATCCGGGCCCGCCTCCGCAGCGGCACTCCGAAAAGTTTCGGGTGATCTCGGTCGGGCGCTTCGTTCCTCTCAAGGGCTTCGACGTCACGCTGCGGAGCTTCACCGCGTTCTTTCGCCGCCTCACGGAGGAGGAGCGGGCGCGGGTCGAGCTGGTCCTCGTCGGTGCTGGACCGGAACGGGATTTCCTGAAGCGCCTGTCCGAGTCGCTCGACGTCCGCGGCAATGTCCGGTTCATCGATTGGATGGACCGGCGTCGGCTCCATGAGCTGTACCGCGCATCATCGTGCTTTCTTTTTCCGTCCCACGAAGGGGCCGGGATGGTCGTCGCGGAGGCGCTTTCTCATGGCTTGCCGGTTGTCTGCTTCGACAACGTGGGGCCCGGCGAATTGATCGACGAAGGCTCGGGGGTGCGCGTCCCCTATGGGTCATATGAACAGGCCGTCCACGGGTTCGCCGACGCACTCTGGTCGCTGTACGCCGACGAGGATCGCCGGAACGCGCTCTCGAAGGGCGCGCGGCGCCGCTTCGAGACCTGGTTGGATTGGAACGCCAAGGGCGAATTCATGCACAAGGCCATCGAGGCAGCGTTCCCATGACCTCGAGAGTGGTCTGCGTACATCTGCTCAATGACTTCAGCGGCAGCACCCGGGTCCTGAGCCAGGCGATCGCCGCCCTCCGTCGCGCGGGGGTGGAGGTCACGCTGCATGCCTCGGCCGGAAGCGAGGGATTTCTCAGCGGCATGGATGTCGTCCACCGCCCCTTTGAGTATCGACGCAGCCACCGGTCGAAGCTCGCGACGCTCAGGGGCTATGCCGCCTCGCAACTGAGAGTCTTCCGGGACCTGTGGCAGTACCGCGACCAGGACGCGGTCGTTCTGGTCAACACGCTCCTCCCATTCGGAGCCGGCCTGGCCGGGCGCCTCATGGGAAAGCGGGTGGTGTACTACGTTCACGAGACGTCGATCCGCCCGCGTCTGCTGAAGATGTTCTTGAGTCGCGTGGCGCGCCACACCGCGAGTCTGGAGATTTTTGTCTCCAACTATCTCCGGGAGGCGGAAGCCCACCCCGGCGTCCGCGCGGTGACCATCCCCAATGCGCTCACGCCCGAAATGATCGCCGACGCCGAGGCGCATCCGGCCACGCCGGCCGGATCCGAGCGGTTCGTGATCCTGATGGCGTGCTCGCCGCGAGACTACAAGGGCGTCCCCGAGCTCCTCGAGGTGGCTCGCCAGCTCGTTTCACGCGAAGCGATCCGATTCGAGCTCGTGTTGAATGGTCAGCGCGAGGAGATCGACGCCTACCTGGGCCGCTTCGACGTCCCGCCCAATGTGGAGGCCTTCCCTGCGGCAGCGGATGTGCGCCCGTTCTATCGGCGCGCACACCTCGTCCTGAATCTCTCACGCCCCGATGAATGGATTGAGACCTTCGGGCTGACGCTCGTGGAGGCGATGGCGTATGGCATTCCGGTGATCGCCCCGCCGGTGGGGGGCCCGGTGGAAGTGGTGAAGGAGGGCGAAACCGGGTTTCTCATCAACGGCTCGAACACGCGGCAGGTCACGGAGGCCATCACACGACTGGTGGATTCGCCGGAGCTGTGGCTTCGGATGAGCCGGAGCGCGAAGGAGCGATCGCGGGCGTTCCACCCGGCGCGCTTCGAAGAGGAGATTGTTCGTGCCGTCATCGGATAGGGTGGCCATCATCGGCACCGTCGGCGTCCCGTCCCGGTACGGAGGATTCGAGACGCTTGCCGAACAGCTCGTCACACGGCTTTCGGACCGGTATCGGCTCACCGTCTACTGCAGCCGCCCCGCCTATCCAGAGCGGCCGGCGACGTTTCAGAACGCGCGCCTCCGCTACATCCCGCTGAACGCCAACGGTCCGCAGAGCATTGCGTACGACGTCTGGTCGATGCTCGATGCGATGACGTCCCACGACGTCATCCTCGTCCTGGGCGTGAGCGGGACGGCCGCGCTGCCGGTCATCCGCCGGATCTCCAGAGCCCGCATCGTCGTCAACATCGACGGGCTGGAATGGAAGCGCGCGAAGTGGGGGGCGGTGGCGCGACAGATCCTCCGGCGTTCCGAAGCGCTTGCCGTGCGTCACGCGGACGTCGTCATCGCCGACAACCAGGTGATCGTCGACTCGGTGCGCGAACGCTATGGCGTCGAAGCGCAGTTGATCGAATACGGGGGAGACCACGCGCGCAGAGAATTGGCCGACCCCGTCTACTTCCGGTCCATGGGCGTTCCGGAGGGCCCGTACGCTTTCACCGTCTGCCGGGTGGAGCCCGAGAACAACCTGCATCTGATCCTCGAAGGCGTGGCGCGAGCGAAGGCGCTGCCCCTCGTGGCGGTCGGAAACTGGCATCGAAGCGACTACGGGCGGCAGTTGCGACGGCAATTCGGCGGCCGGCCCGACATCGTGTTGCTCGATCCCATCTATGAGCAGCGGCGCCTCGATGCGCTGCGAAGCAACTGCGCCGTGTACCTGCACGGACACTCGGCCGGAGGGACGAATCCGTCACTGGTCGAGGCGATGTCGCTGGGACTGGCGATCTTCGCCCATGACGTCTCATACAACCGCGAGACGACCGAGGGCCGCGCGCGGTACTTTGCCACCGCGTCCGAGCTGGCCGAGCTCCTCCGGACGGTGTCGCGCGGGGATCTGGATCAGATCTCCGCGCAGATGCAGGCGATCGCCCAGCGCCGGTATACGTGGGAGCGGATCGCCCGCAGGTACGAAGAGACGTTCACGGGCCGGTCGAAGGGTGGGTAGGCGGGGGAATGGGTAGGTGTTCACTCGCGAGCGCTGATCGTGCGACCATGCCACTGGCATCCAGATGACCACCTACTCCGTCGCATTCCTCCTCGCTCTTGCCGTGGGGGCGGTCCTCACGCTCGTGGTGAGGAACCGGGCGTTGGCCTGGGGTCTCGTGGACCAGGCCACCTCGAGCCGCAAGGTCCACACCCGGCCCGTTCCCCGCCTGGGCGGCATCGCCATCGTCCTCGCGTTCTTCGCGCCGTTGATCGCCCTGTTCCTGGTCGAATCGGTGGTCGGCCAGACGTGGCGGAACCAGCCGCGGATGATCGCGGGGCTCTTCGCCGGCGGCCTCATCATCGCGGCGCTCGGTCTGTATGACGATCTGCGGGGCGCGGGCGCGAAGCTGAAGTTCGCGGTGCAGACCGCGGTGGCCCTCTTGTTGTATTGGATTGGCTTTCGCGTCGAGTTCATCGCCAGCCCGTTCGGTGAACCGTTTTCGCTCGGTTACTTCGCGCTGCCGTTCACCGTCTTCTGGATCGTCGGGATCATCAACGCGCTCAATCTGATCGACGGGCTCGATGGGCTGGCTGGCGGCGTGGCCTTCGTGGTGGCCGCGTCGAATTTCATCCTCGCGGCGTGGCGCGGCGACATTCTCCTCGCGCTCTGCATGGCCGCGCTCGCAGGCGCCGTCCTCGGCTTTCTGGTCTTCAATTTCAACCCGGCCTCCATCTTCATGGGCGACACCGGGAGTATGTTTCTCGGCTTCGTCCTCGCGGCCGTATCCCTGAAGACCTCGTCCAAGAGCGGCACCGTCGTGGCCATGCTGGTCCCGGTCATCTCTCTGGGCCTGCCGATCATGGACACCTTGCTGGCGATCATCCGCCGCACTGCGATGGGGCGGCCGATCTTCAGCGCCGACAAAGAGCACATGCACCACCGCTTGATGAGCCGGTTCAGGCTGTCGCACCGCCAGGCGGTCCTGGTGCTCTATGGGTTCTGCGTCTTCCTCGCGATGGTCGCCCTCGGCCTCTCGTTTGCGAACGGGCCGCAGTCGGCGCTGCTCCTGGTGGCGGTCGCAGTGACGGCGGCGATCTTCGTGCGGCGGCTGGGGTACCTCAGCTTCGCCGACCGGGCCAGGACGGCCGTGGTGCGTCGCAAGAACCTGGAGTTGCGCGCTGTCGTGCGTCAGATCTCCGCAGAGGTGGAGGCTGCCGAGACCATAGAGCAAATCTGGGCCGCAACCTGGTCGCTTTGTGGTGCCCTCAATGCCTCGACGCTCAGGCTCAAGGTCAAATCCATCGAGAAGCCCGGCGAGCTCCTCTCGTTCGAGATTGCCATGGACGCGGGCGGCGCAGCCCCGTTCACGCTGAGCGTTCCATTGGATGCGAACGACCCCACCCGCGGAGAGCTCGTCGTCGAATGGCGCGACGGTCGGGAAACCGTCGACCGCGACGAGGAGCTGGTGCTCGAGGTGATTTCAGACTCCGTCCTGCGACGTTACAAGCACGTGGCCGATCGCCCGGCGCAGGGCCGCGTGCTGCGCCGCCTCGGTGGAGGCAGTTGATCCTGTCGGGCTCGGTGACCCGGCTTCCCGAGAGAGCGGCTGCACATGCGATCCAGGTGGTTCATCGTCCTCTATTTCATCGCCCTCTTCGGGACCGAGTTCTTCTACATCGAGGTGCTCGGTGGATCGCTCCGCATCTACCACCTGTTGATGCCGGTGGTCGTCCTGCTCCTGATTGGATACGTCCCCCGCCTCTTCGAGTCGCCGGTATTCCTCTGCCTTTTCGCATTCCTCTTCGCGAACCTGATTGCGGCCCTGGTGGCGGACGCACCATTACGCGCACTCACGAGTTTCGGGCTCCTCGTCGCAAACGCCGGTATTGCAGTGTCGGTGGGGCTGCTGCTCATCAGCGGCAAAGTGGACCTCCGGACCGTCGTCCGGCTGGCCGTGGTCATTGCGCTGATCTCCGTTGTCTGGGGCGTGTTTCAGGTTGCCGCCTATCACCTCGCAGGCATTGACCTGGCGCTGTCCCCGTCACAGGAGCTTCAGGTGCAGGGCGGCTTCTCCTCGGGATTCCGAACCGAGGCCAACGCCTTTGCCAAATTCCTGAACGTCGTCTTCCTCCTCGCCTTTCCCACGTTGCTTGCCTCGCCCAATCGGAAGAGGTCCATCCTCATCATCGCCACACTGGCCGCAGGCATGCTGACGAGTTTCACCCGCTCCGCCATCTATGGGTTGGCGGTCACGCTGGTGCTGGCGCTGGTCTGGTATCAACTGAAAGGCCGGCTCGGGAAGGCCATACCGAGGTTTGTTCTCGTCGTGCTGGTCGTGGCCATGTCGGTCGTGACGTTCGCCCACGTGGTGGACGAGTTCAATCCGTACGCGGCTCACAAAATCGCCAGGTTCTTCGATCCGGATGAGATCCTGGAAGGAGAGTCCAGCGCGTACCGATTGATGCAGCAAGGCATGCTCTGGGACTCCTTCTTCGAGTCCGACAAGACCTTCCTCGTCGGTAATGGCTGGGGGCAGATCTACTTCGAGTTTGCCGGCGTCGAATATCAGGTGGGCGGCTCCGACTTCGCGATGGTGCTTGCTTATGGCGGCGTGTTCGGAGGCCTCTGCTACGTTCTCCTCATGCTGCTGTCCGTCAATTCCGCCCGGTTGCTCGCTCGGCGCGAGAAGGACCCTGCCCGGATCGGGTTGTATGAGGGGGCCATGTTTGCGTTGATCTGCATGGCCGTCACCGGGACGATCAACAGCGCGTTGATTGCCCCGGAATTCTGGGTGACCTACGGCATCGCCATCTATCTTGGGTACCTGGTACGTCGCCAGACCGTGAGGGCCACGTCAGGAGCCCTGCGCCCACGGCCGCAAACATTTCTGCCGCGACCCCATTCGGAGCCCGGGGGAACGGTGTCCCGGGGGAACTACGGGAGAGCGCTGTGAAGAGCCCTGAAGCGGACCCGGGAGCTGCCCGAGCGGAGAACCCGAACCCGGCGGTCAGCATCGTCGTTCCCATCTACAACGGTGCCCAGCACCTCCGCGAAACGCTGCGATCGCTTTTGACGCAGACCTTCGACGATTTCGAGTTGATCGCAGTCGACGACGGCAGCTCCGACAACTCCGTCGAAATCGTCCGCAGCATTGGTGATTCCCGGGTGCGGCTCATCAGGCAGGAGAATCGCGGCCTCGCGCATACGCTCAATGCGGGCATCGAAGCGGCTCGTGCCCTGCTGATTGCGCGGAGCGATCAGGACGACATCAGCAGACCCGATCGCATCGCACGTCAGGTCGAGGTCATGAGGAACCACCCTGACGCGATCGCTGCGTTTTCCTACCACTCCAAGATTGGCAGCGCGAGGGGGTGGATGAATGCGGACAAATACCGGATGCAGGAGGGGGCGCTGAAGGAGTTCGACCCCTGGCGGGACGGATGCCTGCTGGGATCGACGATGATCGCCCGCACGTCGGTGTTGCGGGACGCGGGAGGGTTCCGACAGGAGTTTTATCCTTCTGATGACTGGGATCTCGAGCTTCGCCTCGCAGAACGTGGAAAGGTGCTCGTGATTGAAGAGCCGCTGATTGCGTATCGGTTTCACGGCGGCGCGAACACGTACCGCGTCTACGCAGTCATGCAGCACAAGCGCCGGTGGGCAGAGGAGTGCAGCAGGTGTCGACTGGCCCATCTGCCCGAACCCACGTTCGAACAGTTCCTCGACGGGCCTGAACGGACGGTCTGGGTGAGGCTGCGGCAGTACCGGAAGGATCTGGCGAAGCTCCAGATGCGGCTCGCGGGTCAAGCGTTCCTCGACGGACGGCTCCTGCCCGCCGCTGCGCGCGCGAGCTTCTCGGCGCTGTTGCAGCCGACAGAGGCGGTTCGCCGCCTTCAGAGAGTCGGCGGGGCGTTGCGGTCCGCGGCGAGGCGGAAGCTGGGGCTCAGCTGAGATGGTGCGCTGGCCCAGCAGCGGCTCCCTGGCATTCGCTCTGGCGCAGGCGTCGGTGGTCTGTTGCCTGGTCGTGTGCACGCTCTGCCTCGGTGGAGCGCCGCACTGGGCGCTGTGGCCGCTCGTGGTGTTTTCGGCGCTCGGCCTGGGGTTCACGGCTGTTGCCAGCATGCGATTCCGGCAGCCCTTGCGAATCAGAGGGCTCGCCTGGGTCATCGCGGCGGTATGTGCCGTGTGCCTGGTCCAGCTCATTCCGCTGCCGGCTCGAATCCTTGACGTCCTGAGTCCGGCGGCGGCGGAGCTCAGGGAGTTCGCACTCGTACCGCTCGGGTTCAGCCCCGCGGGTGCGCTGAGCCAGGACCCTCCTGCGACGTGGCGGGAGCTTGCGAAGCACCTCGGCTACCTCGCGCTGTACGTGAGCACGGCGCAGCTGCTCCGATTGCGGAGCCGGCGATTGTGGCCCCTGGTCCTCGTCGCCTCGGCGGGGATCCTGGTCGCCATCATCGGTCTGGGGCACCTGCTGGCGGGCGGCCATTCGCTTTTCGGACTTTACGAGTTCACCGCTTCGTCGCCTGTGCTGACGCCCTTCGGGAATCCGAATCACCTCGCTGCATTTCTGACCATTGCGGCGAGCTGCGCCATGGGCGTTGCGCTCGAGAAGCGGAAGCGCAGCAAGTCCTGGCCCTGGGCTCTGGGCTATCTGGTGATCGGGACGGTGCTGATTCTCTCCCTTTCGCGCAGCGGCATCGTCTTCTTCGTCGTGAGTCAGGCCCTGCTTGCGGCGCTGGTGTGGAAATGGCGCGAGCCCGAGGCCGCATCACGCGCTCGGGCTGCTCCCATCTTCTGGGTGTTGGTCGGCGTGCTTCTGGTGGGATGCGCCGGGGCCTACCTCGCGCTCGACTCGCTCGAAGGCGAATGGAAGTCCGTATCCAGCGTCGAGGAGGTGCGGAGCTCCAAGGTTCGCCTCTGGCCCATGTTCTGGAATGCGGCGAGGGCGTTCCCTCTGACAGGAATGGGGCGTGGGGCCTTCGAGGCGGCGTTCACGCGCTACCAGGTCGAAGGAACGGCGGCCACGTATACCCATCCTGAGAACCTGATTCTCCAATGGACGGCCGAGTGCGGCCTGGCGGTGACGCTCATTCTTGCGGGCGCGGCCATTTTTCTCCTTTATCGGGCCATCCGGTCCGGAAGGAAGGACATCGCGAGTTGTGTGGTCATCGCGGCGCTCTTCGGACTGGTGCTTCACGATCTTTTCGACTTCAGCCTGGAGCTTCCGGCGACGGCGCTGGCCGTGGTCATCCTGCTTCCTCTTCTGGGGGGCTCCCGGGAATCCGGTGACGCCGAAGGGACCCGTTCGACGCCGTCCGTAGGCCGGCATGCCGGATCGAAGGTGGCTCTCGCCGCTGCTGCGGCGATTCTCGCTGCCGGATGCGTGGCGACCTGGAAGGGGTCGTCGACGTTGGCGGGAGACGAACAGACGCTCTCGGATTGGGTGCGCTCCGGGATGTCGCCGGACGAGGTCACGAAACGGGCTCTGCCACTGATCGAACGGCATCCGTCCGACTACCTTCTCTATGGGATTCTGGCTTCGGCCTGGAGTACGGCCGCGGATCCGCGTCAGGCTCTGGCGTTTGCGAACCGGGCTCTCTTCCTGCGTCCGATCGATCCGGATGCGCACCTGTCGGCCGGCCGAGCGCTCTTGCGCATGGGGAAACGAAGTCAGGCCATGCTCGAATATCGCCTCGGCGCCGAAGCGGCAGGCTCCCGCGTGTTTGCGGAGTCGGTGGCGCAAGCGCGAAGCGTCGAGGAGTTGATCGCACTGACTCCCGATGATCCCGATCAGATGATTGTGGTTGCGAATCGCGCGTGGAGCATCGGGAAGCGCGACCTTGCCATGGGATTGTTGAGCCATGGTCGTCAGCGGTTTGAAGGGGATGCCCGGGCGGCGCGATTGTGGACCGTGGCCGTGCGCTACTCCTTGATGGAGGGCGATCCAGCGGGCGCGCTCGAACTGGCGAAGAGCGCCGTCAAGCTTGCTCCGGACAATCCGGATTGCATCCTCGCAGAGGCGCAGGCCCTCTCGGCGGCGGGCCAGCGTGACGCCGCGATCCAGACGCTTCAGGAAGGCATCCAGAAGCACCGGGGCGAGTTTGAGCTCTCTCTGGCTCTTGCCGAGAATCTCCATGCCGCCGGGAGAGTCTCCGAGGCTCGAGCCCAGCTGCATCGTGTCGAGCCATTGAGTCAGACAGCAAGGGATCGCGGTCGACTGTTCGCGATGCTGGGCCGCTTCTATCGAGCGGAGGGCAAGCTCAACAAAGCGCTCGAGCAGTTCGAATCCTCGGCGCGCCTGCAGCCGGAGCTGGCCGAGTATCGGTTCGCGATGGCGCAGATTCTGGAGCAGCTGCACCGCCCCGGCGAAGCGATTCGCCTGGTGCGCGAAGGGGTTCAGCTCCAGAAGCGCGAGTCCGAGGAGAATCGGGCGTGGCTGGAGCGCCTCCTTCGGCAGCAGGCAGAAGTCGAGAAGCTCAGAAGGCAACCCGACTGGACGATGGAACCCGGGCCGGGCTCGAGCGAAGAGGTCGAGGGGTTGTGAGGCCGTCCCGGAACCTCAAGCGCCGCGCGCCGAAAGCTGCTGCTTCAGGGAGAGCGCGTACTGCAGCATCCGATAGGACAACGCCAGCGCGGTGAGTTGAGCGGGCGAATAGCCGGAGTAGGTGCGGAGGTAGTAGCCGCGACTCTGTACGAAGAACTCGATGTGGCGGGCTGAGTTTCCTTTCGCCCCGTATCGATGCGCGTGGACTGCCGTCACGTCGGGGACATAGACGATGCGACCGCCGATGCTTCGAATCCTGGCTGCGAGAATCGCCTCCTCGCAGTAGAGGAAGACATTCTCATCGAGAAATCCAACCTCTTTGAGGAAGGAGAGCCTCAAGAGCAGACAGCAGCCGGAGACCTTCGGGACCGCCCGTGGCTCCGTCGTACCGGAAGCGGTCACATAACCGGAGAAGCCGAACCACCTGCGGACGTATTGCGCAGGCCAGAGGAGCTCCTCCCAGAACGATGGCTCCCGCTGAGGGTTCTGATCCTTTCCATCCAACCCGACCACGCGGGATGCGGCGACGCAATGGCGCTCGTCGGCAAAGAGCGGCTCCGCAAGCCGCGCGAGGAAGCGCGTATCCTCGATGCGCATGTCGGGGTTCGCGATGAGCGCGGCGTCGGCGCCGAGGAAACCTGCGAACCGGAGCCCGACGTTGTTGCCCGCGGAATAGCCGCGGTTCTCACGATTGAAGATGACGAAGACACGGCCGGAGGTCCGCGCCTCTTCGGGATGCGCTTCGGCCCACGCCTGGACGTCTTCCGAAGGGCCGACGACGGCATCGGGGTAGTTCAGGGACGTCCACTCGCGGATCCGCCGAACGCTCTCGGGCGCGGAGGCATTGTCGACGACGATGAGACTCGACCTGATGCCCTCCTGCCTGACCAGCTGGGGAAGCAGGACGAACAGATCCTCGTCGCTGTTGTAGGTCAACACGACGGAAGCGACGTGGCGAATCGACTTCGCTGTCTCTGACACGGTTCACCTGGTGGATTGCGGCGTATCCGTCACGGTCTGTCGCTGCGCTCTCCTGCGGAGCTGGCCCAGGACGTAGTCGCCCACGGGGGTCGTGGCGGTCCAGGCGAAGACGCACAGCACAAGCAACGCGGCCAGGCCGAGGTGCACCCAGCGATACGATTCCAGGCCGCAGGCGAACAGTGCCAGAAACACGATTCCCATCGGGAGCGCCACCCTTCGCGCAGCGGCGCGCCCGATGCCTGCGAGCGTGAATAGAAGCGCCGAGTCGGCCGCCACCCGCGTGGCCCATGCGACGGCGGCTCCGCGTGCACCCCAGAGGCTGGTCGCTCCGTACAGCAGGGCCAGGAACGGAAGTGCCTCCGCGAGGTGGAGCTTCGCCACGTGACCGGGCCGGCCACTTCCCTGGAGGAAGTTGTACGGGATGTACGCGAGGCTGTTGGCCCAGACGCCGACGAGGATGATCTGCGTGACCGGGATCGCGTGCGTGGCCACGGACTCTCCGAGCCAGATCGTCTCGAAGGGGCGGATGAGGAGCAGCCCGACGACGGTAATCGGCGTCATCAGTCCGACCAGGACCGAGAGTGCCGACAGCGCGAGCTCCTCGCCCTTGTCCGTGGCCGCCGAAAAGCTGGGGAAGAGCGCCCGGGTGAGGCTGGCCGGGAGGATGCGCACCTTCGTCGCCAGCTGAACCCCCACGGTGTAGTGCGTCACGGCCCTGGCGCCGGTCACCACGCCGATGAGGAACCGGTCAGCGGTCTCCATGATCGGACTGATGATCCCCGTAATGGCGACCCAGCCGCCGAAGGAGAAGAGGGAACGTGCGCGCTGCAGCGAGAACCTCGGTACGAGCGAAAGCGGCAGGACCCGGTGACAGACGATGAAGAAGGGCACGTTCATCAGGACCTTCACGCCGATCGCCGTCGGAATGACCACGCTCAGGTCCGGCCCGTTGAAATACGCCACTGTGAGGGGCACCGATTGGAAGAGGAGGTTGCTCGCAACCTGAAGGACGTTGACCGCGAAAAACCGACTCCGTCCTTCGAGGGCTCCGGTGAGGACCGAAGACACGAGCGCCAACGGGAGTGTCCCGCTCATCCACGGCAACGTCTCCATGACCTCCTGACGGAAGTCAGCCGGCGATCGGGTCAGCAGGTGTGTCAGGAGCGGCTTGCCGGCGACCCAGAGGATGAGCGCGCCGACGCAGCCCATCGTCGCGTTCAGGAGCAGGGCCGACCAGAAGATCTCCGAACGCTCCTCAGCGGGCGCATCGTGAGCCCGGGCGATCTGATTCGCGGTGGCCTTGCCCAGGCCCATCTCGAGGAACCCGAAGTACCCGAGCATCAGCCAGACGAGGGCGAGGACGCCGTAACGATCCTCTCCGAGTAGCCGCAAATACGGCGGCACCGTCACCAGCATCACCAGCGTCGGCACGACTGCGCCGGCCATGTTGATGACGGTGTTCTTCCGGACGCTCATGGGAGCTACGACGCGGCCTTGTCCGTCGACTCGGCGTAGTAGTACCCGTAGCGCTGAAACGCGGAGTAGTAGCTCCCGTACCGTCCGTCCTCGAGATCGACGTCGTTGAGGATGGCGCCGTACACACGGGCATTGACGTCGAAGAGCGATCGGACGGCGCGGCGGGCCATCTCCCGGCGGGTCGAGCCCGCCTTGAGCACCAGCAACACGCCATCCGCCTTGACGCCGAGGACGAGCGCGTCCGCCACCGCGCCGATCGGCGGGCTGTCGAGGATCACGCGATCGAACCGATCGGCCAGCTGCGCTAGCAGGGACTTGAACGATTCGGTGTGGAGCAGCTCAGCCGGGTTGGGCGGGACCGGTCCGCAGGGAAGCACGTACAGGCCCGGCACCTCGGTGGTCTTGATCGCCTGATGGAGCGTCTGGCTGCTCATGATGAGCGAGCTGACCCCGTGGTCGTTGGGGACGCCGAACGTGCGGTGCAGGCGCGGGCGCCGCATGTCCGTGTCGACGAGCAGGACGCGGCTGCCGCTCTGCGCCATCGCGATGCCGAGGCTGACGACGTTGGTCGACTTGCCCTCCTGCGGGCCACTCGACGTCACCACGATTGTCTTGAGCGGCTTGTCAGGGGACATGAACAGCAGGTTGGTGCGGACCGCACGGCAGTGTTCGGCGACCGAGGACCTGGGGTTGTGGTGGATGTGCAGGTCCAAAGAGACGTCGTTGGCTTTGGTGACGATCCGGGGAACCAGTCCCAGAAACGGCAGGCCCAGCCGTTCCTCGACGTCGCGCTGGCTCACGATGCTGTCGTCGAGCCACTCGAACACGAACGCTCCGGCGACCCCGAGAAGGATTCCGAGCACGGCCGCGAGCGTCAGGTAGAGCGGCACATTGGGCTTGACGGGGATCGTGTTCGGCCGTGCCTTGTCCAAGATGCGCACGTTGCTCGTCTTGAGCATCCCGGAGAGCTCGATCTCCTTCAGCCGCTTGAGAACCATCTCGTACAGCCGTTGATCGTTCTCGGCGGTGCGCTTGAGCCGGTCGTGCTCGATCTGGCGCTTGTTGATTTCGAACGCCTCGGCCTTAGTCTCTGCCAGCAGCTTCTCGAGGTTCTTCTCCTTGCGGAGCGATTCGGAGAGTTCGACCTCCTGAGCGAGAACGATGTTCTTGAGCTCGCGGCTCAAGGCCTCGTCCGCCACCTGCATCTTCTTGCGGCAGGCGATCAACGCGGGGTGGTTGTCGAGGTACCGCTCCTGCAACTCGGCGCACTCCGCTCTGGCCTCCACGTACTCCGCCTTGAACTGGCGGATCAGCTCCTGTTGCGGGGCGGGTATCTCGAAGAGGTCGGCCCACTTCGACTCGTCTTGATCCACCTTCTTCCGGAGCTCGGCGACGGAGTCGGCCCTCGCGCGGAGGCCCGCAATCTTCAGCCTGACTTCGGTGAGCGCAGCATTCAGCGCGCTCAAGCGCTGGCTCACCATGTTGACGCGGTCCTCGAGCGAGGTGGTCAGCATGTCCGCCTGCTTCTTGAAGTCGTACAGCGCGAGCTCGCTCTTCCTCGATTGATCGCCGAGCGCGGTGAGCCGCTCCTCGAGCCACTCGGAGGCCTGGTCCGTGATCTCGGCCTTCAGTCCGAGCGTCTCGTCGATGTAGGCCTCGGCGAGCTCGTTCGCGAGCAGCGCGGCGCGAACCGGGTCCGCATCCGTCACCGCCAGGTAGACGACGCGCGAATCCTTCACCGGCTCCACCTTGAGTTTGGACTGGAGGATGGCGACGGGATCCGCGGCCTTCATCAATTCAGCGCGCTTCTCGGGATCCTTCACACGGTCCAGCCCGAGGAAGACCGGGTCTGAACCGAGCCCCAGCTTGTCCACCACGCGCTGAGACACCGCGCGGCTGGTGATCACCTTGTACTGGGTCTCGTAATACTCCTTGTTGTACCAGTAGTACGCCGGTCCGTTGCTGGTGACCTCGCCGACCTGCTTGTCCAGGTACTGCGGTGCGGAGGGATCGATGATCACCGAGGTCCGCGCGGTGTAGAGCTTCTTCTGCCGCA
The DNA here is from genome assembly GCA_019686135.1 of Myxococcaceae bacterium. Taxonomy (GTDB): domain Bacteria; phylum Myxococcota; class Myxococcia; order Myxococcales; family Myxococcaceae; genus JADGHL01. The sequence goes on along the minus strand of JADGHL010000010.1, from coordinate 28,492 downwards.
GCGTGTAGACGGTCCCCGCGAGCAGCACGGCGAAGAAGATCCCGAAGATCGCCCACCGTCTCCGGTAGACCATCCGCGCGTATTCGCGCAGGTCGACCGGGGGGAGCGGGTTGGCGGCTTCGGGTGATGACTCTTCCACACGTCCCTCGGTGAACCGGGCCCGACGCGGCGTGCGCATCGCGAACCGCCAACGTGCCCCGATTCGCCGCACTGGTCAATTCAGCGGGTGGTGCTCGCAGGCATTCGGGCCGGTCGCTCGCTGGGTTCCGGCCTCCCGGGCGGGATGCAACCTACGGTCCTCATGCTATGGGCACGGCCATGTCCGCGCCTTCGCTGCTGGACCTCTTCCGCATCCTCTCTTCCTTCTCTCCGCCGCGTGTGTCGCTGCGGTCGGCTCCGTGGGACGAATACGTGGACTGGGCGATCGCCCAGGGGCTCGCTCCGTTGGCGGCCTACAACCTGGAGTACCGGCTCACCGGCGGTGGCGCTCCGGAGTGGGCCCGCGACCGGCTGCTCTCGGTCTACCAGGGGTCGGTCAACGACAACGTGATGAAGCTGGTCTCCTTCAAGCGCGCGGTCGATGACCTGGAGGGCCGGCGCATCCTCCTCTTCGGCGGCGCCTCCTTCGCCGAGGCGGTCTATCCGCACGTGGCCTTCCGTCCGGTCCCGGAGATCCGCCTCCGCGTGAACGCCTCCGACGTCGCTCCCTTCGCGGGCTTCCTCCGCGAGTCGAGCTTCCAGCGCTTCCCGGAGCGCCCGGAGGGCCCGGACGCGAACGCGACGGTGCTCTCCGATGGTCACGCCTTCCTGCTGATCTTCTCCTCGCTGCTCGGGCCGGGGCGCGAAGAGGCGGAGCGGGCTCTCGTGGAACGCGCTCTCCCGATGAAGGTCTACGGGCCGTCGGTCTTCCGCGTCGATCTGGAGGACTCCATCCTCCTCGCCTCGCTCGAACAGGCGCGCGCGGGCTTCGACGTCCCCTTCATCACCTTCGTCGACCTCCGCGAGCTGGTCACGGGCGCTTCGTCGATGTCGGGGCCGCTCTCCCGTCCTCCGGACGCGGCGCTCGTCCGCGCTCGCGCGAAGGAGTGGCGGATGGAGCGCGCGCTCTATGCCTCGCTGTCCATCCTCATCCGCCTCTTCCCGGACGTGGAGCCGGCCGCCCGGCCGATGCTGCCTTCGCTCCGTCCGGCCACGCGTGCGTTGCTCGACCGCCTCATCGTGGAGCCGGTCTCGCAATTGGGGCGGGTCCGCTCGGTGCGGGGGATGGACCGGCTGCGCCGGCTGCTCACCGGGTCTTCGTTCTGAGCGAGCCGATCAGAAGTTGATCCGCCGCATCACGAACCGCGGCAGCCAGCGGATCACCAGCATCACCAGCGCCCAGATCCGCGGCGCGTAGGCGACGGGCCTTCCGGAGTCGATCGCCCGCACCACGATGCGGGCCACCTGGTCGGGCTCTCCGGCGAATGGTGGTGGCTGAAGGCCCTCGGTCATCCCGGTCTTCACGAAGCCGGGTTTGATGGTCACCACCTTCAACCCTCGACCGCGGTACTTGTGGTCGAGCCCTTCGAGATACCGGCTCAGCCCGGCCTTGGTCGCGCCGTAGAGGATGACGGGCTTGCGGCCGCGCTCTCCGGCCACCGACGAGAACACGCACAAAGTCCCGCCGCCGCTTCGCAGAAGCTGCCGCTTCGCCGCTTCGCAGAAGGCGATGGTGTTGGCGAAGTTCACCACCAGCAGGCGATGGGCGAGGGCGGGATCGGCTTCGAGCTGTTCCTGCGTGGCGTACCGCGCCGCGGTGACGATCACGGCGTCGAGCCCCTCCAGCCGCGAACGGGCCTCCTCGAGCGCGGGTTCGAACGTCGCGGGATCCTCGAGGTCGCAGTGGGCGTAGACGTGCACCGCCGGCGTAGCCGGGGCGCCGTGACCGGACCGCACGCAGAGGTCGGCCACGCTCTTCTGCAGATCGGCCTCGTTCCGCCCGAGCAGGCAGATGCGATCGCCCCGCTCGGCGAGCCTCCGCGACACGGCCCGCCCCATCCCCTTCGTCCCTCCGAGGATCGCCACCTTCATGCGGGATCTCCGAACAACCGCACCGACTGCGCGCTCCGCAGCTTCCGATCGGGATCCCACCTGCGCCGCACGGCCTCGAACCTCGCCAGGCGCTCGCCGTCCATCGCCCGGTAGTGCTCGGGCCGGGTGAACGCGTCTTTGGCCAGGTAGATGCGCCCGCCTTCTTTGATCACGAACTCGTTCAACGCGTCGATCAGCGCCTGGGTGTCGTCCCGCACCGCGATGTCCAGCGCGATGGAGATCCCCGGCCGCGGGAAGGAGAGCATCCCTTCGCCCTCTGCGCCGCAGTCCTTGATCACGCACAACAGCGACGCACCGCCGCGCGCGGTCAACAGCTCGAGGAACCGCCGCACCGCGCCCGGCCCGGCCTCCTTCGGCAGCACCGCCTGGTGCTGGGTCAGTCCGCGCCGGCCGTACATCCGGTTGAACGCGCGGATCCGATCGAGCGGGTAGAAGTACGCCCAGGGGCTCACGATCTGCGTCCGGATCTTCGCGCCGTGCCGCCAGTACTGCTGCGCGTTGAAGAGCCGCACGCTCCACGGCCCGAGCACGAACGGGGGGAAGTCGAACGGCACGCTCACGCTGAACGCGGGCCGGGGCAGGTGCTTCGGCGCTTCGTGCGGTTCGGCCCAGCGCCCTTTGTAGAGGATCCCGCGCCCGAGCTTCTCTCCCTGCGACAGGCAGTCGATCCACCCGACGGTCATCGGCCACGTCGCCGCCGCCTTCGCCAGCGCCTCGAGGTACGCCTCGATATTCGGGACGCGCTCGCTCTCCTGGAGGATCCACGGCGAGGGGATCCGCTTCAGCGTGACCTCCACTTCGAGCACGTGCCCGGTCAGCCCCATCCCGCCGAGCGTGGCCCGGAACAGCTCCGGTTCCTCCTCGCGGGAACACTCGACGATCCGCCCATCTGCCACGCGCAGCTTCAGCCGGCGCACGTGCGCGCCGAACGTCCCCTCGACGTGGTGGTTCTTGCCGTGCACGTCGCTCGCCACCATCCCGCCCAGGGTCACGAACGCGGTCCCGGGGCTGACCGGTGTGAAGAAGCCGCGCGGCAGGAAGATCCGGTTGAGCTCGCGCAGCGACAGCCCGGCCTCGGCGCGGAGCACGCCGGTGGCGGGGTCGAACGCGAGGATCCGGTCCGCGAGCGTGGTCCCGGCGACTTCGGTCACTCCGGGCGGCGGCAGCGCCGAGTCGCCGTACGCGCGCCCCAGCCCCCGCGAGAGCACGGCGTCCTTCGTCAGCGCTTCGAGATCTTCGGAGCGGCGTTCGTGGCCGGGCACCTTCGGCTGCCGTCCGAACCCCGTGAGCTCCTCTTCCCTCCGCCGCAGCATGCCCGCAGCTACTAACGCGCCAGCCCGCAGGCCGCTTTCCCTTCCGCCGTGTCGATGTTGTGGCAGTCGCAGGTCTCGAGGAAGCTCGCGCACCGCTCCTGCGCCGCCGCGTCCAGATCGCCGCGCGCATCGGCGTTCTCCTCCAGCTGCTGCGCATCCTGCAGGCACGCCTCCCGCTCCACGGTCCCGGTGGTGCACTCGCACCGCTTCTCGCTGAGCTGCCGGCACGGGCTTTTGCAGCCGGCGCCGAAGGTCACGAGCGCGGCGAGGGCGACGAACGCACCGGTACGAAGGAATGGGCGCATCGGGCGGGGGAACTTATGCATCGGGGGCGGCCGAGTCCACGAATGATGGCGCCCCCATCCGAGGAAGGTCACCACCATAACGGGGGAGAGGTGCCCTTCGTCCTCCTGAAGTTCTCGGAGAGGAGCCTTGCTGCCTCGGCAGGCAGGCCATGATTGGACCGCAGGACGCCGAGGAACCCGGAGAAGGAGAGGACCCATCCCCGGAGCTCCTCGACGGCGCAATAGATCGCGCGGCGATCGATCCACACGGGCGTGATGTCGGGATCCTCGATCGCCAGGGAGATGATCGACAGCTCACCCGGATCGATCTGGGGAACGGTGCTCTCCAGCAATGCGTACTTTGCGGCCGCAGGGGTCTCCGGCTGAATGTCGGTCGGGCCGGTGCAGATCGCCAGCAGCATGGCGAGATCGCGCTTTTGCTCGTCGGGACGGCCTCGCGGATCCGTGAACTCGTCCCCGACCGCCTGGGTGATGAGGACGGGACGCGGTCCCAGTTGGGGGATCGCTTCGCGCGCGGGTTTGAGCGCGCTGAGGACGTCCTAGTCCAGAGCCCAACTGGTCACGGCGCCACGGCTCACGCTCCGGCAGTGGGCCACCGAGCAGCTCCCGCGCGCGTCCTTCGGAGATCAGACCAGCGTGTCGAAGCGATTCTCGTCAACCCGGCCAGGCCGATCCCGCCCTCGCCACGCTCGAAGTTGCGCAACGCCTCGTCGGAGACGCGCGCCCGCTCGTTGAGCGCAGCGATGTCGAACCCTGCCTCTTCGCGGCAGGTCCGCAGGCGCCTCCCGAGCTCTTGAAGTGCAGGTGTGGCCACCGTCGCCGCTGAAAGCACCGGGCAAGATACTCACCCAGTTCACGCGCTCCATGGCGGGCTCACCGCTGGAAGTCGTAGACGCTGCCCAGGCCCAGCAGGCGGGTGAGCTCGTCCAGCGCGGCCATCCCTTCGCGTGCGAGCGCGGGATCCTTCAGATCCTCCGGCACGAGGCGATCGCGGTAATGCTTCTTCACCCACGCCTCGAGCTGCCGATGGAGCGTGTCGGTGAAGAACACGTTGGCCTTCACCGCGCGAACCTCCTCGTCCGTGAGGCGGATCCGTTGGCGCAGGCACGCCGGGCCGCCGCCGTTGTGCATGGACTGCCGCAGGTCGAGGTAGTGCACGGCCTTCACCGGGTTGTCCTCGGCGACGACCCGTTCGAGGAAGCGCCGCGGGGCGGGCTGCTCCTGGCTTTCGATCGGCGCGACGACGGCCATCGTTCCGTCCGGCAGGGTCAGCACCTGGGAGTTGAACGGGTACGCGGCCACCGCGTCCTTCACCGGCAGCTCGCGATCGGTCGCGAGCGTGTAGCGGAACGCATCGCCGAGGCTGTCCTGCAGCGTCTTGATCCACGCGCGCGGATCCACGAAGGCGCGCTCGTGCAGCATCAGATAGCCGTCATTGCCCACCGCCAGCACGTCGGTGTGGAACGCCCCGGCGTCGATGCCGGACGGATCCTGCTGCGGGAACAGGGCGATCGCCCGCCCGGGGTGGAGCCGGTGGAGCCGCGCCAGCGCCTGACTCGCCTCGAGCGTCTGCCGCGCCGGAAACTGATGCGGCCGCTCCGTGGGCTGCCACGCGCTGCGGCCCCAGGCGAACAGGTGCACTGCGGGGCGTCCGGGGACCTTCAGCCGGGTGTGGTTCGCGGCGCCCTCGTCCGCGAAGTGGGACGACGCGGGGAGCGGCTCGTGCACCACGAAGTGGCGCTCGTCGCTGAAGATCGCGCGCAGGACCGCCCAGGTGGTGTCCGCTTCGATGACCCGGTGGAACATCTCCTGGAGGTTGGCCGGCGTCAGGTGCACCCGCCCGTCTTCGGTGTCCTCGGACGGCGCGCAGGTGGCCGCGTTCGCGGTCCACATCGCCGCGGCGCTGGAGCACAGGCGCAACAGGTGCTCCGCCTCGCGCGCGGCGCGGGTGATGACCTCCTCGTCCGTGCCGATGAACCCCAGCCGGCGCAGCGTCTTCAGCGACGGCCGCTGGTGCGGCGGCAGCACCGCCTGCCCGACCCCGAGCGAGGCGACGAACTTCATCTTCGCCAGCCCCTGCAGCGCCGCCTCGCGCGGATTGGAGGGCCTGCCGCCGTGGGTGAGCGAGGCGACGTTGCCCGGCGAGAGCCCGCCGTAGTTGTGCGTGGGGCCGACGAGCCCGTCGAAGTTGTACTCGCGGGAGGGGGAGGGCATGCGGGTGGTGTAGCAGCAGCCGGCGCCGGTGTAGAGCGCTCAGCAGGCTCCGCCACACGTTCCGCAGGGCAACGCCGGCCGGGGCGTGCTCATGCGGTGGCGCGGAGAGCCTGCTGTAGACGGTAGACGGTCACGCCGCCCGCCGCCGCCTCATCCCCGCCGCCACCAGCGCCAGCGCTCCGAACAGGCTCAGCGCCGACCCGTCCGTCGCGGCACAGCCGCAGCCCTCCTTCACGCTGGGGTTGCCGCCGTCGCCGTTGCCGTTGTTCCCGTTGTTGCCGTCGTCGGGGTTGGCTTCGGCGTTGACCACGAAGTCGCACTGCGACCAGGGCGAGTAGTCGGTCCCGTCGTACGCGCGTGCCTGCACGCGATAGCGGCTGTCCTCCTCGAGCATCAGCGCGGAGGTGTCGAAGACGGTCTTGTCCGAGGTCTGCGGCTGCGTCTCGTCATACAGCGGCGTCAGCGTGTTCGGATCGCCCTGGCCGGGGAGGACGCGGAGCTGCACGGTCACGGGCTCCATCTCGGGATCGTTGGCGGCCAGCACCGTCACCGACGCGAGCGTCTTCTCCTTGAGCTCGAGGTTCTGGCAGGTCACGTCGAACGGCGCGCCCAGCGTCGGCGGCATCGGCGCCACGTTCGCCCGGATGGTGAACACGTGGTAGTCGCTCATCGGGCTCACGCCGCCCCGCGCGTCCTTCGCGTACGCCCGCGCGAACCAGGTCGTCCCCCACGGGAGATTCTCCGTCAGGTTCCACATGGTGGAGCTGCCGGTCTGGTTCACCGGGATGTCCTGGCTCTCGATCAACCCTTCGGTGAACTGGGCGTTCCGCGCGAGCTGGAAGTGCAGGACGACCGCGTCCCCTTCGGGATCGACCGGGTTCGTCGCGGAGCAGGTGGGCTTGCGGATGTTCAGGGTCTCGGAGTCGTCCGGCTTCAGGAAGACCGGCGCTTCGGGCGGGTCGTTCCGCGTGTCCACGAAGAACGTCCACTCGCCGGTCCACATGCTGTAGGGGCTGTCGGTCTGCCCGTCGAACGCGCGCACGCGCCACCGGACGTGGGTGTTCTCGGGGATCGGATCCGGCACCCAGGTGGTCTGCCCGCCCATGCCCTCCGGCACCGAGCCGGTCTGGGCCGGGGTTGTGGCGTCGCCGTAGTACAGCTCGAACTCGTAGGTCAGCGGATCGCCGTCGCCGTCGGTGGCGTTGTCCACCACCAGCTCCGGCGTGTCGAGGGTGACGGTGTTCCCGTCCGCCGGCGCGACCTGCACCGGCATCGTCGGGGTGAGGTTCACGCTGTTCACGGCGATCGCCACGGTGACGGTCTCGGTGAACTCGCCGTCGTTCACAGTGAACCGGATGGTGTACGGGCTGCCCTTCGCGGCGGTCTGGTCCGCGGTCCACGCGAAGGTGGCGTTGTTTGCGCCGACCGTGAACACGCCGTTGGTCACCGGGTTGCCCGCGCTGTCGGTCATCTCCACCGTCGGGGTCAGCGGATCGCCGTCGATGTCCGAGTACGCGAGGTCGATGCTCACCGACTGCGCCTCGTCCAGGGTGATCGTCGCCGGCGGCACCGGCGTGGGGTTCCCGCCGATCGTCGCGCTCAGGGAGGGGCGCCGGTTCCCCATCGCGATGGTGAAGCTGTACGGGCCGGCGCTGCCCTGGATGGTCCCGGTGTAGTTGACGTCACCGTAGGTCGTCACCACCGCGCAGTAGCGCCCGGCCGTCAGCACGCCGGTGTCCAGCTGCGCGCCGCGGCTGTCCGGCGCGGAGTCGTCGTCCTCGGCCAGCTTGTTCCCGGCACCGTCGAAGAAGCCGATCATCGGATCCATCCAGGGATCCTCCCGCGGTCCGGTCGCCGTGTTCAGGACCGACTGCGCGGTGAGGATCAGCCGATCGCCGTCCACCGCCTGGAAGCAGTACCAGTCGGTGTCGCCGGTGTTGCGCGGCGAGATGTTCGGCGATGGCGCGGTCCACGGCATCGGCGGCGACATGTGCAGCACCGATACGTCCACGTCCGGTGCGGTGATGTCGTCGTTGGGGCCGTTCGGGTCCGCCGGCATCGACTGCAGCGTGAAGTTCGGCACGGGGGTCACGCTGCCCGCGGTGCACGCGAACGGCTCGGCCACCACGGTGTCGTAGAGGCCATCGAGGTCGCGCACGATGAACCGGTAGTCCGTCGCTGCCGGCATCCCGCGCATGTAGAAGTAGCCGGGGTGGAAGCCGGTCTGGGTGACGTCGTTGTGGTGGATGCGGGGATCGGCCGCGGTCTCTCCGCGCACCAGGATGCCGGCGACCGGCTGACCGTTGAACATCACCCGGCCGTCGAAGCCGCCGAGCTGATCGAGCTGGATGTCGATCCCGTTCAGCGTGTCCGCAAACGTCAGGGTGATCTCATCCGCGTCCTCGGCCACGTACCCGTTGGAGGTGGGCGGCGCGACGTCGTACCAGCGGTCGCCCCAGTTGCCGGAGGCACCTGGCCCCATCCGCGCGAACACCTTGTAGGTCCCGTCCGGAATCCCGGTCATCGACCACACGCCGTTCGAATCGGTGAGGGTGGTCTGCACCGTGACCCAGTCCTTGTCCTGCTGCGTCCACAGGCGGATCTCGATGTTCTGCAGCGGTGCACCGTTGGTCGCACTGGTCACCGTGCCGGAGAGGTCGGCGGCGCGGGCGGGCAGCGCGCAACAGATCGCGCACGCCGCGGCGGCGAGCGTCACACGGTTCGACTTCATTCGGATTCCCCCTGTGCGGTTGGGCCCGCTCGATATGACACGGTTTCGTGTCGTCAAAAAAGGGGCGATAAGGCGGAGCCGGTGTCCGCCCCTGTCCCACTCCGAAAACGCCTCCGCCGGCGGGCGCGCTACCACCTGATCCGCGCCGCGCTGGCCCTGGTCGGCGCGCTGCCGATCTCGTTTTCGGGGATGCTGGGGCGCGCGCTGGGGACCGTCGCCTTCTGGCTCGCCGCGAACGAGCGTCGAAAAGCGCTGGCCTCGCTGGCGGTGGCGTTCCCGGACCGGCCGGAGGCGGAGCGCCGCGCGCTGGCGAAGGCGTCGTTCCAGCACCTGGGCCGGTGCGCCTTCGAGCTGGCCTGCGTGGCGCAGCTGGATCGCGCGGTGGACCGGTTCATCGAGTGGCCGGAGGCGGACCGCCGGGCGCTGGAGGCGGCGATCGCCCGGGGCCGCGGCGTGGTGTTCGTCACTGGGCACGTGGGGAACTGGGAGCTGCTCGCGCGTCGCGTGGCGCTGGCGGGCTTCCCCGCACAGTCGATCGCCCGCGAGACCAGCGATGCGGGGACGACCGCGCTGGTGGAGCGCTTCCGCGAAAGCGGCGGCGTGAAGAGCATCTGGCGCGGCCAGGAGGGCGCAGCGCGCGCGATGCTGCGGGCGCTCCGGGCCGGGGAGATCCTCGGCATGGTCATCGACCAGGACACGAAGGTGCAGTCGGTGTTCGTGCCGTTCTTCGGCAGGCTCGCCGCCACGCCCCGCGCGCCGGCGGATCTGGCGTTGCGTACCGGCGCGGCCCTGATGGTCGGCTTCTGCCAGCGGAAGAGCGACGGTCGGTACCTGTTGACGATGAAGGAGCTGCCGGTGGAGCCTTCCGGCGACCGCGAGCGCGACGTCTTGAAGCTCACCGAAGCGCTCTCGTCGGAGATCGAGCACGCCATCCGGCGCGCGCCGGAGCAATGGGTGTGGATGCACCAGCGGTGGAAGACGCGGCCACAGAGCGAAGGGCGCCCATGAGCGGCGCGGCCGGGGTCCATCTTCGGGCAGAAGATGCCGCTCGCGGAGAAGACGCTTCGCGGCTGCGTCGACCTGGCGCCTGCAGGCTTCGGTCGCTCGAGCGCAGGCAGGGCCAAAGGCACGGCCGCATGCGTATCGGCGCCGTAGCGGGGGTGCTCGCGGTCGTGCTCGCCGCCTGCAGCGCCAAGGGGCGCGGGAAGGACGAGGCGGAGGAGACGCTTCCGCCGCAGGTGACGCTGATCGGCGTGAAGCTGCACGGCTGGCAGGGAAGCGATCTCGTCGCCATCGGCCGCGCGGCGATGCTCACGTACGATCGCAGCACCTCGAACTTCGAGGCCAACGAGGCGCTGGTGCAGTTCCCCTCGAAGAAGGCGGATGCGGCGCGCCGCCGGGAGGTGAACACGGACCTCGAGCTCCGGGCGCCGCTGGCCACGGGCAACCTGCAGTCGCGCCAGGCGGACGGCAGGGGCGGCGTGACGGTGCGCTCCGCGTCGGGGTTGCGCGGACGGACGCCGTCGGCGCACTTCGACGGGGTGGCCTTGGTGGCGAGCGGGAAGGAGCCGGTGGACATCGAAGGGCCGGGATACTCGGTGTCCGCGAACGCGTTCACCTTCCACTTCGCGACCGAGGAGCTGGACTTCGAGGGCGGGGTGCACAGCCGGCTGGGCAACCGATGATCGAGTACTTTCTGATGGCGTTCTTCGCGGCGGGCGGGCCGGGCAAATCCGGAGCCGCCGTGGCCCCCGACGCGGGGACCCCGGCTGCGGCGACCGCTCCGGTGTCGCCAACGGAGTTCAAAAACCCGGTGGAGATCACCGCGGATCGCTTCGAAATCCAGGGCAAGCGGCAGGAGGCCGTGTGGATCGGCCACGTGAAGGCGGTGCGTGGCCAGACCGTGCTGACGTGCGACCGGCTGCTCGCCCACTACACGAAGGCGCAGGAAATCACCCGCATCGAGTGCATCGGCCGGGTGGAGGCGACGCACAAGGACATGTGGGCCGGCGGCGAGCGCGCGGACTTCGACAACGTCGCCGGAATCCTCGTCGTCACCGGCAACCCGGAGGCGCGCAAGGGCCAGAACCGGATGAAGGGGGCGAAGATCGTCTTCGACGTGGCGCGGGACGTCATCTCGGTCGAAGGCGGGGCGCAGACCATCTTCGAATCGGGCGCCACCCGTCCCATCCCGAAGCTGGGGGGCCGCAAGTGACGGACAACGCCACCCGGGGCGAGCTGGTCGCCGAAGGCCTGGTGAAGACCTACCGCCGGCGCCGCGTGGTGGACGGGGTCTCCTTCCACGTGAAGCAGGGCGAAGTCGTTGGCCTGCTCGGGCCCAACGGGGCGGGGAAGACCACCTCCTTCAACATGGTGGTCGGCATGGTGCGGCCGGAGTCGGGCCGGGTCCGGCTGGACGATCAGGACCTCACGAAGCTCCCGATGCACCGCCGCGCGCGCCGGGGCGTGGGTTACCTCCCGCAGGAATCCTCCATCTTCCGCAAACTGACGGTCCGCCAGAACTTCCTCGCGGTGCTGGAGCTGCAACGCCGCCTGACCCGGGAAGAGCGGCACCAGCGCGCGGAGCAACTCATCGCCGAGTTCGGCCTGGAGAAAGTCGCCGACAGCCTGGGCGAACAACTCTCCGGCGGCGAACGGCGGCGCGCGGAAATCGCCCGTTCGCTCATCCCCAACCCGCGCTTCATCCTCTTCGACGAACCCTTCGCGGGAGTGGACCCCATCAACGTCGGCGACCTCCAGAAGCAAATCGCCCTCCTCCGCGACCGGGGGCTGGGCGTCCTCATCACCGACCACAACGTCCGCGACACGCTCCGCATCTGCGATCGGGCCTACATCATCGCCTCCGGCAAAATCCTCGAAGAAGGCACCCCCGTCGAACTGGCCCGCAGCGAACGCGCGCGGCGCGTCTACCTGGGAGAGTCGTTCACGTTCGCTTGAGGCTTCGAGGGGGGCAGTGCCGGCTTTGCGCGTGGTCCGTGGTGGCTGGTGAGTGGTGAGTAAGGTGATCCTGCGGCCCCTTCGGGGCCTCCGGATGGGTTCTCCACCTGTGGGTGGTTTGGGTAACGTTTGGGGATGTTCCGTCTCGTCCTGGGGTTCTGTGTTCTGGTCGTTGGGTTGGTGGGGTGCCGGGACGAGTGTGATCCAGCGGTGGATTGGCCCAGGTGTGAGGGCAACGTGCTGGTGACGTGCCCGGAGCCGGGGGTGGACCAGATCGTCCCCATCCGGTTCAGCCGCATCGACTGCGGGAGTCGGGTCTGTGTCACGTCGGGATCGCGCGGGCTTTGTGCGCTCTCCCCGGACCCTTCGCCGCTGTGCGCGGATGCGGGGGCGTCGGTCTGCGAGAGCGACACCTCCCGCGTCCGGTGCGGCGCGGGCTTCATCACCGCGCGCGACGAGTGCCTCCACTGCTTCGTGCCCGACGGCGGCAACGGCTCCTACGTCACCTGCGAGGGCGGCCCTGCTTCCCTCTGCTCCGACGACTCCGACTGCGTCCCATCCCTCACCTGTTCGCCGGATGGGTTCTGCGTCACGCCTTCCGGGGCTTGATCCGTCCCGGCCAGCCGGCCGCGCTGCGTCAGAGCACCACTGTCCGAAGCGGGACGCCTGCTCCAGACGGCAGACGGTGGACGGCCGACCGAATCTTCAACCTCTTGAAATCACAAGCCCCGCACCATGCCAGCAAGCAACATGCCGCGCCCGGGCGCACCTAGACGCTTCTGGACGTTGTTGTTACCTTGGCACGGTCTTTGTCTGGCGCCGTCGGCTGCCGGACGGAACGGGGATTCACCGGATGGGAATGGAACTCAAGCAGAGCCTCAAGCTCTCGCAGCAGCTGGTGATGACGCCCCAGCTGCAGCAGGCGATCAAGCTTCTGCAACTCTCCCGGATGGAGCTCATCGAGCAGGTCGTCCACGAGATGGAGCAGAACCCGCTCCTCGAACAGCCGGACGACGTGGCCAACGACCTCGCCGACAAGGCCCCGGGCGAGGCCTCCCTCGAGGCGGAGAACCTCGAACCCCCCAGGCTGGACGACGCGGGCGCGGTCCCGGAGAAGGTCGAGGAGTTCAAGGGCGACAAGCCCCCGGAGATCGACTGGGAGCAGTACCTCAACAGCTACCAGTTCAACGAGCCCACCACCACCTCCAACCGCGGCAACGTCGACCTCGAAGACCTGCCCTCCTTCGAGGCCAACCTGGTCAAGAAGGAGGACCTCGACGACCACCTCCGCGCCCAGCTGGGCTTCCTCAAGCTCAATGACGCGGAGCGCCGCATCGCCGAACTCATCATCGGCAACCTCGACGACGATGGGTACCTGAAGCTCCCCGACTTCGAGGGCGATCCGCTCATCCGGCTTGCCGCCGAAGCGGATGTCCCGCTCTCTCTGGCCGAACGTACGCTCCGGCGGATCCAGCGGCTCGACCCGCGGGGCTGCGCCGCGCGCGACCTTCAGGAGTGCCTGCTGGTCCAGGTGGAGGCGCTCAAGGAACCGCACGCGCCGCTGCTGGGCGTCATCATCAAGCGGTACATGAAGCTTCTGGAGTCGAAGAACCTCCCGGCGATCGCCCGCGATCTCAAGCTGCCGCTGGAGGAGGTGGTGGCGGCGTCACGCCTGCTGAACCGCCTGGACCCCAGGCCGGCCCGCAACTTCTCCGGCGAGGACGCCCACTACATCACGCCCGACGTCTACATCATGAAGATGGGCGACGAGTACACGGTCGTCCTCAACGACGACGGGCTCTCCAAGCTGCGCATCTCCGGCGCCTACCGCGACGCGCTCAAGAACGGCCAGCTTCCGCCCGGCGCCACGCGGGAGTTCGTGCAGGAGAAGCTCCGCAGCGCGATGTGGCTCATCCGCTCCATCCACCAGCGGCAGCGGACGATCTTCAAGGTCACCGAGTCGATCGTGAAGTTCCAGCGCGAGTTCCTCGACAAGGGCATCGCCTACCTCAAGCCGCTCATCCTCCGCGACGTGGCCGAGGACATCGGGATGCACGAGTCCACCGTCTCCCGCGTCACGACCAACAAGTACGTCCACACGCCGCAGGGAATCTTCGAGCTCAAATACTTCTTCAACTCGTCCATCGCCCGTGTTTCCGGCGACGACATCGCTTCCGAGGCGGTCAAGAATCACATCAAGCAGATCGTCGCCGGCGAGGACCCGAAGAGCCCGTACTCGGATCAGAAGATCGTCGAGCTGCTCCACGCCCAGGGCATCGAGATCGCCCGGCGCACGGTCGCCAAGTACCGCGAGGTGCTCGGCATCCTCCCTTCCAGCAAGCGCAAGAAGTACTTCTGATTCGGCGCGCCCCCCGGGAAATGCGGAACGCCGCCGCGGGTTGAACGCAAGCGGATCGGAGTCGTTTCTACGGGAGGAGCGTGTGTGCGTTCGGGTGGCGCAGTTTCCGCGTCGAGCCGGCTTGCTTTCGCCGCCGCCGTCGCCTCAGATCGTCCGTGGAGCCGCGCTCCCCGGATGGTCCACCCCGATCTCGTCGCGGTCGTTCTCGGGCAGCTTGCGAACCGCTTCGCTGGAGGCGCTCCCTCGATCCGTCTCACCCAAGCACGGAGGCACGCATGCAGCTGAGCATCACCTTTCGACACATGGACGCGTCGGACTTCCTCAAGGACTACGCGAAAGAGAAGGTCGAAAGAGTGAACAAGTACCTCGATCGCGCCGGTGACGCCCACGTCACCCTCTCGCTCGAGCGGCACCTGCACAACGCGGACATCGTCATCCACTCGGGAAGCTGGGTCCTGCGCGGCCGCGAGAAGAGCGAGGACATGTACGCCTCCATCGACCTGGCGATGGACAAGATCGAGCGCCAGCTCCGCCGCTACAAGGACAAGCTCAAGAACCACCACTCGCACCGCTACGAGCACCACCAGGAACAGGTGCTCCAGCAGCTCCGCATCCGTCACAACGTCATCGCCCTCGACGAGCCCTCCGAACACGACGAGGCCGCGCCCTCCGCCGAACCGGCCGCACCGCGCATCGTCAAGAGCAACGAGCTGCTCGCCCGCGTCCTCCGCGTCGAAGACGCCATCATGCAGATGAACCTGATGAACAACGACTTCCTCGTCTTCACCAACGCGGAGACGAAAGTGATGAACGTCGTCTACCGCCGCAAAGACGGGCACTACGGCCTCATCGAAGCGAATTCGAACCAGTAAGAGGCGGCCTCAAACTTCGAACGCACTATTCACTGCTCACCCGTCACCACGGACTGAAGTAGTTTGCGAGCGTGCAGCGGCTCTTCGCGCTCGCTTTCCTCTTCATCGGTTTGGGTGCCTGCGTTCGCCACGCGAACGCTCCGGCACCTGCGACGGTCGTTTCATCCACTCCGGTTCGCGCTGTCACGGAGCCCGTTCCGGTGGCTTCCGAGGCCGCTGCTTCGCAGCCGGCTTCCGAGCCGGAACGGGCGGTGACTCCGCCTGCGTCCGCTCTGCACGCAGACGTGGACGCGCTGCTGTCGCGGATGTCGCTGGAAGAGAAGGTCGGCCAGCTGATGATGGTCGGCTTTGCCGGCACGCGGATCGACGACGAGGTGCAGACGCTCGTCCGCGGCATGCGCGTCGGCGGCGTCTGCATGTTCAAGCGCAACATCGAGAGCGCCGAGCAGATCGCCCACCTCAACGCGGAGGTGCGCGCGCTCTCCGCGGGCGGGGTGCCGCCGTTCATCGCGCTCGACCAGGAGGGCGGGAACGTCGTCCGCATCCACGACCGCAACGTGGTGCTCCCCGGGAACATGGCGCTCGGCGCCACGCACTCGCCGCAGCTGGCCTACGAGGCGGGGCGCGCCCAGGCGGAGGACCTGCGCCTTCTGGGCTTCAACATGAACCTGGCGCCGGTGCTGGACGTCAACGTCAACCCGAAGAACCCGGTCATCGGCATCCGCTCCTTCGGCGACCGCCCGGAGGTGGTGGCGGAGTTCGGCGCGGAGTTCGTCCGGGGGCAGCAGGACGCCAACCTGGTCACCGTCGCCAAGCACTTCCCCGGCCACGGCAACACGGACGCGGACAGCCACCGCGCGCTGCCAGTGATGCGCGAGTCCCGCGAGGAGGTGATGGCCCAGCTGCTTCCCTTCGAGCGGGCAATCGACGAGGGCCTCGACGGGCTGATGACCGCGCACGTAGCCATCCCCCGCCTCACCGGCGACGAGACGCCGGCCACGCTCTCCAAAGCGCTCCTCTCCGGGCTTTTGCGCAAGCAGCTGGGGTTCGACGGCCTGGTGGTCACCGACGAGCTGGAGATGGAGGCGATCGCCGACCACTACGGGGTGGGACGCGCGGCGGTGATGTCCATCGTCGCGGGCGCGGACATGGTCCTCATCCCCTGGCGGCCGGAGAAGAAGGTGGAGGTCTACCAGGCGCTGCTGACGGCCGCGCGGTCCGGCGAGCTCCCGGCCGAACGGCTCGACGACGCGGTCCGCCGCATCCTGCTCACCAAGGCCCGCCGCGGCGTGTTCGACCCGCTGCCGCCTATCGACGAGCGGCTTGCCCGCCTGGGGCAGGCCGATCGCCTGGAGGTGCCGAAGGAAATCGCCCGGCGGTCGGTGACGTTGCTGCGGACGGACCCGCGCTATTTCCCTATCTCCGCGGACCGGAAGATCGGCGTGCTCACCGCGGAGGCTGCGCTGGGCAGGGCGATCGCCGCTCGCGATCCGGACGCCGAGGTCGTCGTCGTGCCCGCCTATCCGGGGAGCAGAGCGCGCGCCGAGCTCCGCCGCGCCGCCCGCGCGCTCGCGCTGCGGAGCGACGTCGTGGTGGTGGGCCTCATCAACTCCCGCCAGGTGGACCTGGTGATGATGGCGGCTGCCACCGGCAAGCCGGTGATCGTCGTCAGCATGGGCCTGCCGTACCTGGTCGAACAGGTGGACGATGCGCGGGCGGTGCTCGCGGTGTACTCGTATCAGGAGTCCTCGGCGGAGGCCGCGGCCGCGGCGCTCCTCGGAGAACAGCCCACGCCGGGCCGCCTGCCGGTGACGCTGGATGAAACATTGACCTTCGGCTTCGGCATGGATCCGGACGGCCGGCGGCTGGGGGAAAAGACCGCCAGCACTCTCTCCGCCGCGGGGGCCGTGCAGTAGCGTTTGCTTCGTCGTTTCCTCTCGGCGCTCACGCTTGCGCCCTCTGGAGACCCTAGGTACATGGGCGCCGCACCATGAAGATCGCCGAGTTCCTCAGCCCGAAAGCGGTGGTCGCCGACCTGAGCGCGCGTACGAAGTCGGAGATCCTGACCGAGCTCAGCCGCACGCTTGCGAACGCCCACCCCGAGCTGAAACCGGAACGTCTCGTCGAGGTGCTGCAGGACCGCGAGAAGCTGGGCTCCACCGGCATCGGCGAGGGCGTGGCGATTCCCCACGGCAAGCTCAGCGGGCTGTCGCAGTTGATGGCGTCCTTCGGCGTGGCCCGCCGGGGGGTGGACTTCGAGGCCATCGACGGCAAGCCCACCTACCTGTTCTTCGCCCTGGTGGCCCCGGAGAACTCGGCGGGCATCCACCTCAAGGCGCTCGCGCGCATTTCGCGGCTGTTCAAGAACCCGCGCTTCCGCGAGTCGATCCTCAAGGCGCAGACGGCCGAGGACATCTACCGTCTCATCGCAGAAGAGGACGCGCGGAGCTGACCGCTTCGCCGACGCTGGCCCGCCGATGGACATCGTCCTGCGTTCGGTCAACCAGCGCTTCCTCGAAGAGGTGGTGTTCCCCACCTTCGAGCTCGGCGCGAAGGACAGCCAGCGGGCGCTGGAGCGGCTCGCCGGGGCGATCGGAGATCCGCTGACGCGGATGCAGGTCGAGGCGTTGATCGAACGCGGGTCCGACGGCGGCTGGTCTGAGGTGGATCTGGACCGCTTCCAGGAGGTCGTGTACCGGCTGCTCTTCTCCGAATGGCGCCGCACCGGGGAGGGCTGGATCCCCGACACGCAGGACGAGGCCTATGCGGGCGATCTCGAGGAGACGCTCCACCTGGCGCTGATGATCACCGACCCGTCGTATCCGTACTGGGACGAGGCGGAGGCTCGGAGGCAGCGCGGACAGGCGATCGCCCCGCCGTACCTGGATCGCGGTCTGCCGGCGTTCATCGGCGGCGTCTGGGAGCCGTTCCCCGCCTTCGCGCCCGGCGAGGTGCTCACCACCCGCGGCACCAACATCTACGTCCCCAGCGAGCGCCTCGCCGTCGCCGACTGGTCCTGGCGCCACCCGGTCACCGTGCAGGAGTGGTCCGACGATCTGCCGCGCGCGCTGCGCGATCTGATGAACCGCGAGGTGCAGCGGCTCAGGCCCATCGAGGTGCCCGAGGCCAACGAGGTGATCGACTACTGGACGGGGAAGGTGAGCGAACCGCCCCAGCTGGTGGTCGGCTTCTCCGGGCTCGGCCCGCGCTCCGGCGCGTGGGTGCGCGAGATCGCCGACCTCGCCGCGCAGATCCGCCGAGCCGCGGCGCGAGAGCAGGGGCTGACGGCGATCATCACGGGCGGGACGCGGAGCTGGTTCTAGCGCTCAGCTCCGGCTGTCGAGCACGATCGTCACCGGTCCGTCGTTCACCAGCGCGACCTTCATGTCTGCGCCGAACACCCCGGTGCCGACGGTAAGCCCGAGCGCGCGGAGGCGTTCGCAGAACTCGTCGTACATCCGCTTCGCTTCGACCGGCTCCATCGCGTCGATGAACGAAGGCCGGTTGCCCTTCCGCGCGTCGCCGTAGAGGGTGAACTGGGAGACGGCGATGAGCTGCTTCGTCGTCTCCAGCACCGAACGGTTCATCTTCCCGGCCTCGTCCTCGAAGATCCGCAGCTGCGAGACTTTCTTCACCATCCAGTCGAGGTCCGTCCCCGTGTCGCCCTTGCCCACGCCGAGGAGGACGAGCAGCCCGGGGCCGATCTCCGAGATGGTCTTCCCCTCCACCGTCACCGAGGCGGACTGCACGCGCTGCACGACGCTTCGCATGCGCGCTGTGTACAGCCGGAGAGTGGGAGCGGACCAGCCCGAAGGTCGGTGGGCGGGAGACCGACGCGTTCGACGGTCCCCGCCAGCATGCACTCCACGATGCGTGGATCGAGAAGCGCCCTCGTCGCCGAGCCCATCAGGATGAAGATCGCACGCCCGCTCAGCGCGGAACTGCACGCCGCACGCTCGAGCATCCGACTGCGCGGAGTGAGTGGCGGCCAGATTCAAACTGAGCGGCTTCAGCCCGGAGCGGAGTGGTTCGTGGCGCGTGAGCAGCGCCAGAGCGCGCGGTGACGCGAAGCGGGTCGTGCGAGCCTCACGCTGCGCGCGTCGAGCTCGCGCGAAATTGCTCGGGGCGCGGGGCCAGTGCCGGAGTGGTCCGGCCGCCTGGAGGGTGGTGGCGCCCCGGCGCAGAGCTGTTCCCGGCGCGCGAGCAGTGGCACGGCGCCCGGTCACGCAGAACGGTCCCCGAAGCGATGCTGGGGTGCGTGTCAGCGCTCGCGCCGTTTCGGGTCGAGCGCGTCGCGGAGCGCGTCGCCGAGAAAGTTGAAGCCGAGGACGGTGATAGCGATCGCGAGCCCGGGGAACAGCGCGATGTGCGGCGCCACGAGCAGGTACTGCGTGCCTTGGTCGACGAGCGCTCCCCACGACGGCGTCCCCGGCGGTGCGCCGAGGCCGAGGAAGCTCAAGGAGGCTTCGGCGAGGATCGCGCCGGGGATCGCGAAGGTGGCCTGCACGAGGATGGGCCCGGCCGCATTCGGGAGGAGGTGGCGGAAGAGGATACGGTTGCCCTTCGCGCCGAGTGCGCGCGCCGCCTGCACGTAGTCGCGCTCGCGCAGGGTGAGCATCTGCGCCCGTACCAGCCGCGCGTATCCGGTCCACCCGGTCACTGTCAGCGCGAAAACCACGTTCGCCAGCGACGGCCCGAGCACCGCGGTGATGAAGATCGCCAGCAGGATCCCGGGGAACGCGAGCAGCACATCGACGACCCGCATCAACACTTCGTCGACGATCCCGCCCACGTAGCCGGCGATGCCGCCAAGGGTCACGCCCACCGCCGCGGACAGCAGCACGGCGAACACGCTCACCACCAGCGAGACGCGCGCGCCGTAGACGACTTGCGAGAGCACATCGACCCCGTTCTCCGCCGCGCCGAACAGGTGGTCACGTCCGGGCCCCGCCAGTTCGGCGGCAAGGTCGATTGCGCGCGGATCGTGCGTGGCGAGCACTGGCGCGAACACCGCGGTCGCCACCAGCGCCAGCGCCACGCCTAGGCCGAACCGGCCGCCCGCCGTCCTCAACGGGAAGCGCCACCTCCGCGATCGCAACGGAGCGGCGCGAGCGGCCGGAGGCGCTGCGGGAGCTCCGTCGATCGCCGCGCGCGGATCCGCAGCTCCGGGGGCGAGGTTGCTCGTTACATCAGGAGGCTCAGTCGGCTCGCGGGAGGGTGGAGAGCCGGCGGCGCCCGTTTCCCCGCTACCGCCCAGGTGGGGGCGTTCACCCGGGGCCGTGGCGCCCGTGGCGGGCGTCATCGCATTGCGCGCGGCCTGGGTGGATTCCTCCGTTCCGCGTGTCGAGCGCTGGCTGGCGGCCGCATCCTGCTCCTGCGCCGAATCGCGGCGTGTGGCACGTGTCTCCGACGCGGCGGTCGTGGTCGCGTCCACCGTGCGTGTCGAATCGCCGCGTGTGCGCGCGTCCGGAGCGGTGGCGGCCGCGGCTGCAGTCGCCTCTCCGGTCGCACGGTTCGTTTCCGCGGCGACATCGCGCTCGAGGTCCGGAGCGTTCCCGTCCACCGGCCGCCTCGTCATCGTCGCCTCACCCGCGGGTCGACGATCGTGTACACGACATCGGTGAGCGCGTTGATGATCACGTACGACAGCGTGAACACCAGCACCGTAGCCCGCACCAGGTTGTAGTCGCGCTTCTCGATCCCGTTGAGCAGGAGCGTCCCCATCCCGGGCCAGGCGAAGACCTTCTCGGTGACGATCGCTCCGCCGAGCAATGTCCCGAACTCGAGCCCGAGGATCGTGATGACCGGCAACAGCGCGTTGCGGAACGTGTGCTTCCACAGCACCTTCCACCGCGCCAGACCCTTGGCTCGCGCCACGGTCACGTAGTCCTCGCGCATCGTCTCCAGCATCGAGGCGCGGGTCATCCGCGAGAGGAACGCGGCCAGCGCGGTCCCCAGCGTCACTGCGGGCAGCACCAGGTGACGCACGCTCTCCGCGCCGGAGACCGGCAGCCAGTCGAGCTTGATGCTGAAGAGGATGATCAGCATCGGCCCGAGCCAGAAGCGGGGCAGGGCCACGCCGGTCACCGCCACGCCCATCGCGACGTTGTCCACGAGCGTCCCCCGGCGCGCGGCCGCGGACACGCCCAGCGGCACCGCCAGGAGCACGGCGATCAGCATCGACGTGAACGTCAGAAGCAGCGTGTTCGGCATCGCGGCGGCGATCTGCGGCCAGATCTCCTTCTGAAACGGCGGCAACGAGGTCTTCAGATCGCCGGTGAAGAAGTCGCGGGTGAAGACGGCGATCTGCACGTACCACGGCTGGTCGAGGCCGATCGCGTGCCGCAGCGCCTCGCGGTCCACGTTCGACGCCTGCTCGCCGAGCATCACGTCGATCGGATCGCCGGGCACGAGGTTCAAAAACAGCGACACCAGGAGCAGCGCGCCCACCAGAGCGATGACGGTCGAGCCGAGCCGGCGGATCATCGTCCGGCTCCGTCGACCTGGTGCGCCTTCGCCAGCGGGGTGAAGAACCCGTGGGCGCTCGGGGAGTAGCCCCGCAGCCGGTCGGAGACGATCGCCACGCTGGTCTCATGCCACAACGGGACGTTGGGCAGGTCGCGATCGAGCGCGCGCAGGACCTCGGCGTAGAGGGCCTTGCGTTCCTCGCGCGTGACTGCCGCCGACGCGCGCGCGAGCGCGGCGTCCACCTCGGGGTCGGCGTACCCGGCGCGGTTCAGCCCGCCGAAGTGGTTCTCCGCGGTGGGGATGAAGCCCGAGCTGAACACCCAGCGCATCAGATCCGGCTCCACCACCGCGCCCCACTTCAGCGTCACCATCTCGAAGTTGCCCTTGCGCACGTCGGAGAAGAACGTCCCGAACTCCAACGCGCGCAGGTCGATCGCAATCCCGCCCTCCTCGAGCTCTTGTTTGAGGACGAGCGCGATCGACTTGCGGAAGCGATCGGTCGAGGTCTTGTACGAGATCGTCAGCCGCGGCTGTCCGCCGGGCCCGTCCGGGTCGGGGTAGCCGGCTTCGTCCAACAGCCGCGCGGCCTCCGCAGGGTCGTACCGGCAGCCGGCGGTGGGCGTGTACGCCCAGTGGCTCTTCGGGATCATCCCGGTCGCCGGTACCGCGAGGCCGTGGAACTTGTACTCGACGATCGGCTCCGTCCTCACCAGGTGGCAGATCGCCCGCCGCACGCGCGGATCCGACAGGGGCCCCTGGCGCACGTTGAACCCGATGTACGCGTAACCGGTGCCGGGGCGGGTCAGCACGTGGATCCCGGGCTGCTTCGTGAGCATGGGCAGCACCGCGGGCGAGACCGCGTTCACCACCAGATCGGCGCGTCCTTTCAGCAGCTCCAGCACCCGCGTCGTCTCGTCGCGCACCACCCGCAGGTGCAGCGCGCGGATGTCCGGCTTGCCGCCGTAGTAGCCGTCGAACGGCGCGAGCTCGAGGTGCTCTTCGTCGGGCTGTGCGACGAAACGGAACGGCCCGGCTCCGATTGGCGCGCGGCCCTGCGCCGCGATGTCGTTTGCGCGCTCTTCTGGGACGATGCCGATCGTGAGCTCCGCCAGCATCGGCGCATAGGCGCGCTTGAGGTGTAGCCGGAGCACGCGGTCGTCCACCGCTTCGATCGACGCCACCGGCTCGAGCTTGTCCGCACGGGGCGAGGGGAGGGTCCGGTCCAGCAACGCCTCGTACGTCGCCTTCACGTCCGCGGTGGTGAGCGCGCTCCCGTCGTGGAACGTGAGCCCCGGCCGCAGCGTGAACTCCAGCGTCCGATCGTCCACCCAACGGAAGGACTCCGCGAGATCCGGCACCGGTTCGCTCTCGTCGTTGAACGTCACCAGGCCCGGCGTGATGAGCTGTGCGATCCGCTGACCGTTGGCGCTCAAAGCCATCCGGTCGTCGATGCTGTCCGGCGGCGATTCGATCAGCACCGTGATACCGCTCGGAGGCGAACCCGACCGGCACGCCGCAAGCAACGTCATCACCACTGTGGCTGCGAGGGCGCGGAAGTGCGTCACGGAGAGGCCGATGCTTAGTCCATGACTTCAGAACTGCAATGACGCTGCCGAACGTCTGAGGAGCGACCGTCCCGGCGATGACCAGAGAACGCCTACATTGCGGCGCCCGGGACCGCCCTCGATAATTTGCGCCATCCGCAGCCCCTTGCCTGCCGAGGAACCGTTGTCCCGCCTGGTCCCCATCCTCGCGTTGCCCGCGTTGCTGTTCGCGACGGCGACGGCCGCGGCCGAGGGCAAGACGCTTCAGCAGACAGCGGATCGCGAAGCGCTCAGGAACGCGATCGAAGAGGTGCTCGCGCGGCCGCCGCTCAACGACGCGCGCGTCGGCGTGCAGATCGCCTCGCTCGATACCGGCGAGGTCGTCTACGCCAGCCACGCGGACGATCTGCTCAACCCGGCCTCCAACGTGAAGCTCTTCACCTCCGCCGCCGCGCTGGCGCGGCTGGGGCCGGAGTACCGCTACCAGACCGAGTTTCTCACCGACGCGCCCATCAAAGACGGCAAGGTCCGCGTCCTCTACGTGCGCGGCAAGGGCGATCCGACGATCACCACCGAGCGGCTCTACAACATGGTCTCCGAGCTCGCGCACACCGGGCTGAAGGAGGTCCACGACATCGTCATCGACGACACTTGGTTCGACGATGACCGCGTGCCCCCCGGTTACGATCAGGAGGACTCGGACCGCGCGTACATGGCGCCGCCGGGCGCGGTGTCGCTCAACTGGAACGCGGTGGGCATCTTCGTCCGCGCCGGCGAGAAGCCCGGCGATCCGGCGGTGGTGGAGATTGATCCGCCGAGCGAGTTCTTCGTGGTCGAGTCCAGCCTCACCACCACCGGCCAACGCCGGTCGCGCCTGGACGTCCGCTCCGAACCGCTCGGCGACAAGCAGCGGGTGAGGGTGACGGGGACGATCACCCTGGGCCGCGCCTCGTGGGTGGGCTGGAAGAAGATCGACAACCCGCCGATGTACTTCGGCTACACGCTCAAGGCGCTGCTGCAACAGCGAGGTGTCAAGGTGCGCGGGCGGGTGAAGCTGGGCCAGGTCGCGCCCGACGCGCGGCTGCTCTACCTGCACCAGTCCGACACGCTCGACCTGGTGCTCAAGAAGCTGAACAAGGACTCGCAGAACTTCATCGCCGAACAGCTGCTCAAGACGCTGGCCGCCGAGGTCAAAGGCCCGCCGGGCACCACCCAGAAGGGCGTGGAGGTGGTGGAGGAGTTCCTCGCGCAGGACGTGGGGATCGCCCGCGGCACCTACGTGATGAAGAACGGGTCCGGCCTCAACGACACCAACCGCTTCTCGCCCGCGCAGACCACGAAGCTGCTCTGTTACATGGCGAAGCAGATCCCGATGATGCCCGAGTACCTCTCCACCCTGGGCATCGCCGGCAAGGACGGCACGGTGCGCCGCCGCTTCGAGGGCACCGACGCGGTGGGCCGGCTGCGCGCCAAGACCGGCACCCTGGAGAACGTGAGCGCGCTGAGCGGCTATGTCGTCGGCGTCGGCGGCGAACGCTTCGTCTTCTCCATCATGGTGAACGACTACGACCGCCGCGCCGGATCGGTCATCAAGGGTCTCGACGCGATGGGCGCGGCGGTGGCCGCTGTCGGCGGCAGCGAGGGCCCCACGCGCGCGGTCGCCGAGGCGCTCACCGACGACGTCCGCCCGGGCTCTCTGGACGAGGCGCGCGCGCGGATCCGGACCTATCTGTTGGTCGGCCGCCAGGCGGACAAGCGGAACATTGCGTTCCTGCGCACCGCGTGGCGCAACGAGAAGGATCCGGCGGTGCGGGTGGTGGTGGCCGAGTCGCTCTACCGGTCCGACCCGCAGGACTACCTCGCCGCGCGCGCGCTGCTCGATTCGTTCAGCGCCACCCCGGAGGTGTACGGGCGGCTGCGGCAGGTTGCGAAGGATCTGGAGATCGACGTCCCCGGCGTCTCGTCCGTCATCGATCTCGCCGCAGAGGGAAACCCCGACGCGCTCGCGCACCTCGTGGATCTGGCGAAGGCGACCGGCGGCGACGAGGGCGCGCAGAAGGAGCTGGCCGAGGCGCTGGCGGACGTCTCGCGCACCGCGCCCACCGAGCTGCTGGTGACGCTGCGCCGGACGCCCCCGGCCGATCGCGAGGCGGCCATCGCGCTGTTGGCGCGCGGCTTCGTGGCCGCGGCCGATCCGGAGCATCCGTTCTGGGCCGCGCTCAAACGGGCGATGGGCGCGGTGGATGGCGAGCTCTCCGCGTTCGCGCGGCAGATGGAGACCACGCTGTCGAAGAAGATCGCCGAAGCCCGCGCGCCCGCGCTGCCCGCCGAGACCTCCGCCAACGCCGAATCCGCGCCGGCCTCCGCCTCATCGCCCCTCGATCCGCCGGTCGCGGACACGCGTCCGGGCGGGTGATTGTCAGAACTTCCTGCTACAAGCCTCCACAGCTCGGCCGTGGTGGTCGGGCGATACCAGGGGCGGTGACATGGCTGGCGGCATCAATAAGGTGATTCTGATCGGCAACCTCGGGAACGATCCGGAGATCCGGTTCACCCAGGGTGGCCAGGCGGTGGCGAACTTCCGCATCGCCACCAGCGAGAGCTGGACGGACAAAAGCTCGGGTCAGAAGCAGGAGCGGACCGAGTGGCACCGGATCGTCGTGTGGGGGAAGCTGGCGGAGCTGTGCGGCCAGTACCTCAAGAAGGGACGCCAGTGCTACGTCGAGGGGCGGCTGCAGACGCGCGAGTGGATGGACAAGGACGGGCGCAAGCAGTGGACCACCGAGGTGGTCGCGCAGACCGTCCAGTTCCTCGGCGGCAGGGGTGATGGCGCAGGTCCCCGGGCGGCGATGCCGAACGGCCACGCCCAGGACGACTACGGCCCACCGCCGCCGGGCGTGGACGATGGCGGTATGTCCGGTCCTCCGGGCGGTGTCGAAGACGACATCCCCTTCTAAAGGTGTCCACCGCGTCTGCTTCGGCCTCGAGGTTCTGATCCGGACCTCGGGCCGAGCCGTGGCGAAGGACCCTGACACAGCTGTCGCACCCTCGCCTGATCCAGACGCCGCGACCTCTTGCGAGCCGAAATCAGGGCTGCCTAATCTGGGGCGCGTCCTTCGTGGCCGGCTGATCGGGTATCCCCGTACACGTACAGCAGGAACGACTTATTGACAGGTGGCCCGAGCTTCGAGCAAGTTGCCGCGCCCCTGTTCCCCCAGGAAGCAATTCACCTATGCGCCACGGGCTGGTGTGGCGTCGAAGTAACCCCAGAGAGGCAGAAGAGATGAACTTCAAGGTATTCGCCATCGGAGCCGCGCTCGGCTTCGCCATGGCGCTCGCTCCAAGCTGTGGCCCCAACAAAGCGTGCGACGCCTCCAACTGTGATGGCTGCTGCACCGAGGACGGCACCTGCATCGCTGCTGCCTCCACCAACGCGACCCAGTGTGGCGCGTCCGGCAACGCCTGCACCGCGTGCGCTTCCGGCCAGGTCTGCACCGCGGGCGCCTGCACCGCGCCGCAGGACGGCACCGACGGCGGCACCGGTACCGACGGCGGCACCGGCGCCTGCGGCAACCTGACCACCGGCTGCTGCGTCGAGTCGATCGGCGCCGGGTTCCCCGGGACCTCGACCAACCACTGCGGCGAGGGCGGTGCTGCGTGCACCACCTGCGCTCCGGGCCAGTCCTGCGTGGCCACCACCAAGGGCGGCCGCTGCGAGTTCGTCGACGCCGGCAACGGCGAGGGCGAGATCGGCGCGCCCTGCACCACCGCCGCCGACTGCACCAACGTCGGGGTGAACAACCCGGACAACGCGATCTGCAAGACCACTTCGACCCTCGGCAACCTCCGCTTCAAGGATGGCTTCTGCACCCGCCGCTGCTTCGACGACTCGCAGTGCGGCGCGGACGGGTACTGCCTGTACTCCTTCGGCCCGTATGGCGAGCCCGAGAACATCTGCGTCACCCGCTGCGACACCGAGGACTGCCGCGAGGGCTACGCCTGCATCGAGTACGGTGCGAACAATATCTGCATCCCGCTGCTGGTCGACGGTGGGTTCCCCAAACCCCTCGATGCGGGCACGCCGGCCAACGCCGGCGTGATGGGCGGTCCGTGCACGGCGGACTCGCAGTGCCAGCCGCCGGACACCGGTACCTGCTTCACCGAGACCCTCCCGGACGGCGGGCTTACCGGTTACACCGGTGGCATGTGCACCGCGGATTGCTCGATCGGCGCTGACGATATCTGCGGCTCCACGGGCGTGTGCGTGGGCTACATCTTCGGCGACCCGAACAGTCCCGAGTTCGAGGAGACCGCGCTGATCGGCTGGATCTGCGAGGACGGTTGCATGCCGGGCGGCAACAGTGGCTGCCGCCCCGAGTACAGCTGCGAGCCGCTGGGCGCGGGCGGCCACTGCATCCCGCGGTGCGACCAGCCGGGCAACGGCTGCCCGCCGAACCGGACTTGCAACACGACCACCGGTCTGTGCCAGTAAGAGCAGTCGCCGGTCGCGTCGACATCGGTCGCACCCCTTTCCGCTGAGGAGAGGGGGCGGCCAGGCGTAGAAATCCAGCGGGCGGCCTGTGCGGCCGCCCGTTTCATTTGGGGGGTTGGGAGGCGTTCGGAACAATGGTGGATGAAGTGGTGATGGGCGTGTTGCCCGAGGACGAGCTGCGGGTGGTGCTGGTCAGCGCCACGGGCGTGGCGCGGACCGCGCGGGACAAGCACCGGGCCCGGCCGGCGGCAGCGCACGTGCTGGCCGAGAGCCTCACCGCCGCGTCGCTGCTCGCGGCGCTCCAGCTCCAGAAGTCGAGCGCGCGGATCAACCTCCAATTGGAGTGCGACGGCCCGTTGCGCGGTGTGTTCGTGGAGAGCGACTCGGTGGGCGCGGTACGCGGGTACGTGAAGAACCCGCTCGTCGAGTACGAGGGCCACCAGGGCGCGTACCACTGGCGGCCCGTCTACGGGAACGCCGGCTTCCTCTCGGTGCTGCGCGATGAAGGCAGCGGAGAGTTCTTCCGTTCCTCGGTGGAGCTGGAGAGCTTCGATCTCGCGCGCGACTTCGAGCACTACTTCAGCGCCTCCGAGCAGCTCCCCACCGGGGTGGCGATCGAGGTGGTGCCGGAGGGAGAGGAGCCGCTGGGGAGGGTGGTGGGCGTGCTCCTGCAGGCATTGCCGGGAGGAAACGTGGAGGCTTTGCGCCAACGCACCGAGGCGCTGCGAGGCGGGCGCCTGCGTGAGGCCATCATCGCCGCAGGCCCGGAGCTGCCCCCGGCGCAGCTGCTGACCCGGTTGTTCGAAGGGGAGAAGCTGGAGATCACCTCGCGGTACCCCCTCGAGTGGAAGTGTCCGTGCTCGAAGGAGCGGGTCATCCGCGCTCTGCTCACGCTCGGAAGGGACGAGCTTCTGGACATGCTGGCCCGTGACAAGAAGGCGGAGGCCACCTGCCAGTTCTGTTCGAGCACCTACGTCGTGAGCGACGCCGAACTCGCAGGACTCATCGACCGCCTCAACTGAAGCGAAGCGCGCGTCCGACCCGCTCACCGGCATCGAAGCCCGCCCGCGCGGAGCCCCAGGCGCGCCTCCCCCCCCCCCCGCCACACCACTAAACCCTCAACCAACAAAAAAAAAAAAACAACA
>JADGHL010000217.1 GCA_019686135.1 Myxococcaceae bacterium | reverse complement strand
CCCGCGCGCGCGGCGCCCCCCCCCCCCCCCCCCCCCGCGGGGGGGGGGCCCCCCGGGCCCCCCCCGCCCCCCCACGGAACCGCTGAGCGGCGTCGCGGTCGCTCGGGCCCCGGCCCCTTCGGCGCGATGAGCCTGCTGGCCGGCGTAGCGAGGGCGCGACCAATCCGGCCACTTGGGCGCCGCGAAGCCTCCAGCACATCGGTGGCGCGGCCCCACGTGGCCACTGTAGTGCCCGGGGCGGAATCGCTGAGCGGCGTAGCGGCCGCGCTGGCCCCGGCCACGTCGGTGCCACGAAGGGCCGGCCGGCGGGCGACTCCGGTGTCGCGGAACGGCCGACGCCAGCGTCGCGGCCGCGCGTCTCTTCCCTGCGCGCGCCTGTTGGCGGGCCACGCCCTGTGCCCGAATCCGATTGCCGAGGGTGAGGGCGGTTCCTACACTCCGCCGCCCCCGATGCGTCTTGTTCTTCCGATCGCCGTCGCCGCCGTCGCGTTCGCCGCTTGCGGGACGGAGGACACCCACAGGATTCCGCCGCTCGAGACGTTCTACTTCCCCACCGCCGTCGCGCACGCGGACAAGGCGGACCCGGGGAGCTTCGGCACGCTGTACGTGGCCAGCTCGGACTTCGACAAACGCTACGACTTCGGCGCCGTGACCGCCGTGGACCTCGATGCGATCGACTGGTCCTCCGCCACCGGCGAGAAGAAGACCATCAGCGACCTGAAGCTGACCGAAGCGCAGCGGGTGCTGACCTCTCCGTTCGCCGGGCTGGCCGCTGCCTGGTGCCCGCCGACCGGATCGGTGCGGCTCATCCTGCCCACGCGCGCCGAATTCGATCGCCTCTTCGCCGTGGACGCCGACGGGACTGCGCTCTCGTGTGCGAATTCGCAAGAGCTGCCGTTCGGAGACCAGACCGTCGTCGACTGCACCCCGGGCGGCGTCTCGCTCACTCAGCCCGGGCTGGATGCGCCCACCGAACCCACCGCCGCGGGGTTCGCCGCCGGCAAGCCGCGTGCGCCGGCGCCCTTCGCGGCGGCGGTGAGCCAGGACGACGGCGCCGTGTTCGTCACGCACCTGACGCCTGCGGACTCGCCGGCCAACTCGTCGGATCGGCTGGAGAGCTTCGTGGTGACCGGGAACGCGGACGAACCGGAGACGATCGGCGACACCGCCAGCGACTTCATCTCGATCGGGACGCTGCCGTCTGCAGGCGTGGCGGTGGGGCGGAGGTACGCGTACGTCACGGGCCGTTCGCCCGAGGCGCCGTTCACCGCCACCATCCCGCCGGCGCTGCGCATGGTGGACCGGCAGTCGCCGTCTCCACGCCGGCTGGAGGTGAACCTCGAAACCAGCTTCCGCGCGTTCGACGCCCGGGGGATCGCGCTCTTCCCCGAGGGCCCCGGCGCGATCGAGACCCGCGCCTTCATGCTGGTGCGCGGACCGGACGCGCTCCTGGTCCTGTCGATCGAGGAGGCGCAGAGTGACTTTCCCCGGGTGTCGCTGGTTCGCGCCGTGTTGCTCCCGTCCGATCCCACCTCGGTGGTCCTCGTCCCCCGTGGCGCGGACCGCGGCGCGCTCGTGGCGATCGCCTGCACCGGGGCGGATGCGCTGGCGCTCTATGACGACGAGACCGGACAGCTGGCGAGCGTGATCACCGACGTGGGCCGGCAGCCCTTCGGTATCGCCGTCGACGCGCGCCCGTCGGCAGTCCCAGGCGAGCCCGGTGGCGCGCGCCTGTACGTCTCCAACTTCGAGGACAGCACCGTGGGTGTGGTGGAGATCCCAAACGTGAACCGGCCCTCCGAGGCGAAGCTGGTGGCGACGCTGGGCAGAAACCTGGTGTGCTTCACCCAACCCGATTCGGTCGCCTGCGACGAGGAGACGCGATGAGCCGCGCCGTCGTGAGAGGGGCGTTGGCGTTGGCGGCGGCGCTTTGGCTCGGCTGCAACGAGACGTCGATCAGCACCGCGTCAAGGGTGGGGATCCAGGGCGCGACCGATCTCGTCCTGGTAAACGACCTCGTGTTCGTCACCGCCACCGACACCAACGAGCTGCGCGCGCTGAACCTCACGCCGCCCGAAGGGAAGATCGTGGACTGGGTCCGCGCCCCCAACCCGCTGCACCCCTTGTCGATCCCCGTGGTGGAGCGGCCCATCGAGCTCGAAGGCGACGTGGTGTGGGGAGCGGATGGGCGGCAGGGATCGGGCAGCTATGTCTACGCGCGCGCGGCCAGCGGGCGCGAGGTCTCCGTCGTCGACGCCAACCGCGACGTCCTCCGCCAGGTCGCGCGCGTGCACACGTTCGGCGCCGGCGGCAGCGACGACATCCTCGAGGAGATCACCGCGATCGCCGCCCGGGGCGGCGCGGACGGGTCGACGCTGTACGTGGCCACCTACGACGGCGAGCGTTCGCAGATCTGGGCGGTGGCGATCCCGAAATCCGGCTCGCCGGCGGACGCCTACCCCTCGGCGCTCACCACGACGAACGCGACGCCGGTCGGCGGCGAAGAGCCGTGCGGGGCGATCCTCTCGATTTTGGTGCTGCCTGGCGATCAGATCGCCTACTCCGTGCGGCGGACGCCGGCGCTGGGGACCACCTGCGGGCCGACGACCGAGCCCGAGATCGCCACGCTGCGCGCCGAGACCTCGGTGATGCTGAACACCACGACCGGCGCGCGGACGGTGCTCGAATTCGGGACGCCGATGCGCCGGCTCTTCACCAACCCGCGCTACGCCGACCGCCCCGAGGCCAACCGGATCTACGGGATCGTCGACGAGGGCAGCTGCGGGCTGACGGACCGGTGCCGGGGGATCCTCGCCGTCGTGGGTCCCACGTTCGCGGACGATCCGATCCACGGGACACCGGCGGACCCGGCCGGCCAGCCGTGCGGCGGAGTCGTCGGCGCGATCGCCTGCGACGCCGCCGGCCTGCCCATGGCGCCGATCCAGTCGGAGAACGCGCTCGTGATGTCGGCGATCGTGGTCCCGCTCGAGGTGGCGGAGAAGCTGCCCGAGTTTGCACGACCCGCACAGCCGTCGCGGCTCACGGGGGTGAGCTCCCAGTCCGACGGGACGCTGCAGCTGTGGGACGCCGAGAACCTGACCGACTTCGATCTGAACGAAGCGCCGGCGGTGGCCGAGAGCATCTACCAGGCCGGACCCGACGGCACCCCGGTGCAGCTGGTGCGCGGGCTCGTCGACCGCGACTCCCAGGGGCAGATCGCCGTGACGCTCGCAGACGGCGCGGCGCGGAACGAGATCATCCGCGTTCGCCACGGTGGCACGCTGCCGGACTTCACCGGCCGGCCCGCGCCGGTGGGCGCCACGATCGCCATTGCCGGCGTTCCGCCGGACGAGGTCAGAGTGGGAGACGTGGTCACCGGCACCGGAACGTGCGCGGCCACCCAGACCACCGTGACCGCGGTGAGCGCGGGCGCGATCACGCTGGCGGATGTGCTGGCGACCGGTCCCGGGTGCTCGTTCTCGATCAGCCCGCCGGTGACCGACGGCGCGAGCGACTGGATCGTCTTCGGAACGCGCAGCGGCTTTCTGGGCCGGTTCACCGCTCCCGCCGCGGGCGCAGGACCCGTGACCCTGTCGTTCCCCGAGGACCCCGCGCAGCGGCGGGCGCTGTTCTTCACGCATCCGCGGAACGACTCCGACGCCGATCCGGATCCGCTCATCACCTTCCAGTTCCAAGGGACCGAAGAGCCGCTGCCGCTGGGGACGACGTACGTCATCACCTCGCGCTCCAACTTCCAGCGCGCGACGGTGGCGATGAGCCAGCAGCGGTTGGAGAGCT
This sequence comes from Myxococcaceae bacterium, assembly GCA_019686135.1. Taxonomy (GTDB): domain Bacteria; phylum Myxococcota; class Myxococcia; order Myxococcales; family Myxococcaceae; genus JADGHL01. The sequence goes on along the minus strand of JADGHL010000217.1, from coordinate 1,524 downwards.
TTTTCGGTGCATCCACGATTCCGCGCGCGAGGGTGGGGGGGGCGATCGTGCTTCGTCCCGGCACCACGCAGACGGTGGTGTCCTATCCGTCCGACAACGCGCTGATGCTGTTCGATGCTGTGGAGCTCTCGCCGCCGAACGACCTGAGCGCGTTGACGCCGTATTTCTGAGGCGATTGGACACCCCTGGGGCTGGTGCTATCTTCACCGGGCACTTTCCCCCTGAGATTTAAAGGTGATGGAACAGACCTCCCGCCCCGCTCGTAAGGTCGCGATCGCCGATCACATCTGGGACGCCTTCGAAGAGATGGCGACGCAGATGGGGACCGACCGTGACGGCCTGATCAACCAGGCGATGTTCATGTTCGCGCGCCTGAACGGCTTTCTGGAGGCGAATGAAGGCGCCGCGAGGGCAGCGGCAGCGTCGGCGGCGCGTCCGGCCCCCGCACGGGGAGCACCGCCGGTACTTCAACCGGTGTCCAACCGGCCCGAAGCGGTGGCTCGGCCCGCGCGCGAACCGGTACGGGGCAGCGACGAGGATCCGCAGCGGCGGGAAGTGGCGGAACGCGTGCTGGAAACCGCGGCGGAGCTGGAGCGGTTGATCAAAGGCAAGAACCAGCCGCCAGCGCCGGATCCGGCCGAAAGCGATCAACCGATGGATGAGCTGGACGAGAACCTCGGCATGGACGTCGCCGAGGACGACGTCCCGCCGGAAGGCGATCAGGAAGACGCGCCCGCGGAGGAAGGTGGGCTCTACCTGATGGCGGAAGGTGGCGAAATGGACCGCGTCGCCAAGGACCGCTTCCTCATCGGCCGCGGCAAGCACTGCGACTTCGTCATCAACTCGGGCAAAGTCTCGCGCGAACACGCGGCCATCACGCGTGAAAACGGCGAGTGGTATATCGAAGACCTGGGCTCTTCGAACGGCACCTGGTTCAACAAGCAACGAATCAAGCGCCGCAAAATCGAAGACGGCGACGAGTACTACATCTGCAGCGAGAAAATTAAACTCGTCTTTCGCTAGTCCCGCCTCCGCGCTCGGAGCGCAGCGCGTTCGTCGTGACTGGTGAGTGGTGACTAGAGAGGGTGGGACCCGCCTTCGGCGGCTCCGGGGGGCTTTGGCTCTTCCCTCGCGGTGCTGCGTTCGTTGCTCCGCCTGTCGCGGGTTCCCGGCTCCGCCGGTCTCGCTCCCCACGGGGGGCGGTTTGCGGCCGAAAGCTTCGGGCCCGGAGCCATCGGTCCGTCGTTCGTTCGTTCATTGATTGACGGGCGCGACCGGCGTTTGGTCTAGTGTTTTGTGCCCGCTCGGACGTCGTACGGGCGTTCGATGCCCCCACTTCAGATCGCGCTTTGGACCGTCCTTGGAGTCGCCCTCTTGATCTCGGTGGTGACCGACGTCTTGTCGGGGCGCATCCTCGATGTCGTGACGTACCCGACGATCGTCGGGGCGCTCCTGCTCCGGTTTCTGTGGGGCGGATGGGGGGATACGGAGTCCGGCCTGATGAGCGGGCTGATGGGCGGGGGC
>JADGHL010000082.1 GCA_019686135.1 Myxococcaceae bacterium | reverse complement strand
GCCGCTTCTCGCGGAGCGCGCACCGTTGACCGCAGACGTTGATCGTCACGGCGCCCGGCTTACCCGTGCGCCGACTTCCTGTGGGGCGCACGTTGACCGCGGACGCGCTCGTCGGATGGCCCAGCTGCCCGGCGCGATTTCCAGCGGGTCGTACGCTGATCACAGACGCGCTTGTCAGATGGCTCCGGGTGCCCGGTGCGACCTTCTCGCGGGGCAAACGTCGACCGTAGGCTCCGGTCGCCGGATGGCGCCAGGTTCACCGCAGGCGCCACTCGTCAGAACCGCCCCCCGTGGCTTCCGACGCCGACTCCGCACTGACGCGCGCTACGCCGCCGCGGCCGTGCGTCCACCGGCGTCGAGCATGACCGGGAGCCTGCGCAGCCCGCGCACGGCGATGGAGCTGCGCCACTGCAGCGAGGCGCGCGGCGCGTCGAGGGCGATGTTCGGGAAGCGCTTCACCAGCGCGGAGATGGCGATCCGTCCCTCGAGGCGCGCCAGCGGGGCGCCGAGGCAGTAGTGGGCGCCGTGGCCGAAGCCGAGGTGCCGGTTCGGGCTGCGCGACAGGTCGAGGCGATCCGGGTGGGCGAACACGGTCTCGTCGCGGTTGGCGGAGGCCAGCGCGGGCAGGACCATCGCGCCGCGGGGGATGGTGAACCCCGAGAGTGTGACGTCCTCGCTCGCCCACCGTGGGCCGCCGGTCTCTACCGGGTTCGCGTAGCGCACCAGCTCTTCGATGCCCGTATGGATGAGCGCGGGGTCGGCCCGAAGCCGCTCGAGCTCGTCGGGGTGGTCGAGCAGCGCCAGCGTCCCGCTGCCGATGAGGTTCACGGTGGTCTCGTGCCCGGCGAGCAGCAAAAAGAAGATCATCGCCACCAGCTCGCTCTCGGACAGCACGTCGCCCTGCTCCTCTGCCTGCACCAGCGCGCTCACCAGGTCCGGGCCGGGGTCCCGGCGGCGCAGGCGGATGAGCTTCCTCAAAAGGCGCATCATCATCATCGTGCCGGGCAGGTGCCGCAGCAGCCCCTTCACGCCGTTCGCGGTGCCGTCGAGGAAGGCCTGGGTCCACCGGTGGAAGGGGGCGCGTTCCGTTTCGGGCACCGCGAGCATGTCGGAGATGACGTTCAGCGGCAGCGGCAGGGCGAAGTTCGCCAAAAGGTCGATCCGGTTCTTGCGTTCGGCGCGGTCGAGAAGCTCGCCGACCATCCGTTCGATCGTCCCGGTGAGCTCCTCGATGCGCTTCGGCGTGAACGCCTTGTGCACCAGCGTCCGGAGCCGCTTGTGCTGCGGATCGTCGGTGGAGAGCATGTTCTCCCGGAACGCGCGCAGGGAGGACGGGAACCACCACGGATCGGCCGGCCCCGCGGAGCCGGGCACGTTGCGCGCATCGGCCTTGAACCGTTCGTCGTCCAGCACACGCTTCACGTCCTCGTAGCGCGTCACGAGGTACGCCGGTCCGAGAAGGCTGGAGACGTAGACGACGGGACGGTCCCGGCGCAGTCGCGCGTAGTGGGGGTACGGATCGTTGCGGAACGCCTGCGTCTGAATGTCGAGCTCAGGTCGCATCGGGAAGCCTCCGGGGGCGGGGAGACTGTCCCGTTGGCTGCTCGAAGAAAACGCGACCGCGGACGGGGTCAGACGTCTTCGTGTCCACTCCGCAGGCGCTTCTTCTCGCCGTGACGGCGCTTCGTCTCCACCCGGCGCCGCTGCGCGCTCCTCGTCGGTTTCGTCGGGCGCCGAACGGTGCGGACGAACGACAGCGCCTTCAAGGCCGCCCGCAGCCGCGTCTTCGCCACGCTCCGGTTCTGCGCCTGCGACCGACGCTCGGTGGCGGTGACCGTCACGCCCGTGGGACGGTGGGTGAGGCGCACGCCGCTCTTCGTCCTGTTGCGGTGCTGCCCGCCCGGACCCGAGGCGATGAAGACGTCCACCTCGCACTCGTGTGCCAGCGCATCGTCGTCGAGCGCGAGCGCGCGCCGCGCCGCCTCCTGCTTTGACGGGTCCGTCGGCATCCGTTACTCCTCGCGGCCATCATGGGCGTCGGCGAGTTGATCATCATCGCCTTCCTGCTCGGTGGGCTCGCCGCCGTGGTGGGGATGGCCGTCTATCTGGTCGTCACGAAGAACAAGCCGGGCCGCTGACGATCGGAGCCTTTCGTCCTGACGCTGCCCGCCCGCCCGGCGGCCGGACGGCAGCGGGGTGCGGGCGCGCGTGCGCATCTTCTCCGCATGGCTGCCATCGATGGTCTTTGGAAGGTGCGTCGCGAGTCCGGGCTCCTGCCGCCTTTTGGTCTGCGGAAGTTCATCGCGGGCGATCACGGCTGGACGATGCTGGGGTTCCTCCCGGTGGCGCCGTTCAAGGTGGAGGGGACGCAGCTGCGCTACAAGCTGTGGCCGCTGCGCGACGAGGTGCTCCTCCGCGACGGGCACTGGTACGGGCGCGGCTACGCCTTCGGCCGGCGGTACTGCGAGTTCCGGCTCGAGCCGGAGGAAGAGAAGGTGGAGTAGCTCCCGAAAAGTCAGTCCCGGGTCACCGCGCGCAGGACGAGCTCCCTCCGTCGTTCGAGCAGCGCGAGCGAGAGCGGAAGCAGCGCCCGGTAGGCGGTCCAGCCGAGGACGGCGCCGCCCAGGATGATGAGCAACTGCGCGACACCGGGCGCGGCGTGACCCGAGAGGCGCAGCGCGGTGACGAAGGGGAAGGCGCCGATGGAGGCGCCCCCTACGCCCAACAGCGCGGCGGCGAGCGGGAGCTTGTCGCGCCGCTTCATCGAGGCGTGGAACTTCACCGGGAAGAAGAGGGAGAGCAGGTTCCCCACCGCGAGCAGCACGGGGATCAACGCCGCGGTTCCCGCCACCGCGCACGCCCAGGAGAAGAAGTCGAAGGCGCGGAAGTAGACGACGTAGAAGACGCTCACCACGAGCGCCAGAGCGGCGCCGGCCAGCCCCTGCACCAGGTTCTTCGCGCGCAGCACCTCGGCCAGGTCCAGCGGCGCGGCAAAGAAGACCACCAGCCCGTGCCCGTCGTAGCCGAAGGTGTTCTGGGAGAAGGTGGAGGCCAGGACGATCGCGCCGTACAGCGACAGCGCCCCCAGAAGCCACGCGTCCGCGGCGTCCCCGAGCAGGTAGACGAACAGATCGCGCCCGGAGATCAGCTTGAGGAGGATCGCCAAAAGGAACGGCACCGAGGCCAGAAGCCGCGCCTTCGGGTTCCGCCACAGATCGAGCGCCTCGCGGATCGCCAGGGTGCGGAAGCGGCCGCGGCTCCGGGCGAACGGATCGCTGCCTTGCGCCCGAGGTTGTCGGACCGGCGGCCCCGCGCGGCCGATCTGCTGGTGGAAGCGCACCAGCAGCCGCCAGGCCACGTACATCGGCAGCGCGGTGAACGCGGCGAGGAGCACGGCGAGCAGCACCGCGACGCCCACTCTCCCTTCGGCGAGCACGAACACGCCGTGGCCGAAGAACCCGGGTGGCACGCGCGAGAGCGCCAGCGCGGCGTCGGCGATCAACGTGGAGGAGACCGCGGAGAGCCCACCGCCCACGTCCTTGAGCCAGGAGGTGTCGATGGGCGGGAGGAACGAGGCGGCGGCGAGGAAGACCACGAAGAAGCCGCCGATCATCTCGGCGCTGCGCTCCTGGCGGAGCACGTTGAGCACGAGGTGCAGTCCCACGCGGCTCCAGGCTGCGTTCATCACCGCGTAGAGCGCGAACAGAAGCGCCACCATCGCCCACGACGCCGGCGGGTGGAGGGAGAGAAAGCCCAGCGTGGCACCCGCCACCGGCGCGTAGAAGACGAACGCGCGCGGTTCAAACAGCGAGGCGAGCGTGGAGGCCACCAGCAGCCAAAAGCTGGAGATGGGGAAGGCCTGGTACCGGGAGAGCTCGCTGTGATCGTCCACCCCGGCGGACATCAGCGGCCACAGCGCCCAGGTCGACGCGGTGACGAAGCAGAGCAGGTTGAGGAAGAACCGGCTCCACATCTCCGAGGCGGCGATGGCCGGGTGGCGCATCAGCCCGAAGAACGCGATGCCGAGGAACAGGCCGGGGGCGCTGGACCCGGTGAAGCCCAGCACCGCCAGCACCACGCCCCTCCGTCCGCCGCGGTTGAGCCCGATGCGCAGGCGCAGGCCCCACAGAAGGAGCAGGTGGCGGAAGAAGCCGGGAGGCGCGGGGCGGGCGGAAGGAGGCATCGTCACGCGGTCTGCCGGGCGCGCACCAACTCCGTGGGCGCGGGGTGGTCCTCATAGAAGGAGAGCCGCGCGTTCTTCGAGGCGGGGACGCCCACCAGCTTCTCGAACACCTGCTCCAGCGAGCGCGCCTGGTGGCGGGCGCACAGCGCGCCGACCTCGCCCTGATCGACCATTTGCCCCGCCTTGATGACGCCGGCGTGCGTGGCGAGCCGTTCGGCGATCTCCAGCACGTGCGTGGTGAGCAGGAGCGTGACGCCGCGGCGAGAGAGCTCGCGCAGAAGCTCGCGGATGACCCCGGCGGCGAGCACGTCGATGCCCTCGAACGGTTCATCCAGGAAGACCAGCTCCGGGGCGTGGATCAGCGCGGCGGCGATGGCCAGGCGCCGGCGCATGCCCTTCGAGTATTCGGCGACGAGGGTGTCCGCCTTGTAGGCCAGCTCGGTGAGCTCCAGGAGTTCACTGGCGCGGTGGGCCGCGACGTCGCCCAAAAGCCCGTACATCCGGCCGCAGAAGGTGAGGTACTGCCTGCCGGTGAGGCGCTCGAACAACGAGAGCTCCTCCGGGACGACGCCGATGCGGGATTTGACCTTCAGCGGTTCCCGGGCCGCGTCCACGCCGAGGATCCGCACCTCGCCCGCATCCGCTGCGTAGATGCCCGTGAGCAGCGCGATGGTGGTGGACTTGCCCGCGCCGTTGGGCCCGAGGAAGGCGAAGAAGCTGCCCTGGGGGATCTGCAGGTCCAGCCCGTCGACGGCGGTGAACGTGCCGAAGCGTTTGACGAGGCCACGCGCGTCGACGGAGAGCATGAAAATCAGTCTACCGTCTGCCGTCTTCCGCCTGCAGCAGGCGTGGTAAGTCCTGGGCGCGCAGCTCGAAGCGGCGTGGTGTAGACGGTAGACGGCAGACGGTTCTCAGTGCACAAGCTCCGCCCGCGGCGGCCCCACGATCCGCTCCACCGTCTCGCGCACCTTGTCCAGATCCACCGGCTTGGAGATGTAGCCGGAGGCGCCCACCAGCTCCGCCTCCCACTCGAAGCCATACGCGGAGATGATGATGATCGGCAGGTTGCGCGCCCGCGGCATCTTCTTGAGGGCCTCGAGCAGCCCCCAGCCGCTCATCACCGGCATGCGGAGATCCAGCAACACCGCTTCGGGCATGTCCTCGTCCAGCATGTCGAGGGCCTCCCGGCCGTCCTTCGCCTGGCGCGTCCGATATCCGAGTTGTTCGAGGAAGTCGCAGAGCAACGTCCGATGGCTCTCGTCGTCGTCCACGACCAGGATGTGAGACATGAAGGGCCCTCTGGTCTCTGCGATGTCGACCCCGCGCACGAATCTAATGTGAGGATTCCCGACGGGGCGTGGAAGCGTATGCGGATCCGGGTCCCACCGCAGTGACCGAAAGCGGACGTTCTGGGACCGCGCTTCGACGTCGCGGGTGGTTGTTCTGACCACCCGCCCTGGGATAGACCGTGCCCGCTCTTTTGAGCTTCCGCGCGGCCGGTCGCGCGGCCCATCCCCAGAATCGAAGGTCCAGCCATGAACAACCTCCGTTGGGCACTCTCCGGGTTCGCGCTCGGCGTGGTGCTCGCGCTCGCTCCCTCCTGTGGTCCCTCGGCTTCGAAGTGCAGTCCCGCGACCTGTTCCGGCTGCTGCTCGCCCCAGGGCACCTGTGAGCCCGGTAACGCCATCAACGCCTGCGGTATCAGCGGCTCGGCATGTGCCGTCTGTAGCGCCACCGATCAGTGTCAGGGCGGCTTCTGTCGGCCGATCACCGGCTCGCAGAAGGATGCCGGCACGGGAGACTCCGGCACCGACGCCGGGACCGACGCCGGCACCGATGGTGGCACCGACGGCGGCACCTGCAACGCCGCGACCTGCCCCACCGGCTGCTGCAACGCCAACGGCCAGTGCGTACAGAAGGCCGATCAGGACAACCTCCAGTGCGGCAGCGGCGGCGCGGCCTGCACCTCCTGCACCGGCGCCTTCGTCTGCAACAAGACCGACGGCGTGGCGGGCGGCTTCTGCCAGGACACCAGCTGCAGCGGCTGCGTCGAGGACAACAAGTGCCTCGCCGGGACCTCGCCGGCGGCCTGCGGCACCAACGGCGTGGCCTGCGTGGCGTGTGGCACCGGCCAGTCCTGCACCGACGGCGTCTGCACCGGCGGCACCACCTGTGGCCCGTCCAACTGCCAGGGCTGCTGCCTCAACAACGTCTGCCAGGTGGGCACCTCGTCCTCCGCCTGCGGCACCGGCGGCCAGGCCTGCACCGCCTGCGGTTCGGGTCAGACCTGCGTCTCCTCCGGCGTGGGCGGCACCTGCCAGGCCACCTCCACCGTGGCGGTCGGCTCGCCCTGCGTGACGAACAGCGACTGCGCGGCGCTGGGAGTCGGGGCGACCTGCAAGCTCACCACCGTGTCCGGGAACGCCTCCTACTCGGGCGGTTACTGCACGCTGAGCTGCAATGACCCCTCCGGCTGCCCCAGCGGCGCCGCGTGCCTGAACCTGGCCTCGTTCGGCGAGGAGCCGCTGTGCATCGACCAGTGCAGCACCAGCAACCCGGGCGAGTGCCGCGTGGGCTACACCTGCCACACGATCGATGAGTTCGGGAACGGGGTGTGCTGGATCGATCCTCTGCCCACGCCTCCGTCCGCGCCCGCCAACCTGATCGGCTCGGCGTGCACCTCGGACAGCAGCTGCCAGTCCGGCGGCAGCTTCCTGGCGGGCGCGTGCTTCACCCAGTTCGATCCCGACACCGGGGACAACACGGGCTGGCTCGGCGGCTCCTGCACTGCGGAGTGCTCGGCCGATCCCGCCTCCATGTGCGGCACCACCGGCATCTGCCTCGGGTTCCAGAGCCAGGCCGGAGACCAGTTCGCGCTCTGCATGGACCGCTGCTCGAGCCCCGGCGTCGGGCAGAGCGACTGCCGCCCCGGCTACGTCTGCGAGATGTATGCCCTCGCCGACGGTGGGACGGCGCCAGACGGCTACTGCTGGCCGAACTGCAACAACGTCGCCGGCTTCTGCGGCACCGCCAAGACCTGCACGACGTCCGGCTACTGCCAGTAGCCGGGTGAAGCGCTGATGCGTTCGGGCCGGCGTCTGCGACTACCGCGGCCGCCGGCCTTCGTCTGTGTCGAACAGCCTGAGCGCGTTTTGCCCGAGCAGCGCGGCCTCAGCCTCGTCCCCCAGCTTCAGCGCGGTGAGCTTCTTCACCTCGCGGTCCCAGGCGTAGGGCAGGTTGGGGAAGTCGGTGCCGTAGAGGATCCGCTCCGGGCGGGCGCGCAACAGGCGCTCCGGCGGGCGGACGGGAAAGTAGTCGGCGACCACCATCGTGGTGTCGAGCCAGAGGTTCTCGTAGCGCTCGAGCAGCCGCTCGTAGCCGTCGAACTCGTCGGCGCCCAGGTGGGGCACGCAGAGCTTGAGCTTCGGCCACGCGCGCAGCACCGCCTCGGTGCGCTCCACTCCGCAGAGCGCGTACGGATCGCACCTGTACTCCGGGCTCGCCGGCTCGCGGCCGGCGTGCATCACCAGCGGGCGGCCATGGCGGACGCAGGCGGCGTAGACCTCCTCCAGCTCGGGCGCGTCCGGGGCGAAGCACTGCACGTGGCAGTGCAGCTTCACGCCGCGCAGGCCGCTGGCGAACGCCTCCTCCAGAATCCGTCCGGCGCCCTCTTCGCCGGGGAACACCGTGGCCAGGCCGATGACCCGCGGGTCCGCGCGCGCCACCTCCGCCATATAGCGGTTGAGGAACGCGGCCATCCCCGGCTTGTGCGCGTAGTGCAGCGCCACCACCTTCTGGACGCCGCGCGAGAAGAGGAACTCCAGCACCCGGGGCGTGTGGAGCTTGTAGCGGATCGGCCAGCCGTAGCGTTCGAACCAGCGCCAGATCGCTTCGAACACGCCATCCGGGAAGAGGTGGACGTGGGCGTCGATGACCGGAGGAAGAGACTCCGGGAGCCTTTGCCCCTCCTCGTCGTCGAGCGCCTTCAACGGGAGCATCGACCCGCGCATCCAGCCGAGCGCGCAGAGACCGGCCGGGTGGCCGTGCGCGGGATCTGCTTCGGCGGGCGGGTTCGTCACCGGGTTCGCGGTTCGGCGGACGTCGCCGGGCTGTCGAGCCGCTCGAGGTACTTCTCCTGTTCGCCGTAGCCCTCACGCTGCAGCCGCTGCGCTTCGATCACCTCCGCCGCGCGGCTGAACAGCGTCCCGAGCGCCCGCAGGCCCTCCGCCAGCGCCCGTTCGAAGCGCGCCTGCGCCTCGAGCTGCGCCTGCCTCGAATTCTCCCGCCGGCTGAACAATGGGAACTTCATCGGACGAAATGTAAGGGAAGCCGCCTGGCCCTGCCACCACCTCCGGGCTGCACACATTTACAACCGTGCAAATTTACAAATTTGACGAGGGACCGGTGGATTCCGGCCGCGAAACGACCGAATCCGAAGAAATTCCCCTGTCAGCACGGTAGCTTGCCGAAATTTTCAAGGTGGGGTCGACGGCGGCTTACGAAGTGCGTATCTTGCCGCCGTTGACGTAGCGCGGCAATCGCCGCCCGGGAGGTGTCATGGCGTACGACGGCGAGCTGGTGAAGATGGAGAATGGGCGTTGGGCGCGGTTCTCGCGCTGCCAGGTGACCAACGCGGGTCACCAGGACACGGACGAGATGGACATCCTCGTGGCGGTGGAGCTCGAGGAGCGCTACCAGGAGTTGCTGCGCGACGCCGAGCAGAGCATCGAGGCCTACCGGCTCAAGGGCATCCCGGTGAGCGTCCGCCTCGATCCGGACGGAGAGGGCAAGCTCTCGCTCACGCTCGAAGGGCTGCACTGAGTCGCAGCGAGCGCCGATTGCTTTTCGGCCCGCGCTCCCGAGGGGGGACGCGGGCCTTTCGTTTTCAGGCGTCCTGGAGGTGGATGGGGAGCTCGACCCGGAAGGTGGCGCCCTCGCCCGGGCGGCTGGAGGCCTGGATGGTGCCGCCGTGCGCTTCGACGATCTTCCGTGAGATGAACAGCCCCAGCCCTAGTCCGCCGTAGTTGCGGGAGGGAGAGGCCCGCTCGAAGCGCGCGAAGATGCGGGCGAGATCGTCCGGGTCGATGCCGATCCCGTGGTCGCTGACCTCGAGCACGGCGCGGCCGCCGGCCAACCGCAGGTTCACCTCGATCACCGTGCCCGGCGCGTAGCGGAGCGCGTTCGCGAGCAGGCTCAGCACCACCTGACGCAGGCGCCGTTCGTCCCAGGGGCCCTTCACCGGGCGCTCGAGGTCGAGCTTCGGGGCGCAGCCGGCGCGCGCGAATTGATCGTCCAGCTCTTCCACCGCGCCTTCCACCACGGCGGCCAGATCCACGACCGACCGCTCCAGGCGCAGCCGGCCCGACTGGATCGACGCGACATCCAGCAGCCCCTCCACCAGTCGCTGCAGCCGCACCACCTGCCGGTCCGCGGCCTGGACCTTGCGCACCAGCGCACTGCGCCCGGCCTCGGTGAGCGCCTCCTCCATCAGATCGCGCTCGAGCGACTGGACGACGAGCCGCAGCGAGGTCAGCGGCGTACGCAGCTCGTGCGAGGCGACCGAGAGGAACTCGTCGCGCACCGCCAGCGCGGTGAGCGTCTGCTGCAGCGCCTCGGCGCGCTCCTGTTCGACGAGGGCGTGCTCGGAGACGTCGTCGAACGCGAGCACCAGCCCGGGCAGTCCGCCCAACTCCTTCCGGAAGGCGGGGGTGTCGGGGTCGAGCCGTCCGGCGGTGACCTCCACCACCTGCGCGGCGCGCTCGCGGGGCTCGGGCCGAAAGCGCCGCCGCTCCGGGGCACCGAACGCGCGGGCGCGGGAAAGGAGGCCGGCCCAGGTCACCCGTTCGGAGAGGGAGAGCAGATCGCCAAACCGCCGCCCGAGCGCCTCTGAGCGCGCCACGGCGAACACCGCCTCGGCGCGCGCGTTCCACGCCAGAATCCGCCCGTCGGCGTCGAGCACGCCCATCCCCACCGGGGCCATCTCGAAGAGCGCCGCAGCAGAATCCATAGAGACGATCGGCCGGGTCTCGGGGAAGATCGGCCTGCGGCCGCAAGGGAGCGAGCCCAACCGGGGGATGATGACCGCGTGAGCATCTTCGGAGCAACCGCGCTGTGCGTCCGGCTCGCCGCCGGGCTTCTGGCGGCGTCGGCGGTTCCGCCCGCGTCCGTCTCGGTGACGCGCGATCTCGTCTACGGCGAGGACCCCACGCTCCAGTCGCTCGACGTGTACAGTCAGGAGGGTGAGGTGCACCTGCCGGTGGTCGTGTTCATCCACGGTGGGGGCTGGGCCGAGGGCGACAAGGGCGTCCACCTGCGCAAGGGCTCCTTCTTCGTGCACGCCGGCTTCGTCTACGTGACGCTGAACTACCGGCTCTCGCCGGCGGTCACCCACCCGGCGCACGCGGAGGACGTGGCGCGTGCGCTCGGCTGGGTGCGCGAGCACATCGCCGACTACGGGGGCGATCCGACGCGCATCTTCCTCCTCGGGCACTCCGCGGGCGCCCAGCTCGCGGCGCTGGTGGCGACGGATCCGCGCTACCTCGCGCTCGCGGGTCTGAAGGTCGAGGACGTGCGCGGGGTCGCGCTGCTGGATGGCTCGGGATACGACCTGGTGACGCGCGTGCCGCTCTCGCGGGGCTGGTCGCGCACCATGTACCTGCAGGCGTTCGGGTCCGATCCGAAGGTATGGGCCGACGCTTCGCCGGTGCGGCACATCGAGAAGGGCCGGCCGCTTCCGCCGTTCCTTCTCTTCCACATCGATGCGCGACGGGCCTCGGCCACGCAGGCGGTGCTCCTCGCTTCGGCGGTGAACGCCGCCGGGGGCAGCGCCGAAGTGGTCCCGGTGACGGGGCGCAACCACGCCACCATCGTCAAGCGGCTCGGGCTTCCGGGCGATCCGGTGGGCGCGCAGCTCTTGCGCTGGATGCGCGCTCGGCTGCGCTGAGGCTTGCTGTCGGCCCTTCGGGCGTGGGGCGGACGACCGCTGCCGTCCACCTGGCCGGTGTCCGGGAAGGCAGGGGGAACATTGGGGAGTGGCCGTCCGGGGTCGTCCGTTCACTGCCGATGACTCTTCATCGTGTGGTGATCGCCGCCGCGTTCGTCGGCGCATGGTGCGCGTGCGGAGGAAATCCGGGTGGCTCTCCGGGCGAATTCTCCCCGCCTCCGGTGACGGCCCCGAACCCACCCGAAGCCGCGCCGCCTGTTTCATCTCCCAAACCCTCGCCGTCGGCACCGGGCTGGGTCGTCGCCCACAGGGAAGACTTCGAGTCGATGGGACCGATCGCTGGCGAGTGGGTGGACGATTCGGTCCCGGAGGACGGCCCGTACGCGGACGCCGGCGAATACTGGCTGAACCAGGGCGTGCACCCGCCGAAGGCGTACCGCGCGACCGTGCCCTTCGGCGATCAGGGCTGGCTCACGGCGGAGTCCTATACGAGGTCCTCCACCACGTCGCTCGGCGCGTTGGTCTCGGTGGTGCCGGATCCTGCGGGCGGTCCGAACCGCGTGTTGAAGATCGCCTCGCCCGAGCACACCGACGCGACGGTGATCCGCCCGACCGTGCCGCTCCCGCGCCGCTATCGCGTCTCGCTGCGCGTCGGCTTTGCCTCTTTCGGAGACGGCATCCCGGGCGGGCTCAACGGCTACTCGGGCGGCGAGACCGCGGAGCCCTGGTCCCATGACGACGCCACGCTGCAGAACGGCTTCTACTGGCTGTCCATCCTCGACGCGCTGCCGCGCCCGCACAACAACACGTGGATCCACCATCACCGGAAGGTGGTGATCGACTCCGACAATCACTACCCGGCGTGGATGGAGATCTTCGACGGTCACTCCTTCGTGCCGAGCGGCGAGCACCCGGTGATGATGATCGCCTTGGACGGCAAGGGCCCGGCCACCGACCGCACGGGGCAGCCGTTCCTTTCTTTCGCCAACGGCGCGTGGCAGCCCTCGGGCGCGATCCGCGCGGTCGATTCCTACCTGCCCAACGAGTGGTACACGGCCACGATCGAGCGGTTCGACGACACGTTCACCTTCGAGATCTCGGGACGCTTCCGCTACGGCGGGCAGACCACCTATCGCGCCACCATCGACGCGAAGCAGCGGTGCGTCTGGCACTTCAACCGCACGCCGGACGAGGACGCGAGCGCCTGCGCGGGGCCGGACTGGAACCCGGACGCGGTGTGGCCGGACTGGTTCATGTTCGGCGACCCGCACAACAACTACTACGAGGGGGCCGTCTACTATGACGACGTGACCCTGCAGACCTGGCAGGAACCGCCGCAACAGGCGTCGTTTTGATATCCACCCCACACCCATGAGCACCGCCCTCCATTACAAGAGCGACCTGCGCGATCTCTTCTTCAACCTCTTCGAGTTCTACGACATCGGCCGTACGAGCCTCGGCAAGGCGCCGTTCGGCGCGATGGACGAGACCACTGCCAAGGAGGCGCTCACCGCGTTCGAGAAGCTGTGCTCGACCGAGCTCGCCGCGTCGTTCGTGGAGGCGGATCACACGCCGCTTCAGCTGGATGGCGACGGCAACGTCACGCTGCCCGAAGCGCTCAAGACGTCGATGCGCACGTTCTACGAGTCGGGCTGGCACCTCCTCGATCTGCCCGAGCACCTGGGCGGGATGGGCGCGCCGCCGTCGGTGCGGTGGGCGGCGTTCGAGCTGCTCGTCGGCTCCAACGCGCCGCTCGGCTTCTACGTCTTCGGCGGCTTCATCGCGACGATCATCGACCGGCTCGCGACGGACGCGCAGAAGAAGCGCTTCGTCGAGAACATGGTGGAGCACCACTGGGGCGGGACGATGGTGCTCACCGAGCCGGACGCGGGGTCGGACGTGGGCGCGGCGCGGACGAAGGCGCGGCACCTGCACGACGACGTCTGGGAGATCGAAGGGGTCAAGCGCTTCATCACCAACGGTGACTTCGACTTCGCGCCCAACATCGTCCACCTGGTCCTGGCGCGGCCGGAGGGCGCGGGCCCGGGCACCAAGGGTCTGTCGATGTTCATCGTCCCCAAGTGGTGGGTGGACGAGGACGGCCGGCTCACCGATCAGCGGAACGGCGTCTACGTCACCCACATCGAGAAGAAGATGGGCATCAAGGCGTCCGCCACCTGCGAGCTGACCTTCGGCGAGCGGGGCCAGGCGCGCGGCCTGTTGGTCGGCAACGTCCACGACGGCATCCGGCAGATGTTCCACGTCATCGAACACGCCCGGATGGCGATCGGCATGAAGTCGATGGCCACGCTCTCCACCGCGTACCTCAACGCGCTCGCGTTCGCGAAGGAGCGGGTGCAGGGCGCGGATCTGCTCCGTTCCGCCGACAAGAGCGCGCCGAGGGTGCGCATCATCCAGCACCCCGACGTGCGGCGGATGCTGATGCTTCAGAAGGCGCACGCCCACGGGATGCGCGCAATGGGGCTGTTCCTCGCCAGCATCCAGGATCAGGTGGAGATCCAGGGCGGACACGGCGCCAGCGACGCCGCGGTGCTCGACCGGCTCAACGATCTGCTCCTGCCGCTGCTCAAGGGCTACAACTCGGAGAAGACGTACGAGCTGCTGGGCGTGGCGCTGCAGTGCTTCGGCGGATCGGGCTACCTGCAGGACTACCCGATCGAGCAATACATCCGCGATCAGAAGATCGACACGCTCTACGAGGGCACCACCGCCATCCAGGCGCTGGACTTCTTCTTCCGCAAGGTCGCCCGCGATGGCGGCGAGACCCTGCGCTACCTCTTCGAGCAGGTGAAGGCCACGCTCAAGGAGAACGCCGGAGGCGAGGCGCTGGCGGCGGAGCGCGCCGCGGTGGGCCGGGCGGCCTCGGAGATCGAGGCGATGCTCGGCACGATGATGGAGAAGGTCGGCGAGTCGCTCTACCACGTCGGCCTGCAGGGCAACCGGATCCTCTTCGCGGTGGCGGAGACCACCATCGGGTGGTTGCTGCTGCGCCAGGCGGCGGTGGCGCTCGAGCGCAAGAAGGTGAACCCGGAGGATGCCGCCTTCTACGACGGCAAAATCGCCGCGGCGCGGTTCTTCTGCCGCGAAGTGCTCCCCAACGTCACGCTCGCGCGCAAGCTCGTCGAGGCGTCGTCCCTTGAGTTGATGGAGCTGCCCGAAGAGGCGTTCTGAGCGCTTCGCTCAGGCCCGCGTCTCCGCCAGCGCCGTGCGGAAGAACGGGCGGAGGTCACCCTTCGCCTTCAGCGTGGTGAGGTTCTGCAGCACCCCGGCCAGACCGCGCGCGACGAAGAGCGCCTCGGCGGGTGGCTGGATGCTCAACAGCTCGAAGGGGTACTTCATCTTCAGGCCTGCGAGATCGACGAGCGTCGTGTCGGTCCCGAAGTCGTGCACGCCCTCCACCGGCCGGCGGGCGATGGTGCGGATCGTCTCGAAGAGCTCCAGCGTCCGCGCGTTCGGGTTGCGGATCTCGAAGCCTCCCGCGCGGTGCAGAGCGATCCAGTCCACCTCGTGGCGGTCCTCCACCAGCACCTTTAGCGCCGAGCGCACCGCCCGCCAGAAGGGTTCGGAGAGGTATTTCACGTTCCCGAAGTCGAGCACGCCGAGGCGCCCGTCGGTCATCAACACGTAGTTGCCGGGGTGGGCGTCCGCGTGCACCACCCGGTCGTAGAGCAACGGGCCCCAGCCGGCGCGGACGAGTTGATCCGCCCGGTGCCAGCGCTCCGCCTCCGGCATCGCGTCGATCGTCTCCGCCGCCTGGTTCAGTGTGGGGCCTTCGAGCAGCTCCAGCGTCAGCACGCGCTTCGCGCTCAGCTCTGGCCAGGCGCGCGGCACCACCAGATCCGGCCAGCGCGCGAGGTAGCCGCGGAACGCCTCGAGCCGCTCGCGCTCCTTCGTGTAGTCGAGCTCGAGCGTCACCTCACGGCGGATCTCCTCGAGGTACGCGGCGCTGTCGATCACCACGCCCACCGCCTTCATCACGGTGCCGAGGTTCCGGAGGTCGTCCTCCAGCGCTGCGCCCACGCCCGGGTACTGCACCTTCACCGCGACCCGTTCGCCGCCGTGAAGCCGCGCGGCGTGCACCTGGCCCAATGACGCGGCGGCGAGAGGCTCGCGGGAGATCTCCGCGAAGAGCGCGTCGGGCGAAGCGCCGAGCTCGGCCTCGATGACCTTCGCGATCTCGGCGAAGGGCAGGGTGGGCGCCTGCGAGTAGAGCTTGCCGAGGACGAGCCGCACCTCGGGCGGAAGGGTGTTGGCAAACAGCGAGAGCGTCTGGCCGGCCTTGAGCGCGGCGCCCTTCAAGGTGCCCAGCGTCTCGAGCACGTGCCTGGCCGCCGCCTCCATCGCCGCGGACGACTCGCTGCGGCCGAGCAGGCGCTTGACCCGGTCCTTCGCCAGCCCGGCGCCGACCCGCGTCGCCATTCCGGCGATGCGTCCGATGCGCCCGAAGCGCCCAGTGGGGATGCGGCCGTCGTGTGGATCCGCCATGCGGGAGTCTTATCGCCGCGGGCGGGCGTGTGCCGGGGAAAGGCGTCTTCCGTCTGGCTGTGGGCGCCTCTGGCAAGCCGCCCGCCTCGAGGTAGCCGCGCGGAGCGGGAAGGCGAGCGCGACGATGCTCGCGTCCCCGAGAATCTCGTCCTCGCAGCGACATGCTCGAGGGCCGCGAGGGTCTCCGCGGCAACCTCTGCGACGGGACGCCGGCAATCGATCGACTGCGTGGCGCCTTAGAACCAGTCGACGACCTTGTGCACCACCGCGTCCGCGGTGTTCTTCACCGCCTTCACCGGGCCGGTCACCACGTCCGCCACCTCCGCGAGCGCCAGCCACGGGGCGGCCAGCACCGTCATCGCCGGGCCGAAGTTGTAGTCGCTGCCGTCCGAGTTCCACATGTCGGTGAAGTGGTTCGGCCGGAAGATGTCCGCCACGTTCTTCCCCGCCTCCTTCAGGTTCGCCTTCGCCGAGGCGTTGTGATCGACGACGCCGTTCTTCACCACGGTCTGTCGGTCTGCGCGGGTCCAGGACTCGGTACGGGGCATGGTCTCTCTCCAGGTCGGGCCGCGCGGGGCGCGGCGGGTGTGCCGACGCCCACATTGTCGGAGGATGTCCGATGGGGTTTTGCGGCCAGATGTCAGCGGCCTTTGCAACCGGGCGTATGTGGCTCCCGGCTGCGATTCGCGCAAAGCTTGTGGCGCATCGCGCTACCGCCCACGGCGCTGGGCAGTACGACGGCATCGTTCTCCGCGTCCTGGTCGGGGCGCTTCGCGAGCGCCTCCATGTCCTCCGCGAAGGCCCAGCGGGGCATGTGGATGGAGGGTCGCCACTTCAGGCGCCACGGTCCTCCGGGACCGGAGATGTGCACGTCTCCGTCGGCGGCATGGCCGCAGCGCTTAGGCCGCGTCGATCCGGAAGAAACGTCGCGCGTTGGTCCGGGTGACCCGGGCGATGACCGCCGGAGAAAGCTCGCCCTTCTCCAGAAGGCGCGCTGCGCGGGCCAGCCCGAGGATGTCGCTCGCGCCGTAGCCGGAGTCGGAGTTCATCACCAGCCGCTCGGTGCCGAGCGCGCGCACCTGCGCCACCGCGCGTTCGGCGGAGAGCTCATCCGGGTGGACCGTGAGGCCGGCGGTGTGGCCGCACTCGAGCACCAGCCGCACCGTCTTCGCGTTGCAGTGGTCGACCAGGACCTGCTGCGCCCCGATGCCACTGGCGCGGATCAGCGTGAGCGCGCGCCGGGTGAGGGTCTCCTTGGACCGTTGGGGCGTGTGGACGACGACCGGCAGCTTGAGCCGCTTCGCCAGCGACAGCTGTTCGGTGAACGCCTCCGCCTCCGCCTCGCCGCCCCGATGGAAGCCGATCTCCCCCACCGCCACGACTTTTCCGCCGGTGAAGTAGCCGGGCAGCGCGGAGAGGACCTCCGGCAGCCCGCGCGGCGGGAGCGACTGCGGGTGCACGCCCAGCGCCGCCCACGCGCGGATGCCTGCGCGCTCGCAGCGTCGCAGCTCGCGCCCGAGCAGATGGTCGAAGTCCTCGAGGATGTCCTTCGCCTTGAGCGCCGGGTGCGGCTTGTGGTGGGTGACGATCAGCGCCTCCTCCACGCCGAACAGGCGCATCGACTCGAGGTCGTCGTCCGAGAGCCCCTCCGGGTGGAGGTGGGCGTCGAACAGGGGAGAGGGCGATTCGGCCATGGTCAGTCCTGCCCGACCCCGGCGCCTTCGTTGCGCGGATCGCTGCCGGCGTAGCGCAGCCCCGTCTGAGGATCGACGTAGACCGCCTCGGCGTCGCCCCAGGTGGGCGCGTCTTGCAGGTGGTGTCCCTTCGCCGATAGCGCCTGGCGCGTCTGGGGCTCCAGACCCGGCGTGTCGATCATCAGCGCATCCGGCAGGTACTGGTGGTGCACCCGCGGCGCGCCCGCCGCGCGGAGCACGTCCATCCCATAGTCGATCACGTTCTCGATCACCTGCATCACCGTGGTGGGGATGGTCGACCCGCCGGGCGAGCCGACCACGAGCAGCACCTTCTTCGGGTTCTCCTTCTGGAAGACGATCGTGGGCGACATCGACGAGAGCGGGATCTTCCCCGGCGCGATCGCGTTCGCCTCTCCGGTCACGAGGCCATACGCGTTGGGCACGTTCACCTGCGCGGCGAAGTCGTCCATCTCGTCGTTGAGCAATACCCCGGTGCCCGCCGCCACCAGGCACGAGCCGAAGCCGTAGTTGATGGTGGTGGTCATCGCCACCGCGTTGCCCTCGCGGTCGACGATGGAGATGTGCGTGGTGTTCCGGCCAGCGTCCGTCCCGTCCATCGGCGCGGCGGGGACCGACCGTGCGCCCTCCGGGTGGGGGACGAGGGTGCTCTGCGTGGCCGCCGCGCCCACGTCGAGCAGCGACGTCGACGGCGTCGCCTTGTCCGGGTCGATCCCCTTCACCATTTGATCGATGTACTCGGGCGAGAGCAGCCGCTGCAGCGGGATGTCGGTGAACGCGGGATCGCCCAGGTACTTCGCCCGGTCGACGTAGACGCGTCGCACCGCCTCGACGAAGCGGTGCAGATGGAGCGTGTCGTGCCAGCGGGCGGGCGGTTGGGGTTCCATCCGCTCCATCGCCGCGAGCACCTGCAGGAGGGCGATCCCCCCGGCCGACGGAGGCGGCATCGTGAGCACGGTGTGCCCGCGGTAGTGGCCCTCCAGCGGCGCGCGCCAGCGCACCTCGTACTTCTTCAGATCCTCTTCGCTGAGCACCCCGCCGTGGCGCTTCACGGTGGTGGCGATCGCCTGCGCGATCCGCCCCCGGTAGAAGGCGCTCGGGCCCTGGCGGGCGATCGCCGTGAGCGTCTTCGCCAGGTCCGGCTGCTGGATGATCGCCCCGACCTCCGGCACCGCGCCGTCCTTGCCGAGGAAGATCCGCGTCGCCTCCGGATCGCGCTGCAGGCAGGCCTGCCGGACGCGGGCCATCGCCCGGTACTTCGGCGTCACCCAGAAGCCCTGCTTCGCCAGACGGATCGCCGGCGCCATCACCGTTGCGCGCGGAAGCCGGCCGTACTTCTGGTGGAGCGTGAGGTAGCCCAGCACCGCGCCTGGCACCGCGACGGAGAGCGCGCCGTCGGTGGACAGCCCGCGGACGACCGCGCCGTTCTTCACGAACATGTCGCGCGTGGCGCCGAGCGGAGCGACCTCGCGGAAGTCGAGCACCTTCGTCTCGCCGGTCTTCTGATCGAACACCAACGCGAAGCCGCCGCCGCCCAGCCCCGAGTGATAGGGGCCCACCACGCCCGCGGCGAACGCCGCCGCCACGGCCGCGTCCACCGCGTTGCCGCCTTTGTCGAGAATCTCCAGCGCCGCTTCCGACGCCGGGGCGTAGCCCGTGGCCACCACCCCGCCGCGGTAGGGCCTCGCCGCCCGGGCCGGCGCGGACGCGGCCACCCAGAGCAGCGCGAGGACGACGACGATCGATCTTCTCACCCGGACCTCCCACCCGACGCGCGGGAATGTCGTTCAGGCCACCAAGTTTTTCCCAGCAGGTGTGGCATCGGTGGCGTACCTGCCGCCGTTTCACACAAGCGGGCTGGGGGGTGTCCATCCAAATGCGCGATTTGTCAGGGCGCCAGGCTGGCGCTCAAGTTGCAAAAGGTGCGGACCAGAATCGCATGAGCACCGAACCTTCGCTCCCGCCACCGCCGCCGGTGACGATCTTCCTCAAGCCGACCTTTGCGATCGTTCCTGGCCAGACCGGGCTGGACGTGCGGGTCGCGGCGGCGCTGCCGTCGCGTCCCGTGGCGCCGTCGAAGCCCACCGCTCAGGCGTGAACCTGCGGCGCACCGGCGCGCGTCGCGGCGTTGACGGCACAGCATCAGGTCCCTAGATCGCGCGCATGTCTACGCTCGCCGCCGTCGTGCTGTGCGCCGGGAAGGGCACGCGGATGAAGTCCGACACCGCCTTCGGGAAGGCGAAGGTGCTGCACGAGGTGCTCGGCCGGCCGCTGTGCGCGTATCCCATCGCCCGCGCGTTTGCCGTCGGCGCGTCGCCGGTGGTGGCGGTGGTGGGGCATCAGGCCGAACAGGTCCAGGCGACGGTCTCGCAGCTCTTCGAAGGACAGCCGCTCCGCTTCGCGGTCCAGGCCGAACAGAAGGGCACCGGGCACGCGGTGCAGTGCGCCGGGGACGCGCTGCGTGGCTACTCCGGGCCGGTGCTGATCCTCTACGGCGACGTGCCGCTGTTGCGCGAGGAGACGTTGCAGGCGCTGGTGCAGGCGTACCGCGAGTCGGGCGGGCCGCTGGCGCTGGTGACCACGCTGCTCGACAACCCCACCGGCTACGGGCGGGTGGTGCGCGAGCAGGGTCACGTCAAGCGCATCGTGGAGCACAAGGACGCCACCCCGGAGGAGCGGGCGATCAAGGAGTGCAACGCCGGCATCTACGTCGTCGACTCCGCGTTCCTCTTCGACGCTCTCGGGAGGCTGACGCCGCAGAACGCGCAGGGCGAGCTGTACCTCACGGACCTCGTGGAGCAGGCGGCGAAGGTGGCGGGCGCGAAGATCAAGGTCGTGGTGGCCGACCACGCCGAGACCGCCGGCGTGAACGACCGTGCGGAGCTGGCGGCGCGCGCGAAGGAGCTGCAGGCGCGGATCAACGCCCGGCATATGCGCAACGGCGTGACGCTGCGCGACCCGTCGACCACCTTCATCGAAGAGACCGTGGAGCTGGCGCCGGACGTGGAAGTGGGGCCGTTCGTCTCGCTGCACGGGCGCACGCGGATCGGATCAGGCGTGCGGATCGGTCAGGGGTGCGTGATCACCGACTCGGTGATCCTCGAGGGCACGGACGTGAAGCCGTACTCCATCTTGGAGGACGCCGAGGTGGGGACCGGCTGCGCCATCGGCCCGTTCGCGCGGCTGCGGCCCGGCACGAAGCTCGCGGAGGGCGTGCACCTCGGGAACTTCGTGGAGACGAAGAAGGCGCGGATCGGCAAAGGCTCCAAGGCCAACCACCTCTCGTACCTGGGCGACGCGGAGATCGGCGCCGGCGTCAACGTCGGAGCGGGGACCATCACCTGCAACTATGACGGCGTGAACAAGCACCAGACCACGCTCGAGGACGGCGTGTTCATCGGCTCCGACACGCAGCTGGTTGCGCCGGTCACCGTGGGCAAAGGCGCGTACGTCGGCGCGGGCACCACCGTCACCGAGGACGTGCCCCCGATGTCGCTGACCCTTTCGCGCGCTCCACAGGTCATCAAGGAAGGCTGGGTGGAGAAGAAGGCGAAGAAGCGCGCGGGGACGTGAGCGCGAAGGTGACGCGCCTGTCACGCGGCCCGGCAACCTCACCCCCGTCCGTTCGGCCGCACTGTGCGCCTGCTCCCTCTGGGCGAGCAGCCGGGCTCGGATTGGCCGCGACCTTGCAGCGCGGGGGCGTCCGGGAGGGGCGGCATGGAGCGGCCCCGTGGTATGTGACCGCGACCCTCGGGATCGCGGCCGGCCACAGCGGACAGAGGGAAGGGGTAGCGCGGCATGTGCGGAATCGTCGGGTACGTCGGTGACAAGGAGTCGGCACCGATCCTGGTGTCCGGGCTGAAGAAGCTCGAGTACCGCGGCTACGACTCGGCCGGGGTCGCGGTGGTGGGAAATCAGGTTCTCAACGTGGTGCGTTCGGTGGGCAAGCTCCGGAACCTGGAGTCGCGGGTCGGCGCCGAACCGCCCAGAGGGACGATCGGCATCGGTCACACGCGGTGGGCGACGCACGGCCGCCCCTCGGACGAGAACGCGCACCCGCACACGTACAAGGGCGTGGCGGTGGTCCACAACGGGATCATCGAGAACCACCTGGTGCTCAAGGAGCAGCTGCGCGCGCGCGGCCACGAGTTCTCGTCGGAGACCGACTCCGAGGTGTTCGCGCACCTGATCCACGAAGAGCTCGAGCGCGGGGCGGATCTGGTGGAGGCGGTGCGCCGGGCGGTGGCGCAGATCAAAGGCACCTATGCCCTAGCGGTGATTTGGGAGCGCGATCCCACGCGCATCGTGTGCACGAAGGAGTCCTCGCCCATGGTGATCGGTCTGGGCGAGGGGCAGAACTTCGTTGCTTCCGACGTGCCGGCGCTGCTCGAGCACACGCGGGACATCATCTTCATGGAGGAGGGCGACCTGGCCGTCCTCAGCAGCGGGAAGGCGGAGATCTTCAACCGCGCGGGCGAGGTGGTGAACCGGCCGATCCGGAAGATCTCCTGGACGCCGATGATGGCGGAGAAGGGCGGGCACAAGCACTTCATGCACAAGGAGATCTGGGAGCAGCCGCGCGCGGTGGCGGACACCATCCGCGGGCGGGTGCTCCTCTCCGAGGGCGACGTGTACTTCGAAGGCTGGACGCTCACTGCCGATCAGGTGAGGGCGCTGTCCAAGGTGACCGTGCTGGCGTGCGGCACCAGCTGGCATGCGGGGCTGGTGGGCCGCGCGATGATCGAGAAGCTGGCGCGGATCCCCGTGGAGGTGGACCTCGCCTCCGAGTTCCGCTACCGCGATCCGCTGGTCGACGCGACGCAGCTGGTGGTGGCGGTGTCGCAGTCGGGCGAGACCCTGGACACGCTGGCGGCCGTGCGTGAGGCGAAGGCGCGCGGCGCGCTGGCGATGGGCATCTGCAACGTGATGGGTTCGGCGCTGACGCGCGAGGCCGACCTGTCGGTGATGACGAACGCCGGGCCGGAGATCGGAGTGGCCTCCACCAAGGCGTTCACCACCCAGCTGGCGGCGTTCTACCTCCTGGCGGTGAAGCTGGGGCGGCTGCGCGGGACGCTGACGATGCAGCAGGCGCAGGAGCACCTGACGCACCTCACCGGGATTCCGAAGCTGCTGGAGGCAGTGCTGCGGGTCGAACCGCAAGTGAAGCGTGTGGCGCGCGAGTTCATGAAGTCGCAGGACTTTCTGTTCCTCGGCCGAGGCGCGATGTTCCCGGTCGCGCTGGAGGGAGCGCTCAAGCTCAAAGAGATTTCCTACATCCACGCCGAGGGCTACGCCGGCGGGGAAATGAAGCACGGGCCGATCGCGCTGATCGACGAGCGCATGCCGGTGGTGGTGATCGCCCCGCGGGAACCGAAGGAGCCGTACGAGAAAATCCTCGGCAACATCGAAGAAGTGCGAGCGCGAGGCGGAAGGGTCATCGCAATCATCGACGAAGGTGACCAACACGTGAAAACCCTCGCGGACTGGACGATTGAGGTCCCGCCGGCCTGCGCGCTCCTGGCGCCGCTCGTCGCGACGGTGCCGCTCCAGATGCTCGCCTACCACGTCGCCGACATGCGAGGCACCGACGTGGACCAACCACGAAACCTCGCCAAATCCGTCACCGTCGAATGAGACAGTGGGTGGTGACGGGTGAGAAGTGAGTCATGCCCCGCGACGCGGGGCATGCGGGCCAGCGCAGAGCATCGACCCTGCCACGGAGTTCGGACCGACCCCAGAACCCCAGCGGGAGCGACCCCGGGTCGCGGACGCTCGGTCTACTCACTACTCACCAGCCACCACGAACCACGTTCGTGGTCGGCACTGCCTCCGCAGAAGCACCCGCCCCATAGACTTTCACCGGCCGGAGTTTGCCTTTCACTTTGACTTCGCCGATGGGGTGGCAGAGGGCGCGGCGGGCGGCGGAGAGGCCGTCGTAGACGCTTTCGGAGAGGATGATGGGGAAGTTGTGGTCTTTGGTGAGGCCTTCCAGTCTCGAGGCCGTGTTGACGACGTCGCCGACGACGGTGAAGTCCTTGCGGCGCTCGCTCCCGAGCGGGCCTTGAACGACTTCGCCGAAGTCGAGGCCGATGCCGTTCTGGAAGGGGGATTTGCCCGCTTGCGTCCAGGTCTCGTTGAGGCGTTCTAGTTCGGTGCGCATCGCGCAGGCCGCGGCGAACGCCGCGTCACAGGGGGATGCGACGACGGAGAAGCCCCCGAATGTGGCCATGACGGCGTCGCCGATGAATTTGTCCACCACGCCGCCGCTGCGCGCGATCGCTTCCACCATCCGATCGAAGTAGGCGTTCAGGCGGGAGACGATTTCTTCCGGTGGATGGGCTTCGCTGAAGGTGGAGAAGCCGCGGATGTCGCTGAAGAGGACCGCCACCGCACGGCGCTCGCCCCGCGCCTGGCCCGATTCGCGCATCAGCTTCTCGCGGACTTCGTCGCTGACGTACTCGCCGAACAGCCGCTGCACCATCGAGCGCTGACGTTCCTCTTCGAGCAGCCGCCGCAACAGCTTCCGGACGAACGTGGAGAGCGCCCCCGAAATCGTTCCGGCGAAGACCATCATCAGCGCCTTGAACCCGAAGATGTACGGCAGCGTGAGGTCCTGCAGCATCGCGGGGTCCGGGTGGCTGAGCGCTTCGAGCCGGGGACGCGCGACAGCGAAGGCGACGAGGTAGCCCGCTCCCGCGAGCGCGCCCGACGCCCACGAGAGCTTCCGATCGAACGCGAACGCCGTGACGCCGATGATGACGAACGACAGCATCGCGAACGGCCCCTGGATGAAGGTGGCCGCTCCAGACGGAAACACGAGCTCCGCGCCGAGGATGACCGCGCTCGGTGCCAGTGAGAACGGCAGCAGCGTCGCGTGCAGCACCCACCCGCGCATCCGGTTCTTCCGCGCGAGTTGCCAGATCAGCAGCGAGTACGTGCCGCAAGCGAACGCGGCGACACCGGGGAAGTAGACGTAGTGCCCGATGTGGGCGAGGTGCATCGCAGCGATGGCCAGCGTGGAGACGTACCCGAGCACGCTCGCCCCGAGCGCGCCGCGCGCCATCGCCTCGTTCACGTTCCGCGAGAGCAGCGCCTCGAAGTCGGCGTCGGTGGGGGCGGCGGGGGCGGGCATCGGTGCTCCGACTATATGCGCGGCTCAGTCCG
>JADGHL010000216.1 GCA_019686135.1 Myxococcaceae bacterium | reverse complement strand
CGCAGCCACGCGCGATGACGCAGAGATGCACGGCGACGAAGTGGCGCGCGGTGACGAAGCCGTGAGCAGTGTCTCAGGAGTTCGAACCGCTGAAGTCATCAGCGGCGACGGAGCCGCGCGCGACGACGGAGCGATTCACCGCGACGAAGTGGCGTGTCGTGACGAAGCCACGCGCAGTGTCCAACGCGCTCGCATTGCCGAAGCCATCCGGCACGACGGTACGCGGGACAACGAAGTGACTTACGGCAATGAGGCGGAGCGCGGTGTCGGAGCCATGCGCAGTGCCGAACCAGCTCGCACAGCGGGAGTCTCCAGCGGCAACGGAGCCACGTGCACCGACGGAGTGATTCACAGCGACGAAGCAGCGCGCACCAACGGAGCCACGCGCACCGACCGGGCCGATTGCACCGCCGGAATCTCGAGCAGCGACGAAGCCGCGCGCGAGGTCACCTGTGGCGACGAAGCGGTGCGCGTCGACGGAATCCGGCGCGGCGACGCTGCGCCACCTAGCGCCGGGTCACTGTGCGACGACGCGGACATCCGCGATGCCACCGGCGCGGCGAACAACGACGATGTGACCCGCGGCGCGGCGTTGATCAGGCGCGTGGGCGGGCGGGTCGTCCGCGGAATTGCCCGGCGTCACATCGTGGCGGAGCTCTCCCGGGCGCAGGCGCAGGCGCTCGCAGAGGACCCGTCCGTCCGGCGCATCGAACCGGATCCTCCGCGCTTCCCGCTCGCCACGCCTCTGGGCTCGGGGCAGGTGATGCCCTGGGGGATCGCCGCCATCGGTGCGCCCGGAGCGTGGAGCCAGTCGCCTCCTCTCCGGCGCGGCGCGAAGGTGTGCGTCATCGACTCGGGGCTCTACGCGGCCCATGACGATCTCGCGCCCGGCGGTGGCCCGCTGGCGGGATATCCGGCGGACATCTGGAATCAGGACGAGTGCGGACACGGCACCCACGTCGCCGGCACCATCGCTGCGCTCGACAACGACACGGGCGTGGTGGGCGTCGACCCGCTCGGCGCGGACCTCTTCGCAGTGCGCGTGTTCGGCGGACAGGACTGTGGCTGGACCTTCGGCTCGGACCTCGCGGACGCGATCGACCAATGCGTCTCCGCGGGCGCGAAGGTCATCAACCTGAGCCTCGGCGGATTCTCTCCGTCGACTCTGGAGCGCGAAGCGATCGAGCGCGCGTGGCGGAGTGGAGCGATCCTCGTCGCCGCCGCCGGAAACGAGGGGGACTCCGAGCTGGAGTACCCGGCCTCTTATCCGGCAGTGCTCTCAGTGGGCGCAATCGACGAGGAGGGCCGCGTCACCGCGTTCTCCCAGCGCAACCCGCAGGTCGATCTGGTCGCTCCCGGCACCGCGGTGCTCTCCACGGTTCCCTTCGTCTCCAGACATCTCGTCGAAGTCGACGGCCTCACCTTTGCCGGCGCGCCGCTCGAGAACGCGCGGGAGAGCGACGGGGTCGAAGGTCCGCTGGTCGATGGCGGGCGCTGCACCACCCCGGGCGCGTGGGCGGGGGCCATCGTCGTCTGCCAGCGCGGGGACAACACCTTCGCGGAGAAGGTCGACTTCGCGCAGCGCGCCGGTGCAGTCGGCGCGGTGATCTTCAACGACGATCGCGGCGGCTTCTCCGGCACGCTCGGAGACATGCACGCCTCCATCCCGGCGATCGCCCTCTCCGGCGAGGATGGAGCGGAGCTCCTTGCTCACCTCGGGTCCGGGGCCACGCTGGTGAACGGGGCGCAGAAGACCGGCAGCGGCTATGCGCCGTACAGCGGAACCTCGATGGCGGCGCCACACGTCGCAGGCGCGGCAGCGCTCCTCTTCGCCCAGGTCCCCTCCAGCACCAACGCGGCGGTTCGCGCCGCGCTGCTCGCCACCGCACAGGATGTCGGCGAACCGGGGGTCGACCCCGAGTCCGGCCACGGGCTGGTCCGGGTGGACAGGGCGCTGGCCGCGCTCCGCGCCGGCATGGAAGCCGATGGGCCGCCGATGACCGGCTTCCTCGTCCACTGCGAGGGCCTCCGCTGCACCTTCGCCGATGCCAGCGTCCCGCTCGAGGGCGACATCGTCGCGCGCCACTTCGACTTCGGCGACGGCTCGAGCGCCGACGGCGCGCAAGCGACCTCGCACGACTTTCCGCGCGGCGGCACGTTCACCGTCACGCTCACCGTCACCGACTCCAGCGGGCGCACCGGCCAGAGCACGGTCCCCATCAGCGTGATCTCCGCCGACGCCCGGCCGGGTGCGATCGCCGCGGATGGGTCGCGCGAGATCGCCCTCGACTGGGCGGGCATCAAGACGACCTCGGTGCAGGTGATCCGCGACGGGCGCCTGGTCGGAATCGCCCTCAACACGGGCTCGGTGGTGGACCGGCTGGAGGACGGCGCGCGCCCGGCGACCTACCGCGTCTGCAGCGCCGGCGGCGAGAGCTGTTCGGGGCCGCTCACCGTGCTGCCCCCGTGCGGATGAGCGCTCGACACCGAAGCTCAGGTCGTTACAGTCCGTCTCCTCCGACACCGCAGAAAGGATCCTTCATGCGTCTTGCCACCACCGCGCTGGTCACCGCCGCCCTGGCCACGGGCTGCGCCAGCGAGTCCAAATCGACGAAGGCCGCAGACACCGCCGCCGTCACCGCGGCGCCGACCCCAGCGCCGGAGACGAAGCCGATAACGGCCCAGAAGGAGTCCCCGATGCAGCCCCCCGAAGGTTCGAAGCAGCTGGTCGTCCCGCCGGAGACGTTCGCCGCCACCTGCCAGAGCGATCTCGACGCGGCGCGCGCCAGCATCGCCCGGCTGAAGTCGCTGGACCCGAAGACGCAGGGCGACGCCGTGCTCGCCGCCTATGACGAGGCGCAGGCGCTCATGTCGAACGCGGGCAGCCGCTCCAGCCTCGCGCGCGAGGTCCACCCCGACGCGAAGATGCGGGACGCCGCGCGCGAGTGCGAACAGAAGGTCGAAGAGCTCAACGTGGAGATCTCCCAGGACCGCGCCGTCTACGACGCGCTCGCCGCGGTCGATCTCTCGTCCTCCGACGCGCCCACGAAGTACTGGATGCAGCGCACCCTGCTCGACTTCCGCCGCGCCGGCGTGGACCGCGACGACGCCACCCGCGCGAAGGTGAAGGCGCTCACCGAGGAGCTGGTGAAGCTGGGCCAGCAGTTCGGCAAGAACATCGCCGAGGACGTGCAGAAGGTGGAGCTGGATCCGAAGGAGCTGGACGGCCTGCCTGCCGACTACGTGAAGGCGCACCCGCCGGGGAAGAACGGCAAGGTGACCATCACCTCCAACTACCCCGACTACTTCCCCTTCATGTCCTACGCGAAGAACGCGAAGGCCCGCGAGAAGGTGTGGCGGATGTACCGCCAGCGCGCGTACCCCGCGAACATGGAGGTCCTCAAGGCGCTCATCGTCAAACGGCACGAGCTCGCCACGCTGCTCGGCTACCCGAACTGGGCGGCGTACGTGACCGAGACGAAGATGACGCGGAACGAGAAGACCGCGGCGGACTTCATCGAGAAGGTCACGGCGGTCACCGAGGCCCGCGCGAAGAAGGAGTACGACCTGCTCCTCGCACGGAAGAAGAAGGACGATCCGAAGGCGACGCGCCTCGAGCCGTGGGATCAGGACTACTACGAGGATCGCCTCAAGGCGGAGACCTTCGGCTTCGACTCGCAGGCGGTCCGTCCCTACTTCGAGTACTCGCGGGTGAAGGACGGGGTGATGAACATCACCTCGCGCATCTTCGGCATCACCTACGAGCGCGTGAAGGACGCGGCGGTGTGGCACCCGTCGGTCGAGGCGTACGACGTGTTCGAGGGCGACAAGCTGCTCGGCCGCATCTACCTCGACATGCACCCGCGCGATGACAAGTACAAGCACGCCGCGCAGTTCGACCTCGTCGCCGGCCAGGCCGGGAAGCGGTACCCGGAGGGCGTGCTGGTCTGCAACTTCCCCAGCGACGGGGAGCTGATGACCCACGACGAGGTGGAGACCTTCTTCCACGAGTTCGGGCACCTGCTCCACCACACCTTCGCCGGACACCAGCGGTGGACCGGCATCACCGGCATCCGCACCGAGTGGGACTTCGTGGAGACCCCGTCGATGCTGCTGCAGGAGTGGCCGAGCCAGCCCAGCGTGCTCAAAGAGTTCGCGAAGCACTACCAGACCGGCGAGCCCATCCCCGACGCGCTCGTGCAGAAGCTCCGCGCCTCGAAGGAGTTCGGCAAGGGCCTGTGGACGCGGCGGCAGATGTTCCTCTCCGCGCTCGCGCTCGAGTACTACCGGCGCCCGCCCGGCTTCGACCTGGAGCAGGTGCTGGTGGAACTGCAGAAGAAGTTCACGCCGTTCCGCCATGAGTGGCGTGAGGGCACCCACTTCGAGCTCGCCTTCGGCCACCTCGATGGGTACTCGGCGGCCTACTACACCTACATCTGGAGCACGGTGATCGCGAAGGATCTGGAGACCGCGTTCGAGAAGAACGGCTTCCTGGATCCGGCCACCGCCACCCGGTATCGCAAGACCGTGCTGGATCCGGGCGGGTCGAAGCCGGCGGCCGAGCTGGTCAAGGAGTTCCTCGGCCGGGACTACGGGTTCGAGAGCTACCGCGCGTACCTCGACCGCGACTGATCGCCGCCTTGAATGTTTCTATGCTGGCCGCGTCAGACCGCTCGCAAGCCAGTTTCAAGAGGGAGTCCCTGATGCGTCCATTGCTCCTCGCCGGTTCGCTGCTCGTGTTCGGAGCCACCGGCTGCGTGGTCCACGAGCACACCTACTACCGCGATGACGGCTACCGGGAGACGGAGCCGATCCTCTACTCCTACCAAGGGGCGCATCCCATCCCTGCGGAGCTGGGCGGCGGCTGGTGTCTCGTCGAGGGTCTGCACACCCACGACTACGCGCCCGACTACAACGCCTACGCCTACAACGGCACCTACTACACGTACTCCGGGCCGACGGTGGTCTGGTACTACGAGTACCACCCGGTGCCGACCGGCGGGTACTGCACCATCCACGGGCGGCACTCGCACCACTACCACCCCGGGTATCAGTACTCGACGTACTACACCTGGGACGCGACCCATCATTACTACGTGTACCGGGATCCCAACCCGGGCAACTATCACCCCGCGACCTCGGTGCCTGATTCAGGCAACGTGCGGCGGCCGCCGCCTCCGGGCCGCGGGACGTACATGGCGCCGCCGACGGGCTCGTACTACGGCAACCGGCCGCCGCCTCCGCCGGGGCGCTCGGCGCCTCCGCCGCCGACGCACAGCGTGCCGCCTCCCCCGGGACAGGGCTCGTACAACCCTCCGCCGCCGCCCACGCACAACGTCCCGC
>JADGHL010000009.1 GCA_019686135.1 Myxococcaceae bacterium | reverse complement strand
GCGTTGGGCGGTGGGGGCGATCGGAACGGTGGCGGCGCTGATGGCGGTGGGCCTCCATGCCCTCCCCGACGCATCGATCCGCGCCAAGGCGGCCCGGACAGAAGAAGCCGCGAGGCGCGAACCGCTCCCGTGGGCGTGCGCCGTATCGCCGATGGTGAAGGTCCGGCCGGGGATGGATCCCGGCGGCGCGCGCGCCTGGTCGCTGTCTCTGGCACGCGGCGAGTGCGAAGGCGTGCAGATCCACGCGAAGCCGCCGCTCGAACAGGTCGACGCGAACGTGGAGGCGCTGCGCCTTCAGCGCTCCACGAAAGCGAAGGGACAGCCGCCTACGCTGACATTGCGGCTGTACCGCGAGGCCTTCGTCGAGGTGAAGACGCCGTCCAACCACGAGGGCGCGCCCGGGCTGTGGCCGGATCCGCTGATCCCGGTGGTGGACGCGTATGTGGGCGAGCGGCGCAATGCGCTGCCGTTCGACTCCACCGCGGAACGGCCGCTGGTGGTCTACGTGGAGGTCTGCGCGGACGGTGACCAGCCGGAGGGCACATATGCGGGCGAGGTGGTGCTGACCGCGAAGGACCAGAGGCCTGTGCGGATCGCCCTGCGCGCGCAGGTCCACCCGTTCACGCTGCCGGCCACCTCCTCGCTGCCCACCACGTTCGGGATCTCCATCTTCTCCATCGCCCACGGGCACCACCTGAAGGCGGACTCCGACGAAGGCCGGGCGCTGCTTCGGCGCTATGCGCAATCCGCGCTGCTGCACCGCTTCTCGCTGCACGGGATGAGCATCGACCCGCCGCCGACCGTGGTGAAGGACGGCGTCGCGCGGATCGACTGGTCCGCGTACGACGCCGAGATGGGCCCGCTGCTGGAGGGCAAGGCGCTCCCCAACCGCGCGCGCTTCACCACCGCGGAGGTCCGGCCCAACCCCTGGCTGAAGACGCGCGAGGAGCAGCGCGCGTACCTGCGCGCGTGGCGCGAGCACTTCGATCAGAACGGCTGGACCGCGCAGCTGTTCGTCTACGCGAAGGACGAACCGAAGCCCGAGGATCGCCCGCTGGTGCTGGCGCAGGCGGAGGACGCGCACTCGGTGGAGCGGCTGCCGGTGCTGGTGACAGCTCCGCTCGACGACGAGCTGACACCGGTGGCGGACATCGTCACGCCCACGCTCAACTGCTTCTACGCCCGCCCCGGTCCGAAGACCTGTCCGCGGATCACCGCCCCGCGTGCGCTGCGCCAGGCGGCGGGCCCGACGAAGCAGGTGTGGTGGTACCAGGCCTGCCCCACCCACGGTTGCGACGCAGGGCCGTTCGACGATCCCGCGCTCGAGCGCGCCTACTCCGGCTGGCCGTCGTACATGGTCGATCACCCCGCGGTGCTGAACCGGGCGATGGGCGTGCTCGACTACGTGGGCGGCGTGGACGGCGAGCTCTATTACGCCACCGTCTACGCCTACAACTTCCGCGACCCGTGGACCGAAGGCGTGTGGGACTTCGGCGGCAACGGCGACGGCACGCTGTTCTATCCGGGCACGCCTCGACACATCGGCGGGAAGACCCACGTCCCGGTGGAGTCGCTGCGGCTCAAGCAGCTGCGCGATGGCCTCGAGGATTACGAGTACCTGAAGCTTTTGCAGAAGCTGGGCGCGGGCGAATACGCGCAGAAGAGCGCGCGTACGCTCGTCCGCTCGGGGTTCGAGATCAACCGCGATCCGGCACAGTGGGAGTCTTTGCGCGCGGAGTGGACCCGGCGGCTGGACGAGTTGTGGCGCAGGTCCGAATACGCAAGGCATCCGACCGTCGGACCTTGAAAGCCCGCGCCGGGCTGGACAGGCTCGCGCGCAGGCCCGAAAGGATCGCCGATGCGCCGCCGTACCCTGTTGGCTCTGGTGTTGCTCTTCGCGCTGGCGGCGCCCGCCCAGACGCTTCCGAAGCAACCGGCACAAGATCCCGCGCGCGCCGCCGCCATCGGCCGCGGCGCGCCGATGGCGCTGCCCACGAACGCCGCGTGTGCGTCGTTGGGAGCGCCGCAGAAGCCGTACGCGTTCGCCACGGGCGAGGTGCTCGAGTACGAGCTCGACGCGATGGGGGCGACGGCCGGGACGCTGAAGCTGCGGGTGCTACCGAAGCGGGCGGGCGTTGTGCCGATCGAGGTGACCGCGCAGACCAACACCTTCTTCTCCAAGGTGCGGCGGGTCAAAGCCACCGCGACCAGCTACCTGAGCACGAGCGACCTGCGCCCCACCCGCTACGTCGAGGACGCCGTGGAGAACGAGGTCCCCAAATTCGCCGAGGTGACGTTCCAGCAGGACCGGCACCTGGCGGACCTCGACTACAAGTACGCGGGGCGCCCGGGGAAGCGGCAGTTCAAGCTGGCGAAGGACGGGTTCGATCCCGCGGGTGCAATCTACCTGCTGCGGCAACTCCCCCTGAGGGAAGGCGCGCCGATCTGCTTCGACGCCTACGGAATCCGCACGATGTGGCGCGTGTCCGGCAAGGTGGTGGGCAAAGAGCACGTCTCGCTGAAGCTGGGCGAGTTCGACGCCTGGCACCTGCAGGGGAACGCGGTGCGGATCGACGATCCGCGCTGGCACCGGGAGATCCACCTGTGGGTGAGCGCGGACGATCGCCGGCTGCCCCTGGCCGCGCTGGGGATGATGGACCTTGGAGTGGTGCGGGCGACGCTGGTGTCGTTTTCGCGGCCGGAGGGCGCCGCGTCGTCGAAGAAGGGCGCGAACTCGCTCAAGTGGTAGGCGGCAGCGCCCACGGTAGAATGCGGCGTTTCCCTCACACCAGGGCCGGCGCGTGTCCCGAAACGTCAAAGGAACGCTGTTCGTCGACTACGTCCGCATGCTGCGTCTGCGCAAGGACGTGGACTGGTCGCAGCGGCTCCACCCCGGCGATTTGAAGTACCTCTCCACGCGCATCGAACCGGACGCCTGGTACCCGATGGAGACGTTCGAGCGAATGGGCCTGGCGATCCTGAACGTGATCGCCGACGGCAACCTGGAGATGGTGCACCAGTTCGGCAAGGCGCAGGTGGACTGGCAGACGATGCACCAGCCGGGGTTGATCGCCGAAGCGGACCCGCGCGAATCGCTGATGCGCTTCCACGTGATGCGGCGGAGCTTCTTCGACTACGCCGCGCTGGACGTGCGGAAGATCACCGCTCACGAGGCGCAGATCGCCATCGACTACCAGATGGGGGACGTGGCCGAAGAAGCGGCCAGTCTACAGACGATGGGCTTCTTCGAGCGGCTCTTGGAGTTGGCCGGAGCGAAGGACGTGCTCGCCCGTTTCAGCGCCGAACGCTGGCAGGGCGCCCGCGAGACGCTCCTGGATCTGAGGTGGCGGTGAGGCTCCCGGGAGCGGAAGCCCCACCACTCACCTCTCACTCCTCACCACCCACTAAAAGAGCGACCAGAGGTACTGGTTGGTGACTTCGTGGTGGAACATCACTTCCGCCGCCTTCACCGTGGTGCCCAGCTGCTTCGGGCAGCGCTCGGCGCTCATCAGCTTCAGCTCCGCGTACTTCGAGTGCACTTCCTCGCCGAGGATCTGCGCCGCGAAGTTGGACGACTTGAAGAGGCGGATCGCGTCGAGCACGTTGTCGGGGAGGAAGCGCGTGCGGGTGCGCTTGGACTCCGCGTCCTCGGCCGACTGCGGTCCCTCGAGCCCGGTGCGCGCGAGCGTGTACAGGACCAGGTACGGGTTGGCGTCCGGCGCCACCGAGCGAACCTCGATGCGCGCGGAGCGCTCGTTGCCGTACGGGATCCGGATCATCGCGCCGCGGTTGTTGGCGGACGCCTTGATCTGGTTCGGCGCCTCGAAGTGCGGGTCGAGCCGGCGGTAGGCGTTCACGCTCGGGTTGAGCACCAGGCAGATGTCGTTGGCGTTGTTGAGGATCCGGTCCACGAAGTCCCAGCCCGCGGCGGACAGGCCGTCCTGGCCGTTCTTGTCGTAGAAGAGGTTCCGGCCCGCGCGCGCCAGCGACAGGTTGGTGTGCATCCCGTTGCCGTTGATGCCGGCGATCGGCTTGGGCAAAAAGCACGCGGTGAGGTCCATCTGCGCGGCGATCTGCCGGCACACCAGCTTGTAGAGCTGGATCTGATCCGCGGCGACGAGGGCCTCGCTGTAGCTGAAGTTGATCTCGAACTGCGAGGGCGAGACCTCCGGGTGATCCTTCTCGTTGAGGAAGCCCATCGCCCGCTGCGCCTCGGCGGCGTGGTCGATGAACATCCGGAGCTGGTCACCGGGGAGCGAGTGGTAGTAGCCGCCGGTGGAGACGAACTCGAAGGTGTGGGTCCGGTGGTAGTTGCGCTCGGCGTCGCGGCCCTTGAAGAGGAAGCCTTCGATCTCGGTGGCCGCGTTCACCACCGTCTCGTCCTTCCGGTAGAGCTCGTCGAGGTACGCCTTGAGCCGGCCGCGCATGTCCGCGCTGTAGGGGCTCCCGTCGCGGTTGAGCACCTCGCCGAACATCAGCACCTTGCCGGGGCCGAAGACGTCGGAGGGGAGCCAGTAGAAGGCGCCCCAGTCCAGGGCCAGGCGGAGGTCGGACTCCGCCTGCGCGGAGAAGCCGCGGATCGACGAGCCGTCGAACGTCAGATTGTCGGCGTTCTTGAGGAGGAA
This sequence comes from Myxococcaceae bacterium, assembly GCA_019686135.1. Taxonomy (GTDB): domain Bacteria; phylum Myxococcota; class Myxococcia; order Myxococcales; family Myxococcaceae; genus JADGHL01. The sequence goes on along the minus strand of JADGHL010000009.1, from coordinate 62,663 downwards.
CTTTTTGTCGTAGTCCAGCATGTGCAGCCGACCCTCGAGGTCGGTGAAGCACACGGTGACGGCCTTGATGCGCCGCTCGTCGGTCAGGTACCGCACCCGCTGCTCACGGATCCGGTCCGCGGACACGCGCTGGAGGCGCTCGTCCTTGGCCTTGAGGTTCAGCTCCTCCAGCTGATCGTAGGGAATCTCCAGAAACTCACGCAGACTGCTCCCGCTCATGCTCGCCTCCTGTGCGAACCGCTTTGGGGCGCATGATTAGCACTAAATTCGCGCACGTTAAGCCCAAAATCGTCGCGAATTATCTCAAATGCTCTGAAGCCTGCACCCAAGAGCGGGAACTATCGGTTTCTGAGCTTTCCGGCGGCCTGGGAGAGCCTCCTTTTCAACTGGCTGACGACGACCATCAGGTACTCCAGGCGCTCGAGGACCCGGAGGTCTTCTCCTGCGTCGAGCAAGCTGATGGGCCGGATGTGGTCAGACCGGAGCAGGTCGAGCACATCGGTGAAGTGGGCTTCGACGTCGGCGATGGCCGCCAGCCCCTCGCGGAGGTCGTCCTCGAGGAAGTCGACGAGGACGGAGGCGTCTTCCCGCTGTGGGAGGAGCGCTGCCAGCCTCTGGACCGCACTCCGGACCGGATCGTGGTCTGGAGTGTGCGGATGTGAGGCGGAAGCGAAGCGGTGGCCGACGTTCATGGAGCGAAGGCTACCGGTGGCCACCGGCCCCGCAAATTTTCCACGCCGTGCGCGCGGTCAGGGCGTGGCGCTTGGCAGCAGGGTCGGAGCGCCCGGGGCGGTGCTCGCGGTGCCCGCGCCGCCGGGGGCGCTCCCGGGCGTGAGTCCGGGCACCGGCGCCCCGGTGGAGATGCCCGGCCCGGACGTCGCCCCGGTGGCGCCCAGCGGAGTGACCGTCTGGGGCAATGGCGCAGCGGCGCCGGCGTTGAGCGGAGCGACCGTGGGCCCCTGCGCCGGGCTGGTGGAAGGCGTGGCCGGCGGCGCGGCGGTGGTGAGCGGCGGCACGCCTTCAGGGAGCGGCGTGGCCGGGAGCGTCGCGCCCACCGTCGGCCCACCCACGCGGGTGGTCTCGGTGAGGATGGGGCCGCCCCGCGTAAGCGGCGTGGCGGGCTGGGCGTTGAGCGGATCGACCGCGCGGGGCGTCGCGGTCGCGCCCACCGGCAGATTGTCCGCCGTGACGGTGACGTCGCCGGCGAAGCCGCCGAAGTCCGGAGGTTGAAGCACCGGGAGCTCGGCGAGGTTGGCGACGGTGGGCACGTAGCCCGGCAGCACCTGTTGCACCTCGGTGGCCACCGTCGCCACCTGCGGGAGCGGCCGCCCGTTGAAGACGAGGCCTACGTCTTCGAAGACGAAGAGCAGATACCCGTTCGGCACCTTCGGAGAGCGGATCGAAGGGACGTAGACCCACAGCTCCGTGTCGCCGGCGCGCGCGGCCGGGAGGCGGCGGTGGGTGTCGTCGTCCGCGTGAACGCCGGTGGCGAGCGCGAAGACCTCGATGGGCGCCGCCCGTTCCAGCTCCAGGCCATTGCGGACGACGCGGGCCGTCCCGAACAGAGCGAAGGCAGCGCGGGCCGGAGCGATGCGACTGAACCCGATCCCCGTCCGTCCGAACACCACGGGCACCGACCGGACACCCCCGCCGATCGGGAACCCCAACCGCAGGTCGCGCACCCCGCCCTCCACGGGAGGCGCGCCGACGGTCCGAAGCTCGATCCGGTATTCGTCGAGCCCCACGCGGACGCGGGCAGAGAACTGCGCCTGGTCGCCATAGGTAGCGTTGAGGATGTCGATCCGATCGCGGACCCGCAGCTCGGCCTGGCCCGAGGCCTCGGCGAACTGCTCGACCGACGGATCCACGCCGACGGCCGCGAACGCGCGGGGCGACAGCGTGGTGGCCTCGCCCCGAATCCCCTCGAAGGAGAACGTCCCCCCGTTCCCCGGGGCGGCCGAAAGCACCGCAGCGATCAACCCGACCGAGAAGCTCCCCATCCAGAAAAGCTACTCACCGGGGAGGCAACGCGACGCCAAGGCCCGCCCGCCCGCTCAGCCAGCGGCTGAGAGGCCGTAAGCAGCAGTGCGTCGACGGGAAGCGCCCGGGCGCCATCGTCGCTCGTCCAGCGCCGCATGCGCACGAAGCTGAGCGTTCCGCCTCCGCGAACCCCCGTTCGCGGAAGCCAATCTACTCACCCCTCACCTGTAACTAAGAACTGAAGTCAGATCAGACCGCGGGCGCGGCGGATCTGCTCGACCGTCTTGTTGTATTCGACGTCGAAGGCGGTGGTGCCTTCCTGCAGGTGTTTGAGGCGGAGCCGCGCTTCCTTGTCGATTTCTTCGTCGACGTCGAAGTGCTTCTTCATCAGCGCGTGGATCTTCTGGCGCAGCACCGTGTCCGGCGAGAAGACCTCCTCCACGTTGCGGCTGACGAGGAGGAACTCGATCATCTGATTGATGACGTACTCGATGCCCTCGTCGCCGAGCTTGAAGCCGCGGACGTCCGCCATCTCGCGCTTGACTTGATTGAACTTGCTGGCGTCGTACCCACGGCGCTCGAGCGCTTCGCGGGTCGCCTGGTTCACGCGCTCCTCCTGCGCGAGGTACTCACGCATGATCGCCGACATGTCCATCTCGGCGTCCGCGATCCGCATGGGTTCCACTTCGATGTCACCCTCGGCCGTGAGCTTCTGGATGATCTCGCGTGAAACGATGGGGATCACCTTCGGATAGATCCGCATAAACCCTTTCTCCGCCACGTCGAAGCACGTCGAAAACTGCGCCCGCTATAAACCAGCGGTGCGGCCGCCGGAACGAAAAAATGCGGCTTTCCGCGCCGCGCCCCCTCGTGCCGCGGGCCGATCGCTCTCGAAAATAGTCACGCGATCCGCGGCGTGGATCCGGCCGTGTCGGATTGCGCGTCCTCGAGTGACGCCTCCCGAACAGCGTCGTCCGCATCTCCGTCCGCGCCCTTGTCCGGCGGCGCGTGCAGCCACGCGTGGACCCGCTCCGCCACCGCCGGCCCCACCACTTCGGAGAGCGCTTCGATCGACGCCTCGCGGATCCGCTTGAGCGATCCGAAGGTCCGCAAGAGCGCCTTCTTCCGCCCCTCCCCCACTCCGGGGATGTCCTCCAACGCCGAACGGAGGTTCCGCCTCCGCATCAGGTTCTGCTGGAAGGTGATCGCGAAGCGGTGCGCCTCGTCCCGGATGCGGGTGAGCAAAAACAGCTCGCTCGAGTTCGGCGGCAGGACGATCGGATCCTTCTGCCCCAGCACGAACACGCGCTCGAACGAGCGGTTCTTCTCGTCGTCGGCCGGTCCGAGCGGGTTCTTCCGCCCGCCGGCGGTGCGCGCCAGAAGGTCGCGCGACTTGGCCAGCCCCACCACGTCGATCTGCCGGTCCAGCCCCGCGTCCTTGAGCGCCGCGTGCGCGCTGCCCAGCTGGCCCTTGCCTCCGTCGATCACCAGCAGATCCGGCAGATCGCCCTCCGCGATCCCGCGCCGCAGCCGCCGGGAGATCACCTCGTACATCGAGGCGAAGTCGTCCTGCGCCTGAACACTCTTGATCTTGAAGCGGCGGTAGCGCGCCTTGTCGGTCTCCCCGTCGGTGACCGCCACCTGGGAGGCGACGATGCTCGCGCCCTGGAAGTGCGAGATGTCGAAGCACTCCATCCGCCGCGGCAGCCGCGTCAGCGACAGGCGCTTCTGGAGGCGCTCGAGGATCGCCAACGTCTCGTTCTGATCGCGCTTGCGCTCGGCGAACGCCTGCTGCGCGTTGCGCGCGGCCATCTCCACCAGGTCCACCTTCTCGCCGCGCCTGGGGACGATGACCCGGACCTTCGCGCCCTTGCGCTCCGAAAGCAGCTCCTCCAGCGCCGCGCACCCCTCCAGCTCCACCGGGAGCAGCACCTCGTCGGGCACGAAGTTCTCGCTGCCGTAATACAGATTCGCGAACGAACCGATCAGCTCTGCGTCGGGGAACTCCTGTCCGCCGAACGGGAACGACTGCCCGCCGGTGATCCGCCCCTGGCGCACATACAGCACGTAGATGAGCAGCCGCTCGCCCTCGCGGTGCATCCCGAACACGTCCTGGTCGATCGGCTCGCTGGTGGCGATCTTCTGGCGCTCGAGGCTGCGCTCGATCGCGAAGAGCTGATCGCGGATCCGCGCGGCCTCCTCGAAGCGCAGCTCGCGCGAGGCCTCCTGCATCCTCAGCTTGAGCCGCGCCACCAGTTCGTTGGCCTTGCCCTCGAGGAACAGCACCGCCTCGTTCACCGACCGGTGGTAATCCTCGCGCGGGATGTCGTAGACGCACGGCGCCGGGCAGCGGCCGATCTGGTAGAGCAGGCACGGCCGCTTGCGGTTCTGCAGGACGTGGTCCGAACAGGTCCGCAGCTGGAAGTAGCGGTTGATGATCCGCAGCGTCTCCCGGATCGATGACGCGGAGGAGTACGGCCCGAAGTAGAGCGCTCCGTCCTTCTGGAACCGCCGCACCACCTCCAGCCGCGGGTAGTCCTGGCGGACGTCGAGCCGCAGGCAGATGAACTGCTTGTCATCGCGCAGCTTCACGTTGAAGCGCGGCTCGTGCTTCTTGATGAGCTCGTTCTCGAGGAGCAGCGCCTCCTTCTCGTTGCCCACGATGACCGTCTCGATGTCGCCGAGGATCCGGTCGAGCAGCGGGATGAACGCGCGCTCGTCGCCGCCGCGGGTGAAGTAGCTGCGCACCCGGCTGCGCAGGTTCACCGCCTTGCCGACGTAGATCACCTCGCCCTGGCGATCCTTCATCAGGTACACGCCCGGCTCGGTGGGCAGGTGAGCGATCTTGTCTTTCAGCGCGGGGGTCATCCGGGGTTCGTCGGTTTGATGTCCCAGCAACGAGCCGGGTGCAACCTCGGCGATCGCTCGAAGCGCGGCCGGCCGCCTGCCCGCCGCAAGGTATTCCCGTTACGCACAGCAGGGGAATCCATCGAAAATTCGCGGACCTCCCCTTAACGACGGCCGCTCGTCCGATGCACGCTCCCGTCGCATGGGGCCGACAATCCCCTCGCCAATGTCGAGACCGTCTCAGCGCGGTCAGCGAGGTCAAGCCGCCGTGGAGGCTGCGCTCACCCTTCCGCTGGCAGTCTTCATGGTGCTCGGGACGCTCCAACTCTTCCTCATGCTGCAGGCGCGCCTGCTCACCGAGCACGCGGCGTTCAACGCCACGCGCGCCGGGTCGCTCAGCCAGGGCAGCTGCAAACGGATGCTGGACGCCGCGCTCGTTTCGGTGCTCCCGGCGATCGCCCGCACCGACTCACCGGAGAAGCTGCGCGACGCGTACGTCCGCTACCGCGACAACCGGTTCGACCCCGCCACCGACGACAGGCGGAGCGGACCGGTGATCTGGATCTTCCGCAAACTGGGCATCCGCAACGCGATCGCCGGCGGGCGGGACGACGCGCAGTTCGACGATCCGGATCGCCCCCATCAGCTCGACCGCACGCGGCTCGAGACGACGGTGGTCTTCTGGTACCCGATGCGGATCCCCTTCGCGAACTGGGTGATGGCCCGGTCCACGCTCGCCGCCTGGGGGCTCGGGAACTATGCGGCGCAGAACCCGCTGATGCCGGCGCAGAACGCCCAGTGGACCCGCGAGCGCACGCCCACGGAGGTGCAGGCGGGGGTGCTCGGGGAGTTCAAGGCCCGGACCATGGCGGGCGAGTACGTCTTCCCGATCCAGGCCACCGCCGCGATGCGGATGATGACCCCGGCGATGAAGCGCGCCGGCTTCTTCGACCAGCCGAACTGCGGAGGTCCGTGATGCGTGGACAGACGCTGGTGCTCTTCGCGCTCACCCTTCTGCTGCTGACGCTGATGGTGGTGATGACCATCGGGATCGGCGCGCGCATTCACGAACGCCAGGAGCAGCAGATCGTCGCCGACGCCGCGGCCTACAGCCAGGCGGTGCTCACCGCGCGGACGTTCAATTCGATCTCGTCGATGAACCGAGTGCTGGTGGCGCAGATGGCGTCGATCGCCGCCGCCCAGTCGCTTTTGTCGTGGGCCGGCTTCTACCACGGGGTCCTCAACCAGGCCCGCGACGTGCTCACCGCGCTGGAGAGCCAGCGCTGCGGCGGCGTCGACTGGTCCGACGCGAAGGCGAAGATCTGCTACGAGGACAACCGGCTGATCGAGATCTTCGAACCGCCCGGCAGCTACGAGGGCATTGAGGGCCGCGACGTCCTCTCCGCGGACTACATCCGCCGCGACCTCTACCGGACCGCGCTCCTCATCGCCGAGCACCAGCGCCTGCTCTACGACAACATGATGGACGAGATCGTCCCCGCAAAAGGGCCGACGCTCGCGCAGCGGATCGCCGACGGCGTACGCCGCGGGAGCCCGTGGCGGTCCTCCCCCCAGGAGCTCTACTCGACCGGGCAGCGGATCACCCAGCGCGAGCTCGAGGACGTGGTGGCGCGCGACGCGCAGGGCCGCCCGCGCCAGACCCACCCGCGCGACATGGTGCAGGTCACCATGGCCACCCGCGGCGTGGAGGCTTTCCCCTCCTCGCGCGAGTGGACGCGCGAGACCGACGCGATGAGCGCCGCGCGCTTCGTGGAGCGGCGGATCAACAAGGTGATCGACCCCACGCCGCTGACCATTCAGATCTCCCACTATGGCACGTCCTATTTCTCCGACGAGGGACCGCGGCGCGGCGTGGGGACCGCAGAGACCGAAGGGCTCGACGGCCAGCCGCTCAACCGGCCCCTGTGGAACCGCTACTACGATCGCATCCACGACGCGCCGGAGAAGTGGCGGCCGACCGGTGCGTGGGCGCAGGACAGCGGCACCTTCACCTTCGTCGCGCCCCCGGGGTGCAAGGTGTCGCAACCCACCGAGGACGCCTTCGGGTACCTCGTCAGCACCCACCGGGACGACAACCGCGACAACCACATGTGGCGGCGCGGCCAGGACTTCGACTACCGCGAATGGGGCACCAGCTCGCGCGGGACGACGCCGCGGCAGTACTGGCCGGATCGGCGCCACACCTTCGTCGACGATCCGGACTCCGGCGGGGTGAACATCTGGCCCGCGTTCGTGGACTACAACGCTGCCAACCTCAACACCAACCGTCCGCGCGCGAACGTGTGGGGCCAGCCGAAGAGCCTGGTGAACATCCAGCGCAACTACGCCGCGCGCACCACGCAGGATCCGTGGGAGCTGCGGCTGCGCTTCAACTTCAGCCGCGACGGACAGCCCGGCACGCTCTTCGACATGCGCGACGAGCGCCCCGGTTTGCGCCGCGCTACGGCGATCGCCGCCGGCCTCACCTACTACCACCGCGGCCCTGCCGGCCCGGGGAGGAAGGACCACTCCCGCGAGCCGCCGAACTTCCTCAACCCGTTCTGGCGCGCCACCCTCGTCGCCTCCGATGTGGACGAGCGCTACGCCGACCGCGGCACCGACGTGATGCGCACGCTCCGGCGCGATCTGAACGAGCCCGACCAGGCGCGGGCGCTGGATCTGTTGCTGCGCGAAGGCTTCGAGGCAGTGCCATGAAGAGCGGACCGCGTGGACAGGCCACGGTGGAGCTGGCGCTGGGGAGCCTGGTGTTCGTCACCGTGCTCTTGTTCGGCATCTACTTTGCGGAGTTCGGCGTCCTGAAGCTGAGGGTCCAGCAGGCGGCGGCCTCCGCGCTGTTCGACACGACCGGGCTGAGGGCCCACGACTTCACGCGCAGCAGCCCGCGCGACCGCTTCTTCCGCCCGGACCAGCTCAAGGACGACCAGAGCCGCACACCCGAACAGAGGGCGCAGCGGCTGTACCGGGACTTCGACGCCACGAAGCTCGGCTCAGGTTCGTTGCGGATGAGCGTGGCCGGTGGGAGCGCGCTCGAAGTGGACTGCGCGCCGAAGGCGGTGGCGCCCTTCCGCCAGTCGAAGAGCGTGGGCGGACAGACCCGCGCCGCGTTCGACGTGCTCAACGCCAGCTACGACCACCCGCTCTGGCAGGGCAAGCGCGTGGACGGGCTCGAGTGCTCCGCGCGCGCGAAGATCGGGATGTTCGGTGTGCCGGAGAGCTTCATGGACCAGGGCCCGGGCCTCTTCCAGGAGCGCCACGTCTCGCGCACCGCGATCCCAGTCTGCGCTTTCGGGCGCGCGCGCAACGGGGAGTGCAGAGGGAAGCTCGCGATCGCCATCGACGACTGGGGACTTGCGGGCACCAGCGCGGCCGCCGGAAAGGAGTGGGCGAACTGCACCGCCAACGGCGCCGGGAGCTGTCTATATGGCAAGTCCGGGAACCAGGCCTTCAAGCAGATCGTGAAGCGGATGTATCGGAAGTACATGTCGAAGAAGGGCGGCACCCAGAGCCCGATCGACACGTTCCTCACGCGGCTCTACACGATCGATCCCTCCTTCACGGAGCTCGGCTTCCAGATTCCCACCGACGAACGCGACTTCCGGTTCGTCTTCATGGGCGAAGACGGCAGCGACGGGAAGAAGTTCCAGTTCAAGACTCGGGAGGCGACGACCTCGAGCGCGTACGACGGCTACTGGCCGGCCACTCCGTACTCGGACCGCTACCGCGACGCGTATCAGGATCGCGGCGAGTGTTTCCTCGGGTCGCAGTGCCAAAGGCCCGTCTTCAACAAGGCGTCGTGGTGATGCGGGTCGTCGCGCTCTGCCTGATGGTTGCTACCTCCGCGCTGGCGCAACAGCCGCCGAAGGTGCACGTCTGGGACGTGCCCCAGGCGCTCGACGCCGTGGACGTGCCCGGACGCGTCGAGGCCGGCGGGCTCCCCGTGGCGATCCACGCGGTGCGTTCGAAGCAGACCGTGGATCAGCTGCTCCAGCACTTCCGCACCGAGTTCACGAAGAAGGGTCTGTTCCTCCCGCCGCCCGAACACCTGACGCTCCGCACGACCCTGTCGCAGGTGACCGGGCTCGATCCCGACACCTTCATCGCCTACACCGTGTTCCTGCAACCCAACGCGGATGGGACCACCACCGCGTTGATCACCGAAACCTTCCTCGCCGAACGGCGCGCCCCGGGAGAGGTGGACTTCGCGCCGGTGATGCCGGGCGCCCGCGGCGTGATCCAGAGCCGCACCGAAGGGCTGCGGATGGTGAGCTACCGCGCCCCGGCGACGGAGGAGGAGGCCTGGGCCTTTCACCGCGCCGTCTTCGCGGAGGCCGCGTACAAGGAGACCGCGCCTGGCGTCTTCGAACACGACGGCACCGCGCTCCGCGTGGTGATCCAGCCCCTGTCGAAGCAGGAGGTGGCGGTGTCCGTGATGGAGGGCGCCGCCGCCCGGCAGCCGGTGGAGGATCCGCTTGGGGAGGACGAACCTTCGCCATGAGCCACGCCGCGAACCTCCAGCCCGGGGACGTCCTCGCCGACACCTGGCGGATCGAATCCGTCCTGCGCGAAGGACAGAGCGGCCCGGTGTTCCTCGCCACCGACCTTCGGCTGGGGCGCCAGGTGGCGGTGAAGGCGCTCGACGCCACGACGATGGACGAGGACGCCGTGGCGCGGCTGGAGCGCGAGGCGGCGCTGCTCGCGCGGCTCTCTCATCCGAACATCGTCTCGCTCCACACGATGGACCGCCACGAGGGCGTGCCCTATCTGGTGCTGCAGTTCGTCGAAGGACAGACGCTGGCCGAACGGGTGCTCGAGCGCGGCGGGCTCTCGTTGCGCGAGGTCCTCACGGTGGCCGATCAGGCCTGCGACGCGCTCGCGTATCTGCACGCGCAGGGGCTGCTCCACCGGGACCTCAAGCCCTCGAACCTGATGATCTCGCGCCAGGGGCATCTGACGCTGATCGACCTCGGCATCACCCGGACGCACGACAGCACCCTGACCCGGACCGGCGTCGTGCACGGGACGCCCGGGTACATGTCGCCGGAGGCGATCCTCGGCGAGAAGCACCTCGACGGTCGCGCGGATCAGTACTCGCTGGCGGCGGTGCTGTTCGAGCTGCTCACCGGGTCACCGCCCTTCTCCGGTCTGGACGGCGAGGCGCTGTTGCGCGCCCACCTTTCGCAGCCCCGCCCCAAAGCGCATGAGCTGCGGCGGACGTTGCCGCCGGCGGTGTCTGCCGTGCTCGCGCGCGCGATGGCGCTGCAACCCGACGGCCGGTACGCATCCGTGCGCGACTTCCACGCGGCCTTCCGCGCGGCGCTGGAGCCCGCGGTGGAGGCGTCCGCGGCCGAGGAGGCGGCCACCCTGCCCGGCCGGGAGGCGCTCCGGGTTCCGGGACCATCGGATGCCACGGCGCCCATGCGCGCGATGGAGCCGCCCGTCGATCCGGAGGCAGTCACCGCACCGCGCACGCCACTCGCGAGGCCGCCGGCGGAGCCATTACGTCCGGTCGACGTCGGCGCGCCGGAGTCCGCGGCCACAATCGATGCTGCGGCGCCGGTGCCCGGGCGCTCATCCCGGCCCGCAGCGCCGGAGCCCACGCGCCCGCTCTCCTCGCGCGCTCCCGGGGAGCACGCGCATCCACCGCAGCATTCTCGCCTGCCCGTCCCGTCGCCATCGGCGCAGCACGCGCCATCGGTTCCCACGAACCCTTCGCGTTCGGCGCCGGCAGAGCTCTCTCACGATCACGACGCTCCGGATCTGGCCGGGCCCACACGCCCTCTCGCTCCGCTCGCGCCGGAGGGCGCGCACCCTCGCAGCGCAGGAGCGCAAGCGGAGGCCCACCCGCACGGCTCATCGACAGCGCCAGAGCGGTCGCGCCATCATGGTTCATCCGATCCGGCCGGGCCCGCCCACCCGGGCGCTCCGTTCACGCCGGATGCCGCGCACCAGCACGCCTCGTCCGCACCGGCAGATCACCTCCACCCGCTCGCCCCGTCCGCGCAGGCAGAGCCCACGCGCCCTCTCGCTCCGCTCGCACCAGAGAGCGCGCATTCTCGCAGCACCGCCCACTACGGCACCCCGACGGCGCCAGAGCGCTCGCGCCATCACGCCTCAGGTTGGGCGGAGCCCGCACGCCCCGACGGTCCGCTCGCGCCGGACACCGCACATAAGCACGGAACCTCAGCACCAGCGGACAACGAGCACGCCCGCGCCTCGTCCGTTCAGGCTGACTCAACGTCCCCTCCCACCGTCGCGCCGGGGGCCTCCCACTCTCGCGGCTCGCCAGTAGACGTGGAGCGCGCGCCCCCGCACGCATCACCGGCGGCGGCAGAGCCGACGCGCCCACTCGCTGCGCTGACGCCGGGGGGCGAGCACTCGCACGCCTCCTCCGTATCGACGGAGCGGCCACGCCCTGCTCCGGTTGAGTCGCCCCACCCACAACGCACGCGCAGTGGCGAGCGCCGCGCGACCGGCCCGCTCCCCGAGGTCGATGTCACCCCGCGCGGGCTCACCCCGCTTCGGCGCGACGAGTACGCGAGCACACCCCGACCGTTCTGGCGGCGGCGGCCGTTCGTCGTGTGGGGAGGCCTGATGGCCGGCGCGGTGGGGCTCTCCCTCCTGGCGATCTTCTGGCCCTCCGACGCACCCGTCGGACCGCCACCGCCGGAGGCCCTCCCGATGACGGTGCTGGGCATGGCGCCCCCGCCGCCCCCGCCCGCGCCAAAGGCTCAGCAGAGCGTGCGCACCACGTCCGCCACCGCCGAGGAGATCCAGGCGCGTCACGAGGCGATCCCCGTCGTGCCGGAGAAGCCGCGCCCGCATGTGCGCCGGGGCACGGCGGCTGCGCCGCAGCGGATCCTCATGAAGGGCGGCTTACGGCCGCTCAAGACGATGCAGCTCGGCGAGGTGCTGGTGATCGCCACCTTCGACGAGAAACCGGTGGCGGCGCTGGTGGAGGTGGACGGTGTGCTCAAGGGGCAGACGCCGATCACGCTGTCGCTGCCGCCGGGGACCCACGTGCTCCGGCTCGACTACCCGCGCGCGATGGTCACCGAGTTCGCCACGCACTTCCTCCCCGGCAAGGCGACGCGGCTGGAAGTGGAGCTGCCGACCGCCGCCGAAGTCGCCAGGCGCGAGGCGATCAATCGCGAGCGGGCGCGCGGCGGTCATCACTGAGCGCGGCGACTGGACCTGCCACGCGGGCTCCGGGTCGACACGCTCCCGGATCGCGATGTGCGCCGGCTCCGGCGCGCCGCCGTCCCGGTCCCGGCCGTCACGCCGCTCGTCCCTTCCTCCTTCGGCAGCGTGCCCGCTTCCCAGGCCTTCAGCAGTTTCTTCGGCGCGGTGTGGCGGTAGCTCTCATCGAGCCACTGCTTGACCAACTGCATCGGCGGCGGCTTGCCCTTCGGGAACTCGACATCGACCCAGCCCCACTTCGCCATGCCGTAGCCGGACGCCTTGCAGAACGGCAGCATCAGCGCAGCCGGCTGGGAGTCCTTGAGCTTGACGGAGATCCCGTAGCCGCCGGTGGAGCGCCGGCCCAGCCAGACGAACACCTTCTTGTTCACCCGGAAGACCTCATGGTCCCCGAACAGGAACGCCTTCTCCGCGCCGGGGTACTTCATCGCTATGGCGCGGACCGGATCGAGCGGGTGGTTTGCCATCGGCGCGGAAGGCTACCTCTACTTCCGCCGGCGGTAACGGCCCTGCTGCGGCTTGCGCGTCCGGCCGGGCTGGTTCGCGTCGCTGCGGGTGATCTCCGCCAGCGCCGCGCGCGACGGCGGCCGCACGCCGATGTCCATCTCCTTCAGCGCCACCACGCGGTCGCGCCACTCGGCCGCCTTCTCGAACTCCATCTCGTCCGCGGCGGCGTGCATCTTCGCGGTGTACTCCTCGATGAGCTTCTGGATCTCCTCCTTCGAGAGCAGATCCGGCAGCCCCTCGCCCTCCAGCCGTACGCCCTGCGGCAACCCCTCCATCGCGAAGAGCTGCTGCGAGAGATCGAGGATGTTCTTGCGCACCGCCTTCGGGGTGATCCCGTGCGCCTCGTTGTACGCACGCTGCATCGCGCGCCGGCGCTCGGTCTCGTCGATCGCCCGCTTCATCGAGTCGGTGACGTGATCGGCGTACATGATGACGCGCCCCTGCAGGTTGCGCGCGGCACGGCCGATGGTCTGGATCAGCGACACGTGCGAGCGAAGGAAGCCCTCCTTGTCCGCGTCGAGGATCGCCACCAGCGAGACCTCCGGGATGTCGAGGCCCTCGCGCAAGAGGTTGATCCCCACCAGCACGTCGAACACGCCCTTGCGCAGATCGCGGATGATCTCCATGCGCTCGAGCGCGTCGATGTCCGAGTGCAGGTAGCGCACCTTCACGCCGACGTCCGTGTAGTACTCGGTGAGATCCTCGGCCATCCGCTTGGTGAGCGTGGTCACCAGCACCCGCTCGTGCGCGGCGGTGCGCTTGCGGATCTCCTCCAGCAGATCGTCCACCTGGTTCGCCACCGGCCGGACCTCGACCTCCGGATCCATCAGCCCGGTGGGGCGGATGATCTGCTCCACCACCACGCCCTGACTCTTGTGCAGCTCGTACTCCGCGGGGGTGGCAGAGACGAACACCGCCTGCGGCACCATCGCCTCGAACTCGGAGAACTTCAGCGGCCGGTTGTCGACCGCCGAGGGGAGCCGGAACCCGTACTCCACCAGCGTCTCCTTGCGCGAGCGATCGCCCCGGTACATCGAGCCGATCTGCGGGATCGTCTGGTGGCTCTCGTCGATCAGCACCAGCATGTTCTTCGGGAAGTAGTCCAGCAGGCACGGCGGGGGTTCGCCCGGCGCGCGCCCGGAGAGGTGGCGCGAGTAGTTCTCGATGCCGTTGCAGAACCCCATCTGCTCCATCATCTCGAGGTCGAACAACGTCCGCTGCTCGAGCCGCTGCGCCTCCACCAGCTTGTTCTGCGCCCGGAGCTCCCGGAGCCGGTCGGCCAGCTCCAGCCGGATGTTCTCGATCGCCACCTTCCGCTGCTCTTCGCTGGTCGCGTAGTGGCTGCCGGGGAGCACCACGATCTTCGACAGCGTCCCGAGCCGCACGCCGCGCAGCGGGTCGAACTCGGTGATGGACTCGACGGTGTCGCCGAACAGCTCCACCCGCACCGCCTTGTCCTCTTCGTAGGCGGGGAAGATCTCCACCGTGTCTCCGCGCACGCGGAAGGTCCCGCGGTGGAAGTCGGCGTCGTTGCGTTCGTACTGCGCCGCCACCAGCCGGCGCAGCAACGTGTTGCGCTCGAGCTCCTGCCCCACCTCGATCGACACGGCCATCTCCACGTACGACCGCGCGGTGCCGAGGCCGTAGATGCAGGAGACCGACGCCACCACCAGCACGTCGTTGCGCGTGCGCAGTGAGCGGGTCGTCGAGTGCCGCATCCGCTCGATCTCGTCGTTGATGGTGGCGTCCTTCTCGATGTACGTGTCCGACGAGGGCACGTACGCCTCCGGCTGGTAGTAGTCGTAGTAGCTGACGAAGTACTCGACCGCGTTGTGGGGGAAGAGCTCCTTGAACTCCCCGTAGAGCTGCGCGGCCAGGGTCTTGTTGTGGGCGATCACCAGCGTGGGCCGGTTCACGTTGGCGATCACGTTCGCCATGGTGAACGTCTTGCCCGACCCGGTGACGCCCAAAAGGGTCTGGTACCTGTCCCCGCGCAGGATGCCCTCGGTGAGCTCACCGATCGCCCGCGGCTGGTCACCCTGCGGCTTGTAGTCGGAGACGAGCTTGAAGTCCGGCATGCCGTCCTCATTAACACCGGAGCGCGCCGGATCCCTGCGTTCCGAGCAGGCGCGAAGACCGCGTCGTCCGCGCCGTCCCGCCTGCCCGCCGGGCCAGTAGACTTCCCGCTGGTTCGTCTCCTTCCGCCTACCGCGCCCGCGGCACCTCCACGGCGTGGAGCGCCTGAAGGCGCGCGGCCTCGAACTCGTCGCCCTTTCGCCACGCCGGCATCTTCGGCGCGTTGGCGATCCGCTCGGTGATGAGGAGGTAGAGCTGCGCGTCCTCCACCGCGCCGGAGAGATCCCAGCCGGGATCCCATTCGTCGGAGGGCTGGTGGTAGTGCTCGGCCTCCCACTTCTCACGCATCTGCTTTCCCCAGCCCGGCGGCCGGCCGCGGTAGTCGAGGCCGCTGCCCAGGTACACGACGGGGACACCGATCTTCGCGAAGTTGTACTGGTCCGACCGGTAGAAGTAGCCGCGGTCCGGGAGCTGATCCGGAAACACCTTCCGCCCCTGCGTCGCGGCGAGCGGGAGGATGAGGTCGTCCACGTCGGACTTGCCAAGGCCGATCATCGTCACGTCCGCGGTGCGCCCGAGCGTGTTGATGCCGTCGATGTTCAGGTTCGCCGCCAGCGCGCCCGGCGGCCGCGGCGGGTGACGGGCGAGGTACTCGCTGCCGAGCAGCCCCTGCTCCTCGGCGGCCACCGCGGCGAAGAGGATGGAGCGCTTCGGCGCCTTCGGGAGCGACGCCAGCCCGCGCGCCATCGCCAGCATCGTCGCCACACCCGATGCGTTGTCCACCGCACCGTTGTAGATGGCGTCCTCGCCCGGCGCCGCGCCGGGCTGGATGCCCAGGTGATCGTGGTGCGCGGTGATCACCACCCACTGATCGCGCAGCTTCACGTCGCTGCCGGGCAGAACGCCGAGCACGTTCGCGGTGGTGATCCGGCGGAGCCGGTTCTGGAACGAGGCGTTGATGGTCACGTCGAGCGGCACCGGCTTGAAGTCGCGGCGCTGGGCCTGCGCCCTCAGCGCATCGAGATCGAACCCGCCCAGCGCGGTCAGCGCCCGCGCCTTCTCCTCGGTGACCCAGGCCTTCACCTCGAGGTGGTGGCCCGGCTCCTCGGGCAGCTCGAACTGTTCGCCCGCCCACGAGGTCTGAACCACCTGCCACGGGTAGCCGGCGCTCGGCGTGGTGTGGATGATGATCGCCCCGGCAGCGCCCACCTTCGCGGCGATCTCGTACTTGTAATCCCACCGCCCGTAACGCAGCCGCGTCCGGCCCGCGAACAACGCCGGATCGTCCTCCGGATCGTTGTTCATCATGAGGAGCACCTTCCCCTTCAGATCGGCGCCCTTGTAGTCATCCCACTGGAACTCGGGCGCGACGATGCCGTAGCCGACGAAGACGATCTCCGCGTCCTCGAGCGCGGACGACGTCTTCTGCGCGCCGGAGACGGCGATGAAGTCCTGCCGGTACGCGAGCGTCAGCGTCCCCTTCTTCCCGCGGAGCGCCAGCGTGTCCGGCTTGCCGGTGATGCCGACCAGCTGAAACGGCTGGTACCACCCGCCCTGCTCTCCTGCCGGCTTCAACCCGAGCAGCTCGAACTGCGAGGCGACGTACGCCTGCGCGAGCTGGTCCCCGCGCGTCCCCGGTCCGCGGCCTTCCAGCAGGTCGGACGCGAGGAACCGGATGTCGGCGGCCAGCTCGTGCGCGGTGATGGTCTGGATCGCCTTCTCCTCCGCCGCGGTGAGCGTTGCGGGACGGACGGATGGGGCGGCGCCCAGAGTGAGCCCCAGCCCGAAGGCCACGCCAACCAGCAGAGCGTTCACGCACAGACCTCCGAGGTTCCATTCATGCCTGGACCTTCCATGTGGTGCCGGCCGGCGTGTCCATGATCTCCACGCCCATCGCCTTGAGCGTCTCGCGCACCCGGTCGGCCTCCTCGAAGTTCTTCGCCGCCCGGGCGGCCGCGCGTTCGGCGATCAGCGCCTCCACTTTTGCGCGGTCGATCCCCTTCTGCGCGATGAGGCGTTCGCGCCGCCGCATCAACCAGTCGTGCGGATCGTCCTCGAGCAGCCCGAGCACGGTGGCGAACTTCCGCGTGACCTCGCGCAAAGCCTGCAGCGTCCGGCCGATCACCGCCTTGTCCTTCACCGGCGGCTTGTCGAGCAGCTCGTTCATCAGCGCGAACAGCCCGCTCAGCGCGGCGAAGGCGCCCGGCACGTTGAAGTCGTCGTCCATCGCGCGTTCGAAGTCGCGCACGAACTGCTCGGGGTCGCCGTGCAGCGGGCCCTTGCCGAAGTCCTTTCCGCCGGCCCGCTCGTCGACGCGGCGGAGCGTCTCGTAGAAGTACTCCATCCGCGTCTCCGCGTCGGCGAGCGACTTCTCCGAGAACGACAGCGGGTTGCGGTAGTGCGTGGAGAGGAAGAAGAACCGCAGCGCCTCGGGATCCACGCGCTGCAGCGCGTCGCGCAGCCGCACCACGTTCCCGAGCGACTTGGACATCTTCGCGCCCTCGAGATCGAGGAACCCGCAGTGCATCCAGTAGCGGCAGAACGGCTTCTGGGTGGCGGCCTCGCTCTGGGCGATCTCGTTCTCGTGGTGGGGGAAGATCAGGTCCAGCCCGCCGCCGTGCAGGTCGAAGTCCTCGCCGAGGTACTTCGCGCTCATCGCCGAGCACTCGATGTGCCAGCCCGGCCTTCCTTTGCCCCACGGCGAGTCCCAGGCGGGTTCGCCCGGCTTGGCCGCCTTCCAGAGCGCAAAGTCGAGCGGCTCCCGCTTCTGCTCGCCCGGCTGCACGCGCTCCCCCGCGCGGAGCTCGTCGAGGTTGCGCTTCGAGAGCTTCGCGTACTGCGGGTACTTCGAGACCTGGAAGTAGACGTCGCCCTGCGACTCGTACGCCACGCCGCGATCGACCAGCTTCTGGATCAGCGCGACGATCTCCGGGATGTGGTCGCTCACCTTCGGAGAGACGTCCGGTTCGATGAGGTGCAGCGCCTTCGCGTCCTCGCGGAAGGCGTCGATGTACCTCTGCGCGAGTTGGACGGGCTCTTCGCCGGTCTCCTTCGCCGCGTTGATGATCTTGTCGTCGACGTCGGTGAAGTTGCGGACGTAGGTGAGGTCGAAGCCGCGATAGCGCAGGTAGCGGGCCACCACGTCGAACGCGGTGAAGGTCCGCGCGTTGCCGATGTGGATGTAGCTGTAGACGGTCGGCCCGCACACGTACATCCGGACCTTGCCCGGCTCCTTCGGTGTGAACGGCTCCTTCTGTCCCGTGAGCGTGTTGTGAACGGTGATCATTTCCGGGCGCGGACCATACCCATTGCCCGGCGACGCCGCCTCGTCCAATGCACGGTCAGAGGCCGGGGCGGGCTGTCCGAAACGCGGTCAAAGACATGCGACTTCGTCCGAAACAAGGTCGCTTCCGGCGAGCGCGAGAGGCCCCAAAGGGCGCGGATTTCCGCAACTTTCGTCACCCGGAGGCGACAACCCATTCGCCATGGCCCCTCCGAATCCGAAGTCCACCGCTCGCCGCCGCCGACCGACCCTGGAGTTGCCCTTCGATGACGGAGAGGTGCTCAATGCGGATGATCCGCGGCCGCAGCGAGTGCCGCAGTACCCCAGCGAGGCGCGTCGAGTGGCTCCCAGGCGACAGGAAGAGGCGATCCCCACCACGGTCTACGAGATCGGCCAGGACGAGGAGCTCCCGCCCTCGTATGACCCGAGAGATCTCTCCGACCCCGGCTACAAGCCGGCGTTCCTCTACGTGGAGAAGGGCCCCGGGCAGGGCCAGCTGGTCCAGGTGAAGCAGGGCTCGCTGGTGATCGGCCGCGCGTCGGTCTCGGACTTGCGGCTGCAGCACCCATCCGTCTCGCGCCGCCACGCGCAGATCACCCGGCTGGGCGAGCGCTTCTATCTGAAAGATCTCGGCAGCCAGAACGCGACGTACGTCAACAAGGTCCGGATCGAGACCGAGATCGAGATCTACCCGGGCGATCAGATCCAGATCGGCACGGCGGTGCTGAAGCTGCGCGGCCCGGCGGAGCGGGTGCCCGAGGCGGCGAAGCGGCAGATCGACAAGGCGGCGGCGAAGAGCGCGCAGCGCCGGCCGGTCGTGCACGAGCCCACCGAGCCGAAGGCGAGGCCTCTTCCGGCCACCGGCCCCAACAAGGTGCTTTTGGGCGTCGCCTGCGCGGCGATCGGCTTCGGGCTGGCGGCGGTCGCGCTGTTCGTGCTGCTCAACCTCACGCAGCAGCGGCCACAGTTCGAGGTGCTGGCATCTCCGCAGCAGGTGCAGCCGACGGATGTGGCAGCCGCTTCCCCCGAGGCGCCGGCTCCGGCCGCCGCGCCCGCCTCCCCGGACCCGGTGGCCGAGCGCATCGCCCGCGAGATGGCGCAGAAGCGGGCCGAGGCAGAGGCGGAAGCGGAGCCGGTGGTGACCCCCGAGCCGGTGAAGGTCTCCGCGCCAGCCCCGGCGCGCCCGGCGGCGGAGGAAGTCAGCGCGGCGAAGATCGCCCGCCGCGAGCGCATCACGCCGAAGCGGACGACGCCGGTGAAGCCGGCACCCGCGCCCAGCACGGAGGAGGACGACGAGGACGACTGGGCCGACGAGGTCGCCCCGAAGAAGGGGGCCAACAACGGCGAGGCGCTCAAGCTCTATGAGGCGGGCGACGTCGCCGGGGCGATCGCCGCCGCGAGGGCCGCCGGCGATGCCGACCTCGCGAAGGAGCTGAGCGACTTTGAGGCCGCATACGCCGCGGGGCAGAAGGCCGAGCGCGCCGGCGACGGCGCGGGCGCGGTGCGCAATTACCAGCAGGCGCTGGCGGTGGACGAGAAGATCTCCGGCGGCTGGGGCAAGCACGCCGCGGCGATCAACAAGCGCCTGGGCAACATCTACGTCCTGTGGGGTCAGCAGCTCCTCAAGGACGACGACGAGGACGGCGCGAAGAAGGCGTTCAACCTCGCGCTCAAGTACGACCCCACCAACAGGCTCGCGAAGAAGTACCTCGCGGACGGTGCGTCCGAGACCCGCCCGGCAGCGCCGGCGAAGACGGACAAGCGGGCCGCCACCCAGTCGGCCATCGAAGACGCCTGGGAGGACTGATCGTCAGCGGGCCGCCCGCGCGGCGATCCGCGCGCGGATGTCGCGGATCAAGAAGAACACGTTCGCGGCCACGAAGAGCACCAGCACGATGGCGATCAGCAAATCGCCCGTGAACGTCGACGGGCGCTCGCCTTCGATCAACAGCCACAGCTTCCCGTCGCGCGGGACCACACCGTCCACGTGCTCGAGGAGCTTGAAGCCGCTCTCGAACCGGGCCGCGTCCTTTCGGGCCAGCAGCCGCCCGCGCACGCCGAAGGGGCGCTGATCCGGCGCCATGGGCGGACGACCGGGAACCCAATCTTCGCCCTCGAGCGCCGCGCGACGGACCAGCACCGGCGTGTCGCGCAGCCCGAGGTGGACCATGGTCACGTCCCCCTCGCGGGTGTACGCCGCGACCTGCGTGGGCGTGCCGTGGATCTGCGCGTAACGGTTCGAGGTGAGCCGCTCGAAGTGGTAGTCGCCCTCGGTGCCCAGGGTGATGGGCTCGCGCGGCGAGAAGAAGTACGCCACGTCGGGGTAGACCCAGAACAGCCCGCACACCCCGAGGACGATGGCGACCGACGCGGCCGGCCAACGCACCCCTAGACGCCTGCGCCTCTGGGTGGCCTCCAGCGCGCGGATCGCCTCGGTCCGCTCTTCCACCACCGAGGCAGGCCCCTCTTCCGTTTCAGTGCTCATCGATGACGAAGCCCCGATTCCCGAAGGGGAACCGGGGCCTCGTTTCTACCGCTGAAGTTGCGCTAGGCGAGGTTGAAGATCTTCTTCAGATCGTTCTCGATGTCGGCCTCGGTGCAGCCCTTGGCCAGCGAGAGCTCCTTGATGAGCAGCGACCGCGCAGTATCCAGCATCTTGCGCTCGCCGAAGGAGAGGTCCTTGTCGCCCTTGAGGAGGTAGAGATCGCGCAGCACCTCGGCGATCTCGAACACCGACCCGGTCTTGATCTTCTCCATGTACTCCCGGTACCGGCGGTTCCAGGTCGTGGAGTCGACCGAGATGTCCTTCTCCCTGAGGATGGCGTAAACCTGCTTGACGTCGTCCTCGCTGATGATCTCCCGCAGGCCGACCGAGCCGACCTTGTTGATGGGGATCATGATCCGCATCCCGTTCTCCAGGATGCGAAGGACGTAAAAGGACTGGCGCTGACCGGCGACTTCGGTGTGCTCGATGCCCATCACCTCGCCGACGCCCTGGCCGGGGTACACCGCCTTGTCACCGGTCTTGAAGCTCGTCTGCATGCTGCTTGCTGCCTCCTGGGAAAATTCCCCTTGTGCCGCGCGGATGAAGCCGACCTCTCTTACCACAACTTACATCGAAGCTCAATGATTCAAAGTTGACTCCCTGATGTAGGAGGGAGTACGCTCCCGGGCTTCGTCCAGGCGCGTTCCGGATGTGGCGGAACGGCCGCGGGTGTG
Source organism: Myxococcaceae bacterium (assembly GCA_019686135.1). Classification (GTDB taxonomy): domain Bacteria; phylum Myxococcota; class Myxococcia; order Myxococcales; family Myxococcaceae; genus JADGHL01. The sequence continues at coordinate 41,533 of JADGHL010000009.1, read as the reverse complement.
GGTGTGGATGGGGGTGGGGTATGGACCGTGGCCTTTCGTGGCAGGAGCTCGGCTTTCGCCCGGCCCTGTTTCCGGCTGCCGCGTTCGCCGTCGGCAGCGGGTGCTTCGCAGAACGCTCAATCTGCGCACTGCTATTCCTCTTTGGGACAGGGCTGCTGGTCGCATCGGTTTTTCTCCTGAAGCAGCGCACAGGGACCCACCTCGCCCTGTTGCTGGCGTTCGGCCTGGCCGGAGCGGGACTGTCGACGCTCCGGGCTCGGGTGGAGGTTCCACCGGGGCTCGAGGAGGGCGGCGAGACGACGATCGAAGCAGAGCTGGAGCAGGTCGACGACCTCTTCGGCTCCCGGCGCCTTCTGGTGGCGGTGGCCCGGGCCGACGGACAGGCGGCGCGGTTCCGGGCGCGGCTGTACGGCAAACCCGACGCCCGCGCCCTCTTCCCGGGACAACGCGTCCGCCTCACCGCGCGGCTCAAGCCCATCCCGCCCGCGCTCAACCCCGGTCAGCCCGACATGCGCGGACATCTGCGCCGCGAAGGGCTGCTGTTCACCGGCGGGTACGATCCGCGGACGCTCGTCGTCCTCACGCCGCCTTCGTCCGGCGCCGTGTGGCTGCAGCGCACGCGCGAGCCGCTCGCCCAACGGGTCCGGACGCTGGCGCCCTCGAACGAGGCGGCGGCCGTCTACCTCACGCTCGCGGCCGGCCTCCGCGCCGGGCTGGGTCCGGACCTGGAGGCGCGGTTCTCTGACAGCGGGCTGGCCCACATCCTCTCGGTGAGCGGGCTCCACGTCGCAGTGCTCGCCCTCGCGCTGGTGTGGCTGTTGCGCTGGGTGCTGGTGCGCACCTGGCGGGGCGCGCGTCGCGTGGACGTGCGGCGGATCGCCGCGCCCACCGCAGTGCCTCTGGTCTGGGCATACGTGGTCTTCACGGGCAACCAAATGCCCGCGGTGCGCTCGGCGGTGATGGCCACGACGATGCTCCTAGGCCTGTCGCTGTGGCGCCGCGGGGACGCGCTCAACCTGCTCGCGGTGGCGGCGGTCGTCCTGCTCGCGGCCGATCCCTCCTGTGTGGCGGATCTGTCCACCCAGCTGTCGTTCCTCGCGGTGCTGAGCCTCGTCGTCGTGGCTCCCGCGATCCGCGCGGCGATCCCCGTGCCCCACCCGGTGGCCGAGTCCCGGCGGCGGCTGCGCTACCTCATCCTGCGGACGCTGGACGGCGCATTGGGCACGCTCTGCGCGAGCCTGGCGGTGACCCTGACGAGCGCGCCGCTCATCGCGTCCGTGTTCCACCGCTTCGGCGTGGCGGGCCTCGTCAGCAACGTGGTGTGCCTGCCGTTGTGCGGCGTGCTCACGCTCTGCGCGGCGGGAGGCGCGTTCCTGTGGGTCGTCTTCCCTCCCCTCGCCGATCCTCTGCTGTGGGCCGGCTCGTGGGGGAGCGAGCTGCTGCTGCGCGCGGTGCGCTTCTTCGGCGCGCTCCCCGGGGCGTCCCTCCCCGTCCCATCCTGGGGCGCGGTCGCCTCGGCGCTCTTTCTGTGCGGGCTGTTCGGCTGGGCACTGTTCCGCTCGAGGCTCCGCCACATCTGTTTCGCGCTCGTGCCCGCCGCGGTGGCGATCGCCTTCGTTCTGCCGCGGTGGATGCCGCAGCCCGGCCTGAGCGTGACGTTCCTGTCCGTCGGCCACGGCGACGCGATCGTGCTCTCGTCCGCCGGGCACCACGCGATCGTCGACGGCGGCGGAGTGCCGGGCGGCGCGGACACCGGGTCGAAGTACGTGCTGCCGTACCTTCGGGAGGTCGGGATCGACCGCTTCGAGCTGGCGGTGCTCTCGCATCCCCACCCCGATCACGCGCTCGGGCTGGCCAGCACGCTCGCGGCGATCCCCACGCGCCGGCTGTGGCTCCCCGCGGGGAGCGACGGCGGGCCGCTCGAGACGCTTCTGCGGAGCTCCGTGGCGCGCTGGCAGACGGAGGTGGAGCTCGTCGAGCGCGGGCAAGAGCCGTTTTCGCTGGGCGAGGCGACCATCGAGGTGCTCGGCCCGCCCGAAGATCGCCTCCTGCTCGAGGCGGCGAACGACCGGAGCGTGGTGGTCCGCGTGACCCACGGGCAGGTGAGCTTCCTTCTGACCGGGGACATCGAGGAGGCGGGAGAGGCGGCGCTGCTTGCGGGGCTGGAACCGGTCACCGTCGTGAAGGTGCCGCACCACGGCTCGAGGACATCGTCCAGCGAGGCGTTCGTGCGCGCGCTCCGCCCCCGCGTCGCCGTGTTCTGCGTGGGCCGGGACAACCGGTTCGGGTTCCCGCACGAGGAGGTGGAGACGCGCTGGGCCGAGGCTGGTGCGCGGTGCTTCCGCACGGACCTGCACGGAGCGGTGCGGGTGGAGAGCGACGGGACGGACGTGAAGGTGATCCCGTTCCTGAGCCCGGAGCCGGACGAGCAGCCGCTCAACCTTGCTCGGGCCATGCCGCGTCCCCACCCTATCGCTGATGATCTCTGAGGACCTGGACCTGAAACAGCTGGCGGAGGAGCTGCGGACCCAGCTCCTGCACGATCCGCCGCACGGCTACCTGCGCGGCAGGACGCTCATGCGGGACATCCTCGTGCACGACCACAAGTTCTCCGAGCTCGAAGCCGAAGAGCTCATCGACACGATGGAGCTCAACGGCTTCCTCCACTTCCTCGGCGATCCGGCCGAACGCTCGCACGCGTCCGACACCACGTGGGAAATCGGATGAATTTGAAGTGACGGGTGCGTGGTGAGTCGTGCGTCACGAGTCTTCAGTCTTCAGTCGAAGATGAGCCAGCCGAAGCGCGGCAGGTTGTGGAAATCGCCCATGAAGAGCGGCGAGAACGACTGGCCGTGCTGGGTGCGGCGGTCCGGCAGGTCGAGCCGGTAGAGGTTGAAGCGCCAGCGATCGCCGGCGTGCGGCGGGATGTTCGGCACGGACGCGAGCGTCGAGAACGGGATCTTCATCTCCGCGCTCCAGCCCTCGTCCCTGTCCGAGTCGTCGTTCAGCGTCCCGCGCACCTTGACCGCGGTCTGCATCTTCGAGTCCCACGACGTGTCCATCCCCTGCCGCCGCGCGGGGAAGTAGGCGTCGAAGATCACGTTGTTCGGCGAGAGCTCGAGCTCGTTGTACGTCCGCTGGTTCGCGTCCGCGTCGAGGAAGATCTCCACCACCTCCTGCGTGTAGATCGGCTGGTCGCGCTGAAGCAGCGTCCCCCACACGTCCGGGTCCTCGCAGTCGAACGAGACGTAGAGGAACTGGTCGTCGTAGAGCAGCCGCGCGGTGGTCGCCAGGTCTGGCTTGCTGCCGTTGAAGCTCTGCGTCAGCACCACCGCCTCGGCCTTCTGCCAAGCGGGATCGTCCAGCGCGCCATCGATGACCGGCGGCGCGTCGGTCCTGTGCGCGTGGTACTCGGGGAGCGAGGGCGCCGCCGCACCGAGGTTCGGCCCGAGCGCCCGCATCTGGTTGTCCCGGAGCACGGGCTGGTCGATCGGCATCCGCATCTCGCCCTGCCAGAACCCGAGCACGATCCGCGCGGGGCCGGCGGGCATCGTCACTTGATGCGTGTCCACCACCACCTTTCCCACCGGCCAGCGATCCAGCGACAGGCCACCAGCGAAGGCGTGGTCGGCGTTCCCCAGCATCTGCCCGGAAGCCGGATCGACGACGTGGACGAAGTAGTCCCAGCCCTGCGGCAGCGGGCGGAGCGCACGGAAGTAGTGCGACAGGGTCACCGTCTCACCCGGCCTTGCGCCCGGGGGCGTCACCTTCGACCCGAGGTACTCGAGCGCGCCGTTCGCGAAGGTGGCGCCTGACCGGAAGGTCAGGTCGCCCGGCACCGAGTCCACCACCGCGCCAGACGGCGGCGCCGCCCTCGCCGGCCCCGGCGCAGCGCGGGACTTCGGGCCGGCCTGCTCGTCTCGACAGGCCAGAAAGGAACAGGCGGCGACGAGGGCCGCGGTGAACAGGAGTCGGGAGGTTCGAAGGCGCATCGGCCCGGGCATCCTATTCGACGGACCTCGGGTGTCCCGGAGATAGACGCACTCCGCCCGCGCGGACCCGGGCGGCGGCGTTCTCTTCGAGTTTCCAGGGGGTTACCCGGGCATCGGGGTTGCTCGGGGCGTCCCGACATGAAACTCGAAATCACGGTTGAGGGAGAGACGACCACCGCCGACCTCGGCCAGGGCACCTTCACCGTCGGCGGCAGCGCCCAGGACGCGATCCAGATCGCCTCCCTCCCCGAGGCCTTCCTGGAGCTGCGGATCGACGGCGATCGGTTGATGGTGAAGGGAAGCGACACGTTCACGGTCGACGAGGTGCTGTCCCCGCCGGGCGTGTCGCGGCTGGTCCTCGCGGGAGAACGGATCGGCCTGGCCGACGGCATCAGCCTCCGTCAGGTCCCGGAAGAACCCGGCGCAGTGAAGGGAACCTCGGCGGTGCTCATGCACCTGATGAGCGACTTCGAGGATCCGGCGGAGGCGCGCTGCGCCACCCTCACCTGTCTCACCGGGCTGGACGTCGGCAGGCGCTACGCCATGGTCGGTGACGTCGCGGAGCTCGGACGCGGCGACGACGTCCACATGCGCATTCGCGATCGCGCCGTCTCCCGCCGGCACGCGCGCCTCCGTCGCGTCGCCAACGGCTTCACCATCGAAGATCTACAGTCCCCCAATGGCGTCTTCGTCAACGGCAAGAAAGTCCACCGGCAGGCGCCTCTGGAGGATGGCGCGGTGATCGAGCTCGGGCACTCGCTGCTCCGGTTCCGGGCTCCGAAGGAGGAGCCACCGCCGGAGCCGCCGCCTCCGCCCGAAGAGGCTCTGGCCGAGGCGGAGGCCACCCCATCGCCGCCTTCCGCCGAGCCACCCGACAGTCCACCTCAGAAGCCGAAGCGGGCGCGTTCGAAGCTGGAGCTGGCGTTGATCGGCCTTGGCGTGGCGCTCGCGCTCGTCGGTGTGGTGGTCAGTTTCGGAATCGCCAGCGGGCCCGGCGCTCCGGCGAAGGCGGCCGGGAAGCTCAGCGCGCCGACGCCAGCCCCGCACGTTCGATGAGCAGGTTTGCCAGCCGCTTGTGGTGCCGGAAGAAGCTGGTGAAGTGACACGGCATCCCGCGGGCGCGGATCGCATAGACGGTCACCGGACCCGGCAGAACGTCCAGCTTGCGGATCTCCGCCCACGTCAACCGCCGCGTCCGGACCATGCCCCGGAAGGTGAGCCCGGACTGGTCCACCCAGATCGCCGAGCGCCCGTAGTAGGTCAGCGCCAGCGCGAAGAAGACGACGAAGAACGCCGCCGAGAGCACGGTCCGGGCGGGGACCCCGTCGAAGGTCAGCAGGTACAGGAACACGAACACCCAGATCGCACCCGCCAGCCCCATGGAGAGCGGCAGAATCCAGAACGGCCGGAAGACCTCGTGCCGGTCACCTCGTGGCCCGCGCGCCATGCAGCAAGCGTAGTCACCGGCCAACCAGGCGGCCACGCGTTCGAGGGTCGCATGCCCGCCCGCCCATCCGTCGGGCGGCAGCGGCCACCCGGGCCGGCGGTCCGCACCGGGGACCGCTTGCGCTCAGCGTACAGCCGCGGACTTCGCGCGTGCCCGGGACCAGCAGCTCCGGGCGGATATCGGAGGCCGTCGGGGCGGCTTCGTCCAGGTCCATCGGAGCTGCACCGCGCGGCGTTCCGGGGAGCGCACGGCCCGACGCCGCTTGTGCTCAGCGCAGCGCCGCGGCCTTCTCGCGCGCCTGGACCTGCAGCTCGGGACGGACGTCGGAGGCGGTCGATGCAGCGTACTGCTCGTAATAGTTGCGCGCGTCGGCGGTACGCCCCATCGCCCGGAAGGCTTCGGCTAGGCCGTACAACGGTGACGAGAGGTTCGGCTCGAGCCGGTTGGCGTACTGGTAGTCCGCCGCCGCCTCGGCATAGCGCCGCAGGCCGATGTACGCGCTGCCGCGGGCGACGAAAGCCACCGCGAGCGTCGGCTCCAGCTGGATCGCTTCGGTGAGGCTGCGCACCGCCGCGTCGTAGTTGCCCGCGTTGATGAAGCGAACGCCCTCCTCGTAGGCGGCGCGCGCTTTGGCGCGGGTGGCCGCCGCCACGGGACCGCTCCCGGGCGCCTGGCCCTGGGACTGCGGCGCGCCACCGCCCGCCTGGGCCATCCGGCTCTGCGCTTTGGCGATGTTGTCCTGCGCGCTCTTCCGCACGCCCGGATCCCGCGTCAGCGACAGCACCCGGTTCCACTTGTCGATCGCCTGGCTGTAGTACCCGAGCTGTGCGTAGGCGTTGCCCAGCTTGAACAGCGCCTCCACGCTGTTGGGATCGGCGTTCACCGCGTCCTGATAGGCGAACGACGCCTCGCGGAAGCGCCGCTGCCCCATGTACAGGTCGCCCTCCCCCAGCTTGCGGCGAAGGAGCTCCGCCTGTCGCGCGGTCAAAGGTGCCGATGGCTGCGTGGGCTGCTGATTCGGGTCCGGGGCCTGCTGCGCGGTCTGTTCGGACGCAGGCTGCGACGTCGACGTCGGCTGCTGTGCGGTCTGTCCTGAAGCGGGCTGCTGGGTCGAAGCCGGACGCTGCTCCGCGGTCTGTCCGGAAGCGGGCTGCTGGGTCGAAGCCGGAGGCTGCTCCGCGGTCTGTCCGGAAGCGGGCTGCTGGGTGGACACAACCGGCTGCTCAGCGGTCTGCCCCGGCGCGCTGGCGGTGGCGTCCGGTGGCTGCGCCGCCTGCGCGGCCTTGAGCTCGGCGATGATCTGCTTCGCCTTCTCCTTGTACTTCTCTTCGCTCGGGCGGTTCTCGCGGGCGACGTACTGCTCGAAAGCGGCGATCGCGGCCGGGTAGTTCCCGACGCCGCGGTAGCTGTCGCCCAGGCCGTAGAAGCCGTCCGGATCGTCCGGCTTGAGCTTCGTGTAATTCTCGTAGGCCTGGACCGCGGTGGCGTAGTCCTTCACCTTGCGCGCCGCGAAGCCGAGGTTGAACCAGGCCAGCGGGAACTTCGGATTCGCCTGGATGGCCGCGCGGAACTGCGCGATGGCCTCCTCGCGTTTGCCCTGCTTGAAGTAGGTGCTGCCTAGCCCGTTGATGGCCTCGGCGTAATCCGGCGAAGCGGCGATGGCCTCCTTGTAGGCCGCCTCGGCGCCCGCGAGGTCCCCGCTCCCGAGCGCCTTCTCTCCCCGCTCGAACGCGACCTTCGCCGCCGCGGAAGGAGCGGCCAGCGCCGGCAGCACGACGAAAACGGACAGGATGAGGAGGGAGATCGTCAGGCGCATGGTCATCCCCTGGAGAAGACAGGGTCCTCTAGCACGGGATGACGATGTGGGCGGAGGGGAGATTCAACGGCGCTGCCGTCAGTCCGTCCGGAACGGGTTCTGCAGAAGGATCGTCTCCCCGCGATCCGCTCCGACGGAGATGCACACCACCGGAACGCCGGCGACCTCCTCCACACGCCGGACGTAGCGCAGCGCGTTCGGCGGCAGATCGTCCATCGAGCGGGCGCCCGCGAGCGGCTCGTCCCAGCCGGGCAGCATCTCGTAGATGGGCTTCACCCGGCCGAGGTCCTCGTAATCGGTGGGCAGCTCGGTGATGCGCTTTCCGTCCAGCTCGTAGGCGGTGCAGATCGCCACCTGCTTGTTCCCGGAGAGCACATCCAGCTTGGTCAACGCCAGCCCCCACAGCCCGTTCACCCGCACGGCGTAGCGGAGCACCACGCCGTCCAACCAGCCGCAGCGGCGCGGCCGTCCGGTGGTGGCGCCGAACTCGTCGCCCACCTTGCGGAGGCGTTCGCCCACCTCGTCGGTCAGCTCAGTGGGGAACGGCCCGCCTCCGACGCGCGTGGTGTACGCCTTGGAGATCCCCATCACCTTGTCGATGGCCGTGGGGCCGATCCCACTGCCCACCGCGGCGTTCCCGGCCACGCAGTTGGACGAGGTAACGAACGGGTAGGTGCCGTGATCGACGTCCAGGAGCGTCCCCTGCGCGCCCTCGAAGAGGATCCGCGCGCCGCGCTGCACCTGCCCGGAGAGGTACAGCGACACATCGCCCACGTAGGGACGGATGCGTTCGCCCAGGCCCGCGAACTCGGTCACCAGCTGCTGCGTCTCGAGCTGCGGCGGCGGCTGCTTCGCCTGGTGCGACAGCTCGCGCAACTCCTCGAGCGCGGAGGCGAGCCGCTCCGACACGCGCCGATTGAGCCGCCCGGTGTCGAGCAGATCGCGGACGCGGATCCCGTGGCGCGCGACCTTGTCCTCGTAGGCGGGGCCGATCCCCCTTCCGGTGGTGCCGATCGCCGATCCGCCCCGGACCTTCTCCCTCAGCGTGTCGAGCAGCTTGTGCCACGGGAAGATCACGTGGGCGTTCTCGGAGATCAGCAGCTGGCTGTCGTCCTTGAGCAGCCCGCGCGACTTCAGCGAGTCGATCTCGCTCACCAGCACCGCGGGGTCGATCACCACGCCGTTACCGATGACGCACGTCTTTCCGCCGTGGAGGATGCCCGAGGGGATCAGGTGCAGGACGGTCTTCTGGCCGCCCACCACCAGCGTGTGGCCGGCGTTGTTGCCGCCCTGGAAGCGGACGACGACCTGGGCGTGCTGCGTGAGGAGGTCGACGACCTTCCCCTTCCCTTCGTCACCCCACTGGGCTCCAACGACGACGACATTCGGCATGGCGCGGGCGGCTTACCACGCCCGGCGGAAAAAGAAGTGCGGATTGGAACGTGCCCGGCCGAACCGTCGCCTGCCTCATTCCGGGTGGCACCGGTACTGAAAACCGCAGCGGATGTTCTGGCAGCGTTCACGCGGCTGTCCCGGCCACTCGAACCGGCGCGAGTGCTCGAGCAGCGCGCGCGCGCCCTCCACCAGTCGGCGCGAGAGCTCCCGGGGATCGACGTCCGCCACGGGCCGCAGGTCGGGCTCCCGCCGGCCCTCCTTGAGGAACGCGATCCCCGTGCTCACCGGGACGCCCTCGTGGACGTACTGGCGCGCCGCCAGCGCGTAGCAGTCGAGCTGGAAGGCGTACGGCTCCAGCCCCGCGGGGTGGCGGCGGCTGAGCTTGTAGTCGAGCACGAGCCCACTGCCGTCCGCCTCCTCGAAGAGCAGGTCGATCTTCCCCTTCACGTGCAGCGCGAACCCGTCCTGTGCCTCGATCCGGAGCAGGAACGGCAGCTCGCGGTGCACGCGGGCAGCGCCGGCTTCGGCCAGTCGGGCGGCGAACCGGGTGGAGAGGAACGCCTCCACGTCGTCGAGGATCTCCTGGTGGCCCCGGTCCTTCGGGCTGGCGCCCTGCGCCCAGAGCACGTCCTCGAGGTGCGCGCGCAGCTCTCGGCCGCCGCGGCGCACCTGTTCCCACTCGACGTGCTCGAGCAGCGCGTGCGCGAGCGTGCCGCGGGTCCGCGGATCGCTGCGGCTTCCGCCTGCATCCGGCGCCTCGCCGTCGGGGAGCTCCTCGCGCTCGAAGACCATCGGGTGCTCGGAGAGGCCGACCTCGTGCGCGTAGAGGTAGCGCCGCGGGCAGAGGAAGTAGTCCTGCAGCTGGGTCACCGGCAGCACCACCTCGCGGGGCTGAACCGGCGTCGGCGCACGCACCCGGGTGAGGACCTGCTCCACCCGCGCCCGCGACCGCTCCGATGGCTCGGCGGGCGCCGGCGGCGCCGGTGGAGGAAGGGCGATCTCCTCGACGAGGACGTCCCGCACCATCCCGCGCAATCCGGAATCGTCGTCGATCAGCCCGTCGAGGATCGTCCGCCACGTGCCCCGAGCCGGACGGGGCGATTGGCCGGAGAGGATGAGGTGGTCGCGCGCGCGGGTGAGCGCGACATAGAGGATGCGCAAAGACTCGGCCTGTTCGCGCCGTTGCAGCTCGGCCATGGCGCGCTGGTGGCGCGCGGTGGGCGTGGGCTCCAGCTCGTCGCCGATCCACGGCTTGATCGCCAGCCCGAGCCGGCGCTCGAAGACCACCCGGCCCGACGGAGTGGGGTTGCGGTACGCCATGTCCGGCACCACCACCACCGGCCACTCCAGGCCCTTCGCACGGTGGATGGTCAACAGCTGCACCGCGCGTGGATCGCCGGCATCCAGCACGTCCGCCTGCGCCTCGTCGGGCTCGGCCTCCGCCAGAGCGATCAGCTCGCGCGCGAACCGCGCGCAGTCGCCCATCCCCGCGGCGTCGCGCTGTCCGGCGAGCTCCAAAAGCTTGTCGATGTTGGCCAGCGCCTGCTCGCCGTACGGCGTGCCGGCGATCGCGACCGGATACCCGGTCTCCTCGAGCGCCACCTTCAGAAGCACCCGGATCCCCAGCCGGTCGCGCTCTTTGCGCAGCCTGGGATAGAGCGCCAGAAGCCTATCCAGCCGCGCGCGTTCGTCGGCGGGCAGCCCCTCCAATCGCCCGGGCTGCCGAAGTCCATCCAGCGACAGGCGCTGATGGTTCTCCCACGCGACCTGGAAGAGCGACGCGTCGCTGAGCGCCACCAGCGGCGAGCGCAGCACCGCGGCCAGGGCGATGCCGTCGTCGGGAGCGGCGACGAGCGCCAGCAGCGAGGCGAGGTCGAGCACCTCCTGCGCCCCATAGAACCCGCGGCCCCGCACGACCCGGTGCGGGACGCCGTGGCGGATCAGCGCCTGCCGGTAGAGCTCCAGGTGGGTGAAGCGGCGGAAGAGGATCGCCACGTCCCCACCGCGGGCGCGCCGCGGGACGTCGTCCTCCCCTACCACCACCTCTCCTCCCTGCTCCGAGAGCAGAAGCCTCAGCCGCCGCGCCACTGCGTCCGCGTCCTGCAGCCGGCACGCCTCCGCCGTCTCCCCGGGCGCGTAGATCAACCGCTCCACGACCGGGGGGGTCACCCGCTGACGGCGGTGCGCGCGCAGATCGTCCGAAGCGGGGACGTAGGCGACCTCGTAGTCGCGCGCGTCCTCGCGAACCGCCATCACCCGGGCGAAGGCGGCGTTGAAAAAGTCCAGAAGCGCAGGCGACGAGCGGCGGTTGGTCTGCAGAAAGGCGCGCGCGCCTCCGTCGCGTTCGATCTGCTTCGCCAGCACCTCGAACACGGAAACGTCCGCCCCGCGGAACTCGTAGATGGACTGCTTCCGATCGCCCACCGCGGCGAGCAGCCCGGGCTCGAGCGGCACCTCCTCCACGGGGATGGGCCGACCGCGGCGGCCGTCCAGCGCCACGAAGCCGAGCTGCCCGTCCCCGCCCTCGTCCGGCTCCTCGTCGCCGTCCTGCACCAGGCGGGGCGCGCCGTCCCGGCGTTCGGCCAGGAGCGTCACCAGCTCCAGCTGCAGACGGTTGGTGTCCTGGAACTCGTCGACCAGGAGCGCGCGCACCCGGCCCTGCACCTCGCGGCGGAAGTCGGGGACATCGCGGAGGAGCCTGCGGGTGCGGATCAACAGCTCGGAGAAGTCGAGCACCGCCCGCTTGTCGAGCTCGGCCCGGTAGCGCGCCTGCAGCGTCACGAGGAGCGATCGGAACGCCGCCTCCTGCGCCGCCACCACCCAGGCGGCGTAGTGCCCATGAAGGCCGATGAGGTCCTCGTCCTTCTTGCCCAGAAGGAGGAACTTCACCCGCTTGATCTCCTCCCGCTGGTTGGCCAGCCGCTTCTCGGAGTCGATCGCGTTGCGGATGGCGGGCCAGCGGTCGGGAGCGAGGAACGAGGCGACGTCCATCCCTTCGAGGCCGCGCGCGATCCGGGTCAGCACCGGACCGAACTGCCTTCGCCCCTGCAGGTCGGCGTCGATCGCCCGCTGCACCTGATCGCGCACTTGCGCCACCGCGGCGTCGAAGTCGCGGCGGGCACGGCCCTCGTCGGTGATGGGGATCCGCGCCGGCGAGAGGCCCTCCTCGCGGACCTTGTTGAACACGTTGCAGAGGAGGTCGACGAGACCCTCGGCGCGGCCGCTTCCGGCGAAGGGGATGTCCCGGCACAGCGCCACCACCCCGGGCTCTTCGCGCTCCAGCGCCTCCAGCACGATCCGCTCGGCAGTGTCGTGGAGGATGCGGGCGGCCTCCCCCTCCTCGAGCAGCTGGAACGCGGGATCGACGCCGAACCCGGCCGGGGCGCGCCGGAGCAACTGCACGCACAACGAGTGGAAGGTGCCGATGGTCGCCGCGCCGAGATCGTCGCGGACGCGCCGCCAGAAATCCTGCGGCGGGAACGGCCGCCCCTCCCGCGCGAACGACGCGGCCAGCTCCTTCTCCTCGTCCGCGGCGGTGGGGTCCCGTGCCAACCGGTCGACCCGCGTGCGGAGCCGCGCGCGCATCTCGCCGGCCGCCTTCTCGGTGAAGGTCAGAAGGAACAGCTCCGCCGGCTTCACCAAAGTGGCATCACGGCGCGCTCCGCCCAGAAGGTGCAGGCAGATGGTGATGAGCGAGTACGTCTTGCCCGCCCCCGCACCGGCCATCAGCGCGAGGTTGCGTTCGAGCGCGAGCGGCTCGGAGGGCGCCTCCCGCGGCGCGAGCAGGGCTTCGGGGGAGAGGCTCACGGCGTCGCCTCCGGCATCCGGCGTTGGGTGATCCGGCACACCCGCTGGTACGGGCAGAAGCCACAGTCGTCCGGCCGCGCGGGGAACCTGCCCTGCCTCAGGCCGCTGACGAGCCGCTGCACGGCGGTGATCAGGTTCTTCTTTTCGTTCTGCTCGAGCTCGGCGCGGCGCACGGGGTCGGTGGTGAGCAGATCCTCGAGCGTGAGCTCGTGCTTGCGGAGCTCGGTTTCCAGGTCAACGGGCGCGCCGTCCTTCAGCGACAGCCACGCCGCTTTGAGCGCCCCCCCGTGCCCGGCCGCCCGCGCGGCGTAGAGGTAGAGCGGGAGCTGGAACTCGCGCACGAGCAGCGCCTCCAAAAGCGCCTTGCCCCTGCTCACACGCGACGACTTGTAGTCCACCACCCCGAGCGCTCCATTGCCGGTGTCGATCCGGTCGATCTTCCCCTCCACGTGGATCGGCGGTTCGCCGTCCGCGCCCGGGATTGCTACCTCGCGCCAGCGCGGTTCCGCCCCTTCGCGTCCGAACGTGAGCTCGGTCCGGGACGGTTCGAGGAAATGCCAGGGCAGCCCCCGCGCCTCGAACGAAAGCACCCGCCGCACCATCCGCCGCGCCTTCTCGCGGCCCAGCCGCCACAGCGCGGGGTGACCGGTGTGCCCGGTGGCCTCGGCATCCGCCGCCGCCTGCGCCAGCGCCTCGTCGATGACCTCGGGCGGGAGGTCCTCCGGCTTTCGGCTGAGCAGGTCCCGCTCCTTCAGCTTCGGGAAGAGCAGCTCCAGCACGCGGTGCCAGAAGCTCCCCTGCCCGCGCGCGTCGATCTCCTCGCCCGGCTCCTCCGGTTCCTTCAGCCGGAGCGCGAAGGACAGAAACCCCTGGAACGCGCAGTTGCCGAACCGCTGCAGCATCGACGCGGAGAGAGGCCGGTCGCGACCGAACTCGAACGCGCGGGCGAGCGCCGGGGCGAGATCGTCGCGGTGGGCCAGGCCGGACCAGGGTCCGGGCGGCCGCTCCGGGTCGCCGAAGAAGGTGAGGCGCTCGGCGTCGATCGCCGCGATCGCCTCTGCCTCCTTGAGCCAAGCCTCGCCAGCCAGGGCGGTCCGAAGCACCGCGGCCGCTGGGTCGGGATCGGCCACGCGCAGCTCGGGCGGACTGAACAACTCGAGCGCGGTGCGCTCCCGGAGCTCGAGCTCGCTTCGGACCTCGTCCAGCGGCGGGACGGGCCGGAGCGGTACGGAGACCGGGCGCACGCCGGTGAGCCGGATGAGCTCGTCCCAGAACGGCGAAGGGACCTGTTCGGCCCCCCCGGACGCCTCCGCGGGATAGGTGAGCGTGACCGACGCTTCCGCCGCCGAGAGCGCCTGGTGCAAGAGGAGCCGGTCCACCGCGAGCCGGTGCGGAATCCGCCGTTCACCCTCCCCGGTGTGCAGCCGGAAAACGTCCCGCTTGTGCCAGGCGTTGACGAGGATCCGATCCTCTTCGGGGAACAGCGGGTGCGGCGTCTCCCGGCCGGGGAAGCGCCCGTCGGTGAAGCCACCCACGAAGACGTGCTCGAAGCCGCGGCCCCACAGCTCGCGGACATCCAGCACGTGCACTGCACCCCCACGGGGTCCGCGCGGCAGGAGGTTGAAATCGCGGGCCACGTCCAGAAGCCATCTGTGAAAGGTGCGGCGCGCCATGCGGGTGGCGCCGGCCCCCGAGTCGCGCAGCGCGACCTTGAGCTCATCGTGAAGCGCGCGCAAAGACTCGAACGCCGCCTGATCGCGCGCCAGTGCGCGCAGCACCGCGCGGCCGAACGCCGTGCCCTCGGCACCGCGAGGCTCCGGCTGACGCACGGCCTCGGGCAGGCCGAGCTCGCCGAGCGCGTGCCACCACGTCTCGAGCAGGTCGGCCGCCTTCCCCTCCGCGGGGAGCTGCCCGCAGACGGTGATGAGCCGGCGGCACGCCTCCAGCAGCGCATTCACCTGCTTGTGCCGCCCGCCGGAATCGCGCGCCTCCAGCCGCCGCAACAATGCGTTGAGCCGCACCTCGTAGGCGCCCCGCCCATCCTCGGCGCCGAGCTGGTTGTCCCGCACCGAAGCGAGCGCCAGCAACGCAGCCGCGGACGGCGGCGCGCGCCGCGAGATCTCGGGGAAGTACCGCGAGCCCACCCAGCGACTCACGTCTTCTGCGGGGAAGCCGTCATCGACGAGCAGCGGGAGATCCAGCGCGACCTTCCCGGCGGAGGTGGCGTACAGCGGCATGCCGCGCCGCACGCGCGCGGGGACCCCGAGCGCCTCCAGCTCCTCGACGATCCACTCCGCCTCCTCGCCCAGATCCGGCCAGGCCACGGCGATCCGCTCGGGCGGCGTGCCCTCCTCGATGCGGGCCAGCACGCCCCGGGCAATCACCCGCACCTCGTGGCGGGGACTGGCCGCGCGTAACAGCGCCAGCCCGGGCGCCGGCTCCGATCCCTGCGACGCCCCCTTCGCCGAGAAGAGCTTCGCGCCCAGCCCTGCCAGCGGCCGCGGCGGCGTCGCCAGGGTGAGGTCCTCCTTCGCCAGTTCGACGTGCCGCCACGATTGGGCGCGGCGCTCGAACTCGGTGAGGAACGGATCGACCGCGCCGTCCACCTCCGGAGAGAGGCCGGCCGGGACCGTGAGCGAGAAGTGGATCTGCGCCGCCTCGCAGCGGTGGGCGAGCTCCATCAACAGCTCCCGGCGGGACCACGGGAAGTCGAAGATGCCGCTCAACTCCAGCGAACGGACCGGCGTGAGCGTCTTCGGCAGCCCGTGCTGGCGCAGCGCTCCGAGCGCCCCGATCACCTGGTCCTCGCGGTCCGCCAGCTTCAGCTCCTTCAGGCTCTCCTCGTAGGCCTCGTAGAGCTTCGCCAGATGCCGCGCGCGGTCGATGCGAGAGGCCGGGAAACGCTCCACCGCGACGCGGAACCCTACGGGATCCAGACCTCCGGACTTCAGCTCCTGGAACAGGTCCAGGGCGCCGCGCGCGAAGGCGGGCTCCTGCACGAAGTCGCCAAACGGCCCCGGACCGACCTTCCGGGCGCACGCCCACAGCACCACGCAAGCGGTCAGGGGCGAGCACGGCCGGCGCTCGAGGAACCGCGCCCCGCCGAGCAGATCGACGAGCTGGCCGAAGCTGAACCAGCTGGACCCGTCGACGAAGCCACGGTCCTCCGCCGCCGCGCGCACCATGGCGTGCTCGACGCGCGCGCCGTCCGGCAAGACCCTCACCCGTGTCCCTCGCCCGGCCATGGTGCCCGAGTCTAGGCGCTGGGCTGACATGCCATTATCGTCGCGGCGTGCTCCCCCTCCCGGCAGTCCTGCTGAGCGCCTGCGTGGCCGCCAGCCCGCCAGATGTCGAAGCGCCCACGCCACACCCCTTGAAGGTCGACGTCCCGGTGGATGCCGCGGTTGTCGCCTTCGGCGCAGCGACGTGGATCGTCAGCGAGACCCTTGCGAAGGACGCGCTCGCGCCCGACACGTGCCGATGGTGCGACCGCGACGCTGCGGGAGTGGACACGCTCAACGCCGTCGATCGCGCCGGCCGCGCGCTGCGATGGGGCGAAGGCGAGAAGACCGCCGATACGCTGTCGAACATCGGCGCGTTCGGCCTTTTGCCGCTGAGCGCGATCGGACTGGACGCGATGCTCACGCATCAATCGGGCGATGTGCGCCGGTCGATCGAGGATCTCCTCATCGTATCCGAGACCGCGACGCTCGCGGCGGTACTGAACCAGGCCATCAAGTTCGCCGTCGGCCGCGAGCGCCCGTTCGTCCACGCGCTGCCGCCCGAGCAGCGCCCGTTCACCGAGCACCCCAGCGACAACAACCTCTCCTTCTACAGCGGCCACGCCTCGTTCGTGTTCTCGATCGCCGTCGCCACGGGCGTGGTCGCCGAACAGCGCGGCTATCCGCATGCCTGGTTGGTGTGGGCGGTGGGAATGCCGCTGGCGGCGACGACCGCTTATCTAAGGATAGGCGCGGACAAGCACTACCTGACCGACGTGGTCACCGGCGCGGTGATCGGAAGCGCCTTCGGCGTGGGCATCCCGCTGTTGTTCCACCCCCGCGTGGACGAGGCCGCGCCGGTGAACGAAGGCCTGGAGGCGCGCATCGTCCCGACCGGAACCGGCGCGGCGCTGGTCGGCCGGTTCTGATCGTCCACGCGGCCGATCCGCACCGAGAACGTTACGGTCGCGCCCGTCGGTGTGCAGGGAAAGAGCATGAAGCGGAGATACCCCTCCACGCACGGACCGAGCGCATGCGCGGCGGCGATCCCCTCCACCTTTTCGGAGGTGATGTGTCCCGTCTCGTCGATGGAGAACCTCACCGGGAAGCGGACCTCCTCGCGCAGCCGCGTGCTCCCGTAGCAGAGCGACAGCCACGGCCGCGCCGGCCAGAGCAGCTCCTCGGTGATGGCTGGTGACGAGGATTGGAAGTCTTCTATCCGCGCGAGGATCGGCGCGCCGTCCTCGGTGAAGGACACCAGATCGACCGGATCCTCGAGCGCCAGGACCGCCCGGCGGTTCGCATCGCCGGGTGGCGCCTTCGCTTTCAGCGCGGCGCTGCAGAAGCACTGCAGGATGTCTTCCGACTGAGAGGACGGCGAGGTGCCCTCACACCGGGTCGCCACACCGGAGGCGTCGTACGCGAGCACCAGGCTCTCCTCCCCGCGCGCCAGCCTGCCTTTGATGTGGCAACGGGACAGCCTGGGCGCGACGGATTGGAACAGCTCCGGCGTGGGCGGCTCCGACCAGGTGCCCGCGCCGCGCACCGAGACGATCGATACCGGTGGCTCCGCCGCGATCGTCTCCGGGTTCGGCTGCGGGGGCTGAGGCACGAACGCGCCCGGCGCCGGCTGGAACGTCTGCGCCGCTCCTTCCCACTGCGGCATCAGGTACGGCGGCTCCACCTCGGCCCGCCAGAGCCCGAGGCGCTCCGTGTGATCGCCCGCCGGGCGCACGACCTCGGTCAGAAGCGCACACCCGTTCCCTCCGCACACCGCCCAGCTCCTGGCGAGCACCGCCTCCGGCCACTTCTTCGCCGCCACCTGCGCCACCGTCGGCCCGGTGCCGCACTGTCTGGCGTCCGGCGTGAGGCGATGGTCGTCCGCGAGCGCGATGACGCTGGCCATCTCTTCGAGCGGAACGGGATCGAGCGTGACCTGGGTCTGCGTGGCGAGGTGTCGCGCGGTCCACCGGCGCAGGCGCTCCAGCTCCGGGGCGAACAGCGGCGCGCCCACGGACTGAAGCGGCAGCACCACCACCGGCGTGCCCGGACGATGCGGGATGTCGATGGTGACCGGCCCGGTCGACGCGGGGGGCAGCACGGCCGGCGCAGGTGGCGGAGCCTGGGGAGCGCGGTGGGCGCACGCGGCGAGCGTGGTCGCGAGGATCAGCAGAGACCGGCGGAACATCGTCCCCGCATATCGCTGACGCCCTGCCCCGGGGAGTCGGGTGTTGCCGCGCCCGCAGGTGCGCGGTGTTGCCCCCGCTCTCGCAGGCATTCCGTCCGGAACGACGGTGAACCCGCAACCGCCGTCGACTGAACAGAACAGGGCCGGGTCCCTCTCAGAACACCCTCCGCTCGGCGCGCACCACGAACGGGACCTCCGACAGGACGCGCGGGTCTCCCGGCCGGTGGAGCGTGAGGCGGTGCGCGCCCTCCTTCGCGGCGATCCTCCCGACGAATGGGGGTTCCAGCGAAAAGACCAGCTCGCCGTCGAGCCGCACGTCGATCATCCCGAACGACGGCGCGGCCCGGATGCGCACGGGAATCGCCTGATCGTTCAGCGGCAGGTCCGGGAACAGGAGGAACTCGGCGTTCCGCGTGGGGTACGTGATCCTCGGGAGCTCGTTCGAAGCAGCGGTCCGGGCGCCCTGCTTGCGGCAAACGGCCGCCAGCCAGGGCTGCTTCGCCAGGCCCTCGTTGCGCGCCCACTCGTAGTACTCGGGGCCGAGGTCTTCGATGGTGCCGCGCGGCCCGGCCAGCTCAGCGCACTTTTCCGCCAGCTCCTCCGGAAGCGAATCGCTCAGCGGCGCGTGCATCGTGCACTCGTGCGCGGGCGCCCCACCCTTCGCGAACACCTCGTCCATCGACGAGGGGCAGCGATCGGTCGCGAGCTGTCCGGAGAGCGGGCAGATGCGCGCGTGCTCCAGCCGGGAGTCGTCGTACAGCGGCGCGGGCCGCACGCCGCGCATCGCGTCCAGCATCAGCGCTCGGAAGATCGGACCGGCTCCGGTGATCCCCGACACCTTCGTCATCGGGCTGCCGTCGAAGTTGCCGGCCCACACCGCCACGGTGCGCTCGTGGGTGAAGCCCACGGTCCAGTTGTCGGAGTAGCCCTTCGACGTGCCGGTCTTCGCCGCGGTAGGGAACGGCAGCCTGAGCACGTTGTCGATCCCGAACGCCCGCGCGCGCGCGGAGTTGTCGGAGAGGATGTCGGCGATCAACGCGACGTTCGTAGCGGGCGCGAAGCGGCGCGGGCGGATCTCGTCGCGCAGGGCGATCTCCGTGCCGTCGGCGCGCCAGGCGTGGAGGATGGGCCGGAGCGGACGCAGCACGCCGCCGCGCGACAGCCCCGAGTACGCCCGCGCAGCCTCCCACAGCGACACCTCGCCGTCGCCGAGGACGATGCCCAGCCCATAGTGCTCGGCGCCCTTGTCCAGGGAGTCGAAGCCGGCGCGGTGGAGCCTCCGGAGCACGCGCTCGGGCCCCAGCTGCTCGCCCACGCGCACCGCCGGCACGTTGTAGCTGTTGGCCAGCGCTTCCCGGACGCGCACCGGCCCGTGCGTCCGGCGGTCGTAGTTCTCCGGCGAGTACTCCCCGCCCACGCCGCCGAAGTGCGCCTCGGTGTCGCTCAGCACCGTCGCCGGGGAGTACCCGGCGGAGAACGCCTCGAGGTACACGAACGGCTTCAGCGCGGATCCGGGCTGCCGGAGCATCTGCACGCCATCGTTCTGGCCTTCGTGGACCTCGTCGAAGAAGTCCGCGCTGCCGACGTACGCGAGGACTTCGCCGGTGGGGTTGTCCACGACGAGCGCCGCGGCGGATCCGACGTTCCGGTCGGCGAGACGGCCGATTTCCTGCTGAACCGCCTCCTCGGCGCGCGCCTGGAGCGAAGGATCGATCGTCGTCTGGATCACCGCCGCGTCCGACACCCCGAACCGATCGAGGTGGCTGGCGAGGAACTCCACGAAGTGCGGCGTGCGGAACGACGAGGCGAAGGCCCGAAGATCGATCGGATCGTCCTTCGCCAGCTCCGCGTCCTCCCGGGAGAGCGCGCCGGTCTCCACCATCCGCTCCAGCACCCAGTGCTTGCGCGCGTCCAGGCGCTCCGGGCGCCGGTACGGGTTGTAGGCGGTGGGGCCACGCGGAATGGACGCCAGCACCGCGGTCTGCGCGATCGAGAGGTGCTCGGCGCTGCGTCCGAAGTACAGCTGCGCCGCCGCCTCGAGCCCGAAGGTGCCGTTCCCGAAGGGGACGCGGTTCAGGTACTGCGTGAGGATCTCATCCTTGTCGAGGTGCGCCTCGAGCCGGAGCGCCCAGAGCGCCTCCTGGATCTTCCCGAGCAGCGTCCGTTCGCGGGGGATGAGCGTCCGCGCCAGCTGCTGCGTGAGCGTGGATCCGCCCGAGACGATCCGCCCGTGCGTGACGTTCTGCACCAGCGCGCGCGCCACGGCGATCGGGTCGACGCCGTGGTGCGAATAGAAGCGGTGATCCTCCGCGGCGACGAAGGTGCGCTTCACCCGATCGGGGATCTGATCGGACCTTAACGGCGTGGCGCGTCCGTCCTGCCGGCTGCGGAGCTCGCGGAGCAGATTGCCGTCGCGATCGAGGATCCGCAGCGAGGCGACCGGCCGGTAGTCCAACAGATGCTCGGGCAAAGGCAACGCAACGAACACGCCCGCGCCCACCACCGCGATCAGCGTGGCCACGCCAGCGCCGAACGCGATCCGGCCGATCCACCGGCCCTTCGCGGCGGTGCCCGGCCGCGCCGTCCCGGGAGAGCCCGCCTGCTCCGTCTGCTCCCGCCGCGTGCCCACGATCCCGGCTCCCGCGCTAGCGCTGCGACACTTCCTGCGGCAGCACGACTTCGAAGGTCCCGCCCTCGCTCCGGCCGAAGACCTCGGGCTCGTACATGAGCTGCCCCGTCGCCGGCTTGAGCAGGAACGTCCCCGGCGTGGTGGCGCGCGCCACGAACGAGGCGACGTGGATGCCCGGCGGCAGGTGATCCGCGAACACCACCACGCGGTTGTCCCGCTGCTCGACGTGGTTGAAGGGCGACCAGAACGTGTTCGCCCAGCGGTCGACCCACTCGTCCTCGTCTTCGTAAGCGCTCCCCGCGTATTGATCCTCATCGCTCTCGTAGTCGTAGCCTTCGCCCGAACCCTCCTCATCCGGGGTGCGCTTCAGCGAAGCGGTGGTCGCCAGCGACGTGTCCACCGGCTCCAGGCCCGCAGGCAGCGGCACCTCGATCGCCACCCAGTGGCGCTCCTGGTTCGTCGCCACGCGCACGCGCACGCGCACCAGGTCGCCGGCGTAGAACCGGGTCGTCTGACCGCCGCCGGAATACGGCTCGAACCAGCGCTGCACGAAGAGCCCGGCGTCGAGCGGCTTCGTCGGCAGCTCGGTGGGCGCGTAGCGCATCAGCGCCGAGTAGTAGAGCACGCCGGCCCCGTCCTTCTTGAAGGTCAGCGGCCTCTCGGCTCCGCCGGTCTTCTTCTGCAGATCCGCCATCGACACGGTGACGTGCTCCACGGCAGTGCTGCGCCCCCGGAACGACGCTACGGCCAGCGGCTGTTCCCCGAGCAGCACCTTCGCGACGAAGTCCGGCGTGTCCTTCTCCTTCGTCCGCACCATCTCGGTGAGGCCGATCAGCGAGAACGCCGCCTCCTGCGTGGACCGCCACTTGCCCTTTTCGCGGACCCCGGTGAGGTAGTGGGCGATCTTCGAGACATACGGATGATCCGGCGAGAGGGTGGCGAGCGTCTGCAGCACCGCGCCGGTGGTCCGGGTGTCCGAGTGCCACAGCGTCGCGTACGTCTGCCCGTGCGTCTCTTCGAAGTGCACGCCGCGAGGAGACTCCTTCGCGTGGTTGAGGATCTCCTGCAACAGCGTCCGCGCCTGATCGCGGTTACCACCGCCCACGAACATCGCGTCCGACAACAGCGCCTGGCTGAAGAGCGGAAGATCCTTCCGGCCCGCGAACAGCCCGCCGTACACCGACGGCTCCGGCCTGCCGCTCCGGGCGAGCACCCACGCGGCCATCACCTGCGTCTCCTTCGGGCACGACAGCTCGCACGGGCGGCACTGCCCGGCGGCGACCTTCGTGAGATACGCCTGCGCCCTGTTCAGCACCTGGGGCTCGACCGGGTAGCCGACGTCCTTCGCGCGGGAGAGCGCGAACGTGGCGTATGCGCTGGCCCAGGACGATGGGCACCAGTCGTCCGCCCAGTAGCGGAACGCGCCGTCCTCATCCTGAAGGGACTGGATCGACGCGATCGTCTTCTTGATCACCTGATCCGGATCCGCTTCACCGCTGACGTCCAGCGGGTCGAACAGGTAGCGGCGGAAGAAGGCGTTGAGCTCGCGCTCCTGCGCCAGCTGCTTCTTCTCTGGGCCCTCCCAGGGGATGCCGAACTTCGGCGCCAGCTCGCGCAGCGCCACGAAGGGGATGAGGCGCGAGGACTGCTGCTCCAGGCACCCGTACGGGTACTCCACCAGCTGCCGGAAGCCCTCCTGGAAGTTGCCCAGCGCCGTGGAGGCGAGGGTGATCTCCACGCCGCCCATCCCGTCGCGCACGTCCTTCGGCGGGGAGATGCCCTCCACCCGCTGGTCCTTCGTGTCGCCGTATGTGGCCACCGCCTCCATGGCCACCGGCAGCTCGACGGGGATCTTCACCTCCACGCCGTCGCCGTCGCTCCCCTTCTGCACCCGGAATCGGAACGTCGCCGTGCCCGGCCGCTCCACCGTGAACGGGAAGCGCACCTCCACCGGGTGGCCCTCGGCGATCTGCACCCG
Organism: Myxococcaceae bacterium; assembly: GCA_019686135.1. GTDB lineage: Bacteria > Myxococcota > Myxococcia > Myxococcales > Myxococcaceae > JADGHL01. Next base: position 19,060 of record JADGHL010000009.1, on the reverse strand, counting down.
CCGCTCTGCCGGGCCGAGCAGCTTCGCGTTCTCCGTCTGCGCGGTGACCTGCACCTCGCCTGCGCCCGAGCCGTTGGCGTGCACCACCACGCCCGCCTCGAACCGGTCGCCCACGCGCGCGAACCGCGGCAGCGCCGGCAACGCCAGGAGCGGTTTGGCCACGCGGATCGACGTGTCGCCGCTGCCGAAGCGATCACCCCGGGTGACCGCCACCGCCATGATCCGGAACGTGGTCAGGTTGTCGGGGAGCTTGAACTTCGCCTGCGCCGTGCCGTCCGCCCCGATCTCGAGCGTGGGGTTGAACAGCACCGTGGTCTGGAAGTTCGACCGGAAGCCCGCACCTTCGCCGGACTCCGGGCCACCACCGCCGCCGCCCGCCTCTTCGCCTTTCTCCCCGTAGTCGCGCTTGCGGACGAGGTGGATCAGCGGTTCTCCGAGCCGCACGCTCAGCGCGCGGTCCGGGAAGATCGCCGCGATCGGATCCGGCGTCTGGTAGTTGGTCAGGCGCAGCACCGCCTCGTCGACCACGAAGAGGGTGACCTCGCTTGGCGCCGGCTGACCCTGGCGGTCCTTCACCGCCACGTTCACCGTCACCTCGTCGCCGGGCCGGTACTCCTCGCGGTCCGCCTTCACCGCGACCGCCAGGCGCTTCGCCGCGCGCTCCACCGGGAGGTTGATCAACCCCACCCGCACCGCCGGCCGGCCGGGGTCGTCACCGCTCTCGATGCCGTCGCTCGAGCGCGGGTGGACCATCAGCACGCTCACGAAGACGTTGGGCACCATCTCCTCGGTGATGGGGATGTCCACCGTGGTGACGCTGCCCTTCAGCTCGACGTACTTGCGATCGAGCACGCCCTCGCGCTGCACCGAGACCAACGCCCGCGCGCTCTCGTAGGGCGACTTGATGAGGATCCGCGCCGTCTCGCCCGTGTCGTACTTCGCCTTGTCCGGCACGAGGTCGATGCGCTCGGTGTCGTTGCGCTGCCACGCCACGAAGCCGGGGCCCGTGACGTACACGCCGATCGACGCGGTGTGCTTTCGCTGCGCCTCGTCTGCCACGGTGGCGCGGGCGATGAAAAAGCCCGACGCCTTCGCGGTGAACCTGCACTGCACCGGCTCCCGCTCGTTCGAGGCCACGTCACAGGTGGCGATTTTCTCCTCCACCGGTTCGCTCACCGTGGTGTAGCCCCCGCCCGCGTCCTTCTGACGCACCGACTTCCAGCTGCGGCACACCACCTCGACGTGGACGTTCTTTCCGCCCAGGCGCTTGCCCTTCACGTCGGTGACGATGAGGTCGATCGGCACCTCCTCGCCCGCCTTCTTGAACCCGACCGGCCCGCGCATCCCCACGTACCAGGAGGCCGGGTGCACCGTGACCTGCGTGCGGTTCGCCACCACCTGGCGGTTGACGTCCTCCACCTCCGCCTCGACCGTGTACGTCCAGGTCTTCTGCGCCGGCGTCTCGACGATCCCGGGCTCGACGGCGAGCGTGCCCTTCTCGTCCACCGCGCCCTCGCCGCTGGCGAAGAAGCCGGACGAGTCCTCGGGCGCGTTGTCGTCCCACCACCAAGTCTCTTGCGCGAAGGTGAAGCTGTCCGCACCCGGCGGGTTGAACGAGGTCGAGGTGCGGCTGACCGACCAGCGCACCTTCGCGTTGTTCATCGCGCCGCCGAACAGGTAGCGCGCGTACACCGTGGCGTTGAGCGGGTCGTTGGCGACGAGGTCAGTCTTGTCGGACGTCACGTCGACCTTGAACTGCGGGGCCCGGTACTCCTCCACGCGGAAGGTGCCATTGAAGTCGATCTCCCCGCCCGGCGCGTTCCCCGACGCGACGACGCTCCAAGCGCCCGTGGGCGCGTCCTTCGGGATGTCGAAGGTGGCGGTGAAGGTGCCGTACTTCGTCACCGTCACGTCCAGCTTCTTCGCGTCGTTGCCGCGCGAATCCGTCACGGCCAGCGTGAGCTTCGAGCCCGCGGCGGGCGCCTTCAGCGCGCCGACCGACCGGTAGCGCGCGAGCCCCTTGAAGTAGACCCTCTCGCCCGGGCGGTAGATGCCGCGCTCGGAGAAGATAAAGCCCAACGACTGCGGCAGCTCACCCTCCCAACCCTGCTGGACGTTGAAGTCCCAGGGCGAAAGCCCGTCACTCCACTGGCTGGAGGAGAGCCCGGTGTCGCCGTTGATCGAGGCCGTGGCCATGGCAAACGGCGTGTCCCAGGCGTAGTCGCCGGAGAGCCCCAGCTTCACCGCGCCCGGTACGTCGGCGATCCCGTCGGCGTTGGTAGTCCCGCTCCAGCGGACTTGCCCGTCCGGGTCGACGATCTGCACCTGCGCGTTGGCCACCGGCTTCGCGTCGGAGAGCCCGGTCACCCAGACGAGCGACTTCGACGGCGCGAGCATGAAGTGCACCGCGAGGTCGGTGACCTGCACCAGCATCCGGAAGCCGTTGCGCGGCCGCCAGCGCAGATCCGGCGAGTTCACCTGCACCAGCGCCATCCCGGTCTTCGATCCCTTGAACACCTTCGCGAGGTCGATCCGGTGGATCACCGTCTCGTTCGGCGGGTAGTGGAGCTCCTCGTGCGCCTCGTAGTCGGGCGGCCGCGCGATCGGGTTGTCCTGGTCGTACCAGGACTGCGCGAGCAACGAGGCGGCCTCCACTTGGCTGACGTTCCAGAGCCGGACGTCGAGCGAGCGCAGGTTGACCACCTCCAGCGGCACCTTCGTCCCGGTGGCGGTCTCGATCAGCGCGTTCTGCCCGCCGGTGTAGAGCGCCGGCTCCAGATCGTCCGTGCGGTCGCTGGCGTCGATCGGCTGGGCCCAGGTCTGGCCGAACACGTCCTTCACGCCGGGATCGATGTGGAGGGTGTACGCGGTGCCCGGCTTGAAGTTGCCGGGGATGGACACATAAGGGCTAAAGTCCGAACTGCCGTCATACGCGTGCGGCGCGTCGGCGCGGGCGTGGTCCCAGTCCAGCTCAACCTTCGGGGTGACCTTCACTCGGCCCTTGAGCGACTCGAGGTCGATCTGGTTGGTGCTGAGGATCATCAGCGGGCCGTGGGGGCACGGATATTCGTGCGTGCACATGCGCACCGCGGTGAGCCGGAGCGGTCCATAGGTGTGCCACTCCAGCCGCTTCGCCTCGCCCATCGTCAGCGGGCCCTGCTCGCCCGAAAGGTCCGCGTCGATCTGCAGCGTGATGGACCTGTTGAGCGGCAGCGGCGCCCCCGCGGAGAGCTCGTAGCGCGTCTGCTGGTTCTTGAAGCCGCGCGCTTCGAAGTCCATCCGCTCATAGCGCCTGCGGCCCGACTTCTCCTCCGCCGCGCGGCGCTCCTCGGCGATCGACACCGCCTTGACGACGGTCACCGGGCGCGGCTGCGCCTCACCTTCGACGAGGAAGCGCGCGTGCTGCGCGAGGTCCTTCACCGGCTGGTTGAAGAGAAGCTTGACCGTGTCGTCCGGCTTCATCCACGTGAAGCCCTGATGGGGCGAGACGTCCTGCAGCAACGGGAGGGGTGTGGAGAAGGTGAAGCGGTAGTCCTCCTTGAGCTCGCTGCCGTCGATCGCGCGCAGGCCCTTGTGGACGGTGACGTGGAATTCGGTCGAGTACGGGACCAGCCCTTTGGGAACGAACTCCGCGGAGGCGGAGCCGAGCCAGCGCCACTCGCCCTCCAGCTTCGGTTCGATCGTCGCGAACGGCTGCGCCTTGTCCTCCTCGCGCTGGGACTCAATGTCGGCGAGCGACTTCACCGGTTTGGAGAAGGTGACGGTGGGACGGACCTCGCCCTCCATCGGGCCCTGGGGCCGCGCGGTGACCACCGCCAACGTGCCGTCTGCACCGGGCAGCGACTCCGGAGCCACCACCACCGGCGGCGCCTCCGGGAGCGGCTCGAGGTCGAGCGGCTTGCGTTCCTCGACCCGGGTGACCGGTTCGACGGTGATGTTCGAGTCGCTCTTCTCTTTGCCGCAGGTGCAGCGGCTGGTCGCGAGCGCCGAGAAAGCGAGCGCAACAGAAAGCGCGAGGCGAGGGGTACGCACGTGGGACCTCCGGCAGGCGGGGGCTGCAAGTTCAAGTTCTGTGCCCCTGAGCCGCGCACGCCTCCATCGAGGGCGAACGGCATCGGGTGAGGTCCGGTTTACTCGCTTCAAATGGGGAATTCGACGCCTGCGGTGCGGGCAGAGTGCCGCGCCGTGCCCGAAGCGGGGCGGCGCGGTCAGAGCGACGAAAGCAGCGCGGAGCGGTCGACGAACGGCGCCCGACACGGGCTGTCATCCGCCGCCCAATACTGCGAGCGGGCGGGATCGTCCGCGACCAGCAGCACCGTCGATGAGCGCGTGCCGTAATTGAACGCCGGCACATGCACGCAGGTCGCGGCGAGCGGATCGGCCTCGTCGTGGTGCGAGAGCAGGCGCATCAGCGCCTCCGCGTCGGGCGTACCGTCGGCGCGCGGCGCGGGCCAGCGCGAACGGACGAACGTCACGCGCGCGGGGACCGCCTCGGCCGCTCCCAGGCTGCGCTCGGTGAGGATGTGCACGCCGGACGGGAGGCGCTCCTGGCAGAGGTGGGCGCCGTCGGTCCACGTGACACCGGCCGCGCCGGACGGATCCGCATACAGAAGGTGGAAGGCGTTGACGCTGCCCGGATCCAGCCGCGAAAGCGCCGCGTGGAGCGTCTCGACGTCCGGATACCCGAGCGCGTCGGTCACCACCGTGCCGCGTGACCGCCGATCCGCGTACCGGGGCGCCATGAAGCGGTTGGTGATCCCGGCGACGAGCCCGCGCGCGTTGATCCCGAACCAGGTCCCGCCCGCGCGATCGTCCACGGGCGCGACGAACGGAATCCGTCCGGACGACCACACGCGCGGTCCGGACGCCGGGCGGTCCACGGCCTCGGGGGGGGGTGGGGGGCGGCGCGCCGGGCGCACCCCCCCCGGGCCCCGGGGGGGCGCGGGCGGGGGGGGGGGCCCGGGCGTGGGGGGGGTGGCCGGCGACGACGACGGGAAACCCGGCGAACTGCCCGGTGGCGACGACGAGCGTGCACATGCGCCCCATTGATAATCCGGGGCGCCCCGCGGCGACGAATGAATCCCGCTACGGGTGCTCGCCGCCCTCGCCGTGGACGTGGCCGTGCTCCAGCTCCTCGGCGGTGGCCTTGCGCACGGCCCTCACGGTGATGTCGAAGTGGAGCGTCTTGCCAGCGAGCGGGTGGTTGAGATCGATCACCACCCGGTCGCCCTTCACTTCCTTCACGTTCACGGGGATGGCGCCGCCGTCGGGGCCTTCCGCGAGGAACTCCATCCCGGCCTTCACCTCCGCGCCCGGCGGGAAGGACGAGATCGGCACCACCTGGACGCCGCGCGGATCGTGCTCGCCGTAGCCCTCCTTCGGGCTCACCACGAACTGGCCGGAGTGGCCCGCATCCAGGCCCTCGAGCTGCCGTTCGAGCCCGGGGACGATCTGCCCGCCACCGTGCAGGTAGAGCAGCGGCTCGCCCTCCTCGCTCTGGTCGATGATTTTCCCGTCACCGAGGTGGAGCTTGTAGTCGAGTGCAACGACGTGGTCCTTCGCGATCTTCGCCATGACGTCCTCCGGGTCCTGCGCGGTCAACAACGGTCTCAACGATTCCCGTTCCAGTTCGGCAGGCGCGGGGCGTCCTTGAGGCGGGGCAGCTTCGAGTCCTTCTCCGAGATGATGGGGTCCCTCACCGGCCAATCAATGCCGAGGTCGGGATCATCCCATCGAATCCCGGCGTCGAACTGCGGCTGATAATAGTCCGTACACTTGTAGGCGAAATCGGCGGAGTCGCTGAGCACGCAGAACCCGTGCGCGAACCCCGGCGGCACCCAGAGCTGGCGGTGGTTCTCCTCCGAGAGCTCCACGGCCACCCACTGACCGAACGTCGGCGAGCCCCGGCGGATGTCCACCGCGACGTCCAGCACCGCGCCGCGCACCACGTAGACCAGCTTTCCCTGCGGGCGCGGCTCCTGGAAGTGGAGCCCGCGGAGCGTGCCCTTGACCGACCGCGAGAGGTTGTCCTGGACGAACGGCCCGGTGATGCCGAAGGACGCGTAGCGTTCGGCCTGGAAGGTCTCAAGGAAGAGTCCTCGCGCGTCGCCGAAGACCTTCGGTTCGACGATCCATACCTCGGGGATGCGGGTGGGCCGGACGTTCATCGGACCGCGCCGCGGTTCTCGACCAGGTCGATCAGGTAGCGGCCGTAGTCGTTGTTGCGCATCGGGTGGGCGAGGCGGAGCACCTGCTCGGCGTCGATGTAGCCCATGCGGAAGGCGATCTCCTCCAAGCAGGCGACCTTGAGCCCCTGCCGCTGCTCGATGATCTCGATGAACTGCGAGGCCTGCTGGAGCGAGGCGTGGGTGCCGGTGTCCAGCCACGCGTAACCACGGCCCATCAGCTCCACGCGGAGCTGGCCGCGCCTCAGGTACTCGCGGTTGACGTCGGTGATCTCCAGCTCGCCGCGCGCGGACGGCTTGAGGTTGGCCGCGATGTCCAGCACCGCGTTGTCGTAGAAGTAGAGCCCGGTGACCGCGTAGTTCGACTTCGGCTGCTTCGGCTTCTCCTCGATGGAGACGGGCCGCTGCTGTGCATCCAGCTCGACGACGCCGTAGCGCTCCGGATCCTTGACGTAGTAGCCGAACACCGTGGCCCCGGAGGTCTGCTTCGCGGCGCGCTGGACCTGCTCGGAGAACCCGTGGCCGTAGAAGATGTTGTCGCCGAGCACCAGCGCGCTGGACGAGGAGCCCACGAACTTACGGCCGATGATGAACGCCTGGGCCAGGCCCTCCGGCCTGGGCTGCTCCGCGTATTCGAAGCGGATGCCCCACTGGGACCCGTCGTCCAGAAGCTCGCGAAAGCGCGGCAGGTCCGTGGGCGTGGAGATGATGAGCAGCTCGCGGATCCCCGCCAGCATCAGCGCCGAGATCGGGTAGTAGACCATCGGCTTGTCGTAGACGGGCAACAGCTGCTTGGAGACGACGCGGGTCAGCGGATAGAGCCGCGTGCCCGATCCGCCGGCGAGGACGATGCCTTTCATGCCTCGGGTGCTCTAGCCCGCGCGCCGCAGGGTGTCGAGGACGCACTGACGGGCTTCATGCCGCCGCGCTCCCCCGGCCCTCGCACCACGCCGAATGGAAGCGCCGGAGCTGTTCGTCCAGCGAAAGCGGCTGCACCTTGAGCGCCTCGCGGATCTTCTCCGTGCGAAGCGCCGAGTGCAGCGGCCGGGGCGAAGCGAGCTTCAGGTCCGCCAGCTTCGACGGGACGAGCAGGCTCCGGTCGAACCCGAACACGCCGCACAGCTTCTGCCCGAAGGTATACCGGTCCACCGCGGTGGCGCCGCACACGTGGAAGATCCCGGCCAGCCGCCGCGTGCCCAGCTCCGCCAGCATCTCCGCCACGTTGTCCGCGAGCGACGGCGTGACGATCTGATCGACGAACAGCTTCACCGTCTGCTTCGCACAGAGCGCGTTCACCAGCCACGCGCCGAAGTTCGGCCGCGCCGCCGCCGGCCACCCGTAGACGACCGCGGTGCGCGCGATGGTCCACGCGCCCGGCTTCGCCAGCGCGCGCACCGCCTCCTCGCCCATGTGCTTGGTGATGGCGTAGACGCCGCGCGGGTTCGGCACGTCGTCCTCACCGTAGGGGCCGTGATCGCCGTCGAACACGTAGTCGGTGGACACCTGCAAAAGGTGAGCGCCCACCCGCCGCGCGGCGATCGCCAGGTTGGCCACCGCCGTCACGTTCGCGCGGTACGCGCGCTCCGGATCCTTCTCGCAGGCGTCGACCTCCGTCATCGACGCCGGGTTGATGATCACCTCCGGCGCGAACGCGTCCACCGCGCGGTCGACCGCCATGGCATCGGAGAGCTCGAGCCCGACATACGCGTATGCGCCCGCCGCCGTCTTCGTGCCGCGAGAGGCGCCGAGCACCTCGTGGCCTTGTGCCACGAGCACCCGCGCCAGCCGGGAGCCCACGAGGCCGTTGGAGCCGGTGACGAGGATCTTCATGCTGCCTTCAGCCGGTTCGCGTACTGCGTCTCGAAGTACTGCCGGTAGGCGCCGGAGGTGACGCGCTCCCACCAGGAGCGGTGGTCGACGTACCACTTGATGGTCTGGGAGAGCCCGTCCTCGAAGGTGCGGGCCTGCTTCCAGCCCAGCTCGGAACGGATCTTCGACGGGTCGATCGCGTAGCGGCGATCGTGCCCCGGGCGATCCTGGACGAAGCGGATGAGCGACTCCGGCTTGCCGAGCATCGCGAGGATCGCCTTGACGATCTCGATGTTCTTCCGCTCCGCGCCGCCGCCGATGTTGTAGACCTCGCCGGATTTGCCCTTCTCCATCGCGAGGACCAGCGCCGCGCAGTGGTCCTCGACGTGCAGCCAGTCGCGGACGTTGCCGCCGTCGCCGTAGACCGGCAGCGGCTTGTCGTCGAGCGCGTTGGCGATCATCAGGGGAATCAACTTCTCCGGGAACTGGTACGGCCCGTAGTTGTTCGAGCAGCGGGTGACGACGACGTCCATCCCGAAGGTGTGGTGGTACGCGAGCGTCACCAGATCCGCGGAGGTCTTCGACGCCGAGTACGGCGAGGAGGGCCGAAGCGGCGAGGACTCGGTGAACGCGCCGGTGGGGCCGAGCGAGCCGTAGACCTCGTCGGTGGACACCATCAGAAAGCGCTTGAGCTGGTGCGCGCGCGCCGCCTCCAGAAGCACGTGGGTGCCCAGCACGTTGGTCTGGATGAACACCTCCGGCCCGAGGATCGACCGGTCGACGTGCGACTCCGCGGCGAGGTGGAAGATCGCCTCGATCCCGTGCTGGCGGATGATCAGATCCAAAAGCTCGCGGTTGCCGATGTCACCCTTGACGAAGACGTGGTTCGGGTCGCCCTCGAGGTCCTGGAGGTTCTCCAGGTTGCCCGCGTAGGTGAGCTTGTCGAGGTTGACCACCTTCCACGACGGGCGCTCCCGGCGCAGATACCTGACGAGGTTGGAACCGATGAAGCCACAGCCGCCGGTGACGAGGACGTTCATGTGCCGGTGCTCTATACCCCCATGCACGCTCGCCCGGAAGGAAGAGCGCGCCGGCCCGCTTCCCTTCCGCGGCCGTCGCTCCCCGAAGGTGGACCCTGGGCCCGTCCCCCGCTAGAAGCCCCGCGTGCCTTCGGCCATCCATCAGGTCACACCGACGCTCTCGTGGGGCGACGCCGTCGGGAACCAGGTCCGCCTGCTCCGGCGCTGGTTCCGCGAGGCCGGGCACGAAAGCGAAGTCTTCAGCGGACGCACCGACGAACGCTCGCGCGGAGAGTCGATATCGGTCGACGAGCTCCCCGACCACGTCGCCCGCGGCGATCTCGTGCTCGTCCACCACAGCATCCAGTCCCGTCTGGTGCCGCTGCTCCGAAGGGTCGCGCGCAAAGCATCGGTCGCGGTCATCTTCCACAACGTCACGCCGCCGGCGTTGATCGCGCCGTACGATCCGCCACTGGCGGCGGCCTGCGCGGCCGGGCTGGAGGAGCTGCGCGAGCTCGCGCCGATCGCACCTCTGGCACTGACGTTCTCGCGGTTCTCGGCGAAGGACCTGGACGCCGCAGGGTTCGCGGAGGTGAAGGTGGTCCCCTTCCCGCTCGAGTTCGCCGCGCTCGACACCCGGCCGGACGAAGCGCTGCGAAGCGAGCTCGACGACGGCATGACCAACGTGCTGTTCGTGGGCCGGGGCGCGCCCAACAAGCGGATCGAAGAGGTGCTCCGCGTCTTCACCGCGTACCAGCGGTTGTTCGACCCGAAAAGCCGCCTCGTCCTCGCCGGCGAGCTGAACCGGGAGCACCCGTACGGCGCCTTCATCTGGGGCGTGCGCGACGCGCTCGGGCCTGAGCGTGTCCACATCCTCGGACGCGTGAGCGACGCGCAGCTCGCCGCGTGCTTTGCGACGGCCTCCGTCTATCTGTCGATGAGCGCGCACGAAGGATTCGGCGTGCCGTTGATCGAAGCGCTGTATCGGGGCGTTCCGGTGATCGCATATGACGCGGGGGCGGTGGCGGAGACGCTCGGCGGCGCAGGCTGGGTCTGCCGGAGCGCCGATCCGATCGTGTACGCGCGGCTGATCGCCGTGCTGCAGCGGCGGCCGGAGGTCCGCCGCGCGGTGATCGAACGCAGCCGGCTGCGCGCGCGGGCGTTCGATCCCGCGAACACGCGGGACGCCTTTTTCGACGCGCTGATGTCCGGCGCGATGCGGAGCACAGGATGAAGCGAAGCGTCGTGAACGCCTCGGAGCTGGCGACCGACACGCCGCCGCCGGAGGATCTGGCGAAGCTGGCCAACGAGATCCCGGACCCCACTGAGATCGTCGAGCGCGAGCTCCGCGAACGGCTCGATCGGATCGCCCCGCCGTCTGCGCACGACGATGGCCCGGGCCGCTGGCCACCGATCCTGGAGGAGCCGCGGCTGCGCGCCGACTCCCGCTACGCCGATCCGGCCACCTCGCACCGCCCGCTGATCGGGCCGGTGCTGGTCGCTGCCAAGCGCAGCTTCCGGTTCCTATTCCAGCCCTTCATCAACGAGGTGCTGCGCCGGCAGGTCGAGTTCAACCAGTCGATCCTCAGCTCGCTGGCGCTCATGTACGAGCAGGTCAAGGTGAACGCGCAGACCCAGGCGATGTGGAGAAAGGAAGTGGAGCGGCGGCTCGAGGCGCTCGAGGCGGCCGCGGATCCGGCCCAAAGACAGACGAGGCGATTGGAGTAGAGATGCGCGCAGCGTCGCTCGAACAGGCCCCCTCCCCGTCCGACCTCTCCACCGCCGATTTGATCGAGGCGATCACCCTCGCGCGGCGCAGCAACAGCACAGACCTCCCGGCGCTCTACCGCGAGCTGGTGAAGCGGCGGCCACCGCCGGTGGCTCCGCGCGCGCGCAGCCCGCTCGAGGCCGCGCGGCAGGCGGCGGACGTGCTCCGCTTCGAGGTTCCGCCGTCCCACCGCAAGAAGTGGGGCGAGCTGATCACCGGCGCCAAGCGTCTGACGGTCGCCGCAGTGGCACCGCTGGAGCGCGAGGTGCTGCGCACCCAATGTGCGTTCAACCACGCGCTGCTGGAGGTGCTGGAGGCGATCCTCCGGGAGGATTCGCCGAATGTGGAGTGGAGGCTGCGCCCGCTGGCGGATCCGGCGGAGTGGTCGCCCACCACGCACCTGCGCGGCATCGCCGCGAAAGTCGTCCTCCGCGCCAAAGCGGCGTGGCTTCGCACCTCGCATCCCCTGTGGCGGCCAATCCTCGACCGGCAGAAGAAGTGGAACGAGCACGCGATCGAGCTCGCGACGCTGGCTGCCAGGGGCGAGATTCCTCCCATCGAAGAGGCCAACCGGCGGATCGGCGACCTTGCGGCGCTGTGCGATCCGCTGGAGATCCGCGCGCCGTGGACGCGCGCGCTGGCGCCGCTTCTCCGGGAGATCTTCCGCAAGCAGAACCGGTTCAACACCGAGGTGATGCTCGTGTTGTCCGACCTTCTGCACGGCCGGCCCCCGGTGGTCCCGCCCACGCAGGCCGAGTACCGCGCGTTCTACGAGGCGAGGGAGCCGCAGGAGATCGCCGCCTCCGCCGCCGCGCTGAAGACGTTGACGTCGCGGCCGCTCATCAGCCTCGTGGTCCCCGCGTGGGAGACACCCGAGCCGATCCTCCGGCAGTGCGTGGAGTCGGTCCGTGCGCAGCTGTACGACCGCTGGGAGCTGTGCGTGGTGGACGACGGCTCGAAGAGCCGCCGGGTCCGCGAGGTGCTGGAGGCGTACGCGAAGAAGGACGCGCGCATCCGCTGGACGCGGCTGGAGCGGAACGGCGGCATCGCCCGCGCCACCAACGCGGCGATCGAGCTCGCGCGCGGCGAGTGGATCGCGTTCCTGGATCACGACGACGTGCTGGCGCCGCACGCGCTGTCCGAGATGGCGCTGCGCATCGCCACCGAACCCGGGGTGGACTGGCTCTACTCGGACGAGGATCGGATCACCAACGATGGCGTGCGGCTGAACCCGTTCTACAAGCCGGACTACTCGCCGGACCTGCTCCGGTCGGTGAACTACATCTGCCACTTCGTCGTGGCGCGGGCCGATCTGGTGAAGGCGCTCCGGATCCGCGAAGGGTTCGAAGGATCGCAGGACTTCGACTTCCTCCTCCGCCTGTCGGAGCAGAGCGAGCGCGTCGCCCACGTGCCGAAGATCCTCTACCACTGGCGCACCTCGCCGATTTCGCTGTCGCACGACGATGAGAAGCTGAAGGCCGCCTCGCGTGCCGGCATCCGCGCGCTGCAGGAGCACCTTTCACGCAAGGGCGAGTCCGGCGAGGTGACCGATCCCGCGCCCACGAACTACCGCATCCGCTACCCGGTGCGCGGCGAGCCGCTGGTGTCGATCATCATCCCCTTCAAGGACCGGCCCGATCTTCTCGAGCGGCTGATGCCGTCCCTTCTGGAGAAGACGCGCTACCGGAAGTTCGAGGTCCTGCTCGTTTCGAACGAGAGCCGGGATCCGAAGACGTTCGCGTACCTCGACAGGCTGACCGACCCGCGCGTCCGGCGGCTGGAGTGGAACCACCCGTTCCACTACCCGCGGCTCAACAACTGGGCGGCGAAGCAGGCGAAGGGCGAGCTGCTGTTGTTCCTCAACAACGACATGGAGGTGGTCGATCCCTTCTGGCTGGAGGAGCTGATCGGCCACGCCCAGCGCCCCGAGGTGGCGATGGTGGGCCCCAAGCTCCTCTTCCCGGACGGCAGCATCCAGCACGCCGGCGTGGTCGTGGGCCTGTGCGGGTACGCCGGCCACCCGTTCTGGCGTTTCCCGAACGACCAGCGCTGGACTCCGTTCGGGCACGCCGACTGGAACCGCAACTACCTCGCCGTCACCAGTGCGTGCGTGCTGCTGCGCCGAGAAGAGTTCGAAGCGCTGGGCGGATTCGACGAACGCTTCCGCGTCTGCGGCAGCGACGTCGATCTCGGCCTCCGCGCCGTCCGCCGCGGCAAGCGCGTCGTCTACACCGCCGGGACCTGGCTCTATCACCACGAGTCCGCCAGCCGCCGCACCACGCCCATTCCGGAGGACGACCACTGGGAGTCGGTGGTCGCGTACCGCGACATCCTCGAGCGCGGCGACCCCTTCTACAACCCGAACCTCACGCTCTCGACCACCCAGGCGGACCTGCGCACGGAGAAGGTCGCGAACGCGCTGGAGCTGGCGCTGGAGCCGCTGTCGGCCTTCGCCGCCGCACACCTGCAGAACGCGTGACTCAGCGGCCGACGAGGAATGAGAGCCCCTTCTTCAGCAGCCGGTGCGTCCGGGGGGAGATCTCCTTCAGCCTCTGATTGAGGCGTTCCGCAAGCTGATAGCGCAGGGGGGACTCGGCCGGAGGTGGCAGCCGCGCGACCGCGGCGTGGACCTCATCCTCCATTTCGTTCGCGGCCAGCAGCAGGAAGGTCTTTCGCTTGTACGCCTCCATCATGGCCAGCGACACCAACCACTCCCGTTCCTTTCTGCGGCGGATCGCAGGCGGCTCGCTGTCGACCACCATGGAGTTGGACCCGTCCTCACGGAGCCGGTGCTCGCACCCGAACGGTCCACGGAGCTGGATTGGCTGAAACAGCGCGCACAGCCGGAGGAGCAGGATGTAGTCCTCGTTCCGGTTCGCCTCCTCGGCGAATGCCAGGGGGAAGCTGCCCACCCGGAACCGGTCCACCACGTAGGCGTGGCAGGGAATGAAGTTGCTCTCGAGGAGCCGCGCGCGACTGTATTCGACGTTGTAGGGGCGATCCTTGGTCCGGCAATACAAATCGCCCTGCGCGTCCTTGAAATAGAACGCCCGTCGCGCCTCGGCGAAAGCCCAGGCCGCATCCGACGAGCGGAGCGCGTCGATCAAGCGACGATAGTGGTGCGGGTACACCACGTCGTCATCGTCGAGAAATGCCAGATATTGACCGCGCGCCGAAGCGATTCCCAGGTTGAGCAGCCGCGCCCGGATGTCCCTGTCGGAGGGCTGGCTGACCACCTGGAACGTGTAGCCGCCGATGGGTCGATGGCGTTCGAGGACGCGGGACAACTCCGCCGCGGCCGAGGGATCCGGACACTGCGTGGCGACGACGATCTCCAGGGGCGCGTACTGCTGACACGCCAGCGAGAAGACGGCCTGATCCAGATACGAAAGGCGCTCGAGCGAGTGATGGCGCATCACGACGCTCAGCAGGCCCGGGACCAGATCCATCCGGGGGCTCGGACGTGCATCCGCAGACCGGCGCGCCCAATAGACCAGCCGATCGGACGACGACCGGGGTTGGAGTTGCTCGAAGAGGCAACGGAGCGCGTTCTCGGTGTCCCGCGGGAGCGCGCGCGGAGGACGTGTCGCCGGGAGGCTCCATTGGTGGCGCACGACGTACCCGTGCTCGAGCAGCCACTCCCGGACTTCCGCTTCCTGGAGGGCGCGCGGGATCGGCTGCCCGGCGAGCGCCTGCAGGAGCAGGGACGCCGAAGCCGCATTCCAGAACATCACGGCCAGATCCGCCCGGGGCGCTGCCTCGGCGCAAACCGCCAGGATGCGCCGGGGGTCCGGCTGTTCCAACCAGCCTTCTCCGAGCAGGACGGCGTCCGGCTCCGCGCGACGAAGCGCGAGGATGGCATCGGTCTCCTGCGTTCCGCCGGCAGCGCTCACGAGGTCGGCCGCTTCGAGGTGGAGCACCGTGAACCCTTCGGCGTTGAGCCCCTCGACGAACTCGGGCTCACGCCCCACCACCGCGACGGATGCGCCTGCGCGCAGAAGCGAGAGGACCTGACGGCCCTGTTCGGTCTCGCACCACCGGAGCGGAGCGACCGGGCCCTGGGGCGTCCGGATCGGCACGACTCTGGCCTTGCCGGTGCTCACCAGCGTCCCTCCGCCATGTAGAACATGTGATCGAAGTCCGCGTAGCGGAGCACCTGTGGCGGAAGCGTGGGGGCTACCGGAATTTCCGCGGCGTCGCCTCCAAGCGCTCTGTACTCGGCCATCCAGCGCTCCTCCGCCCGAGGGTTGGCGAATTTCCTGGCCAGATAGATGCCGCTCTTCAGCATCTCGCGCTGGGTCCGCGGATCCGGCGCCCGATGTCCCACGTGGTGATGCGCCAACGCTCTCGGGGCGATGGAGGTGTTGAAACCCGCGCCCCGTGCCCTCCAGGAGAGATCCACGTCTTCGCAATACATGAAGAAGTTCTCGTCGAACCCCTGCAGTCGTTCGAAGGCCTCGCGAGTGATGAGCAGCACGCACCCGCTGCACCAGGGGGTCTCGTGCGTGGTCGGGTCGTAGGTCTTGGGATGTTCGTCGGGGAATTGAAGCGCTTCGACCAGACCGGGCGTGCGCTGGCGTCGAGCGGCCGCGACCAGCTCCCGAAGGCAGTCCGGATGGAGGAGCGCGTCCGGGTTGACGCAGACATAGTACTGGTTGGAGGGCTCGGCGAACGCGGCCCGCATCAACCGGTTGTGGCCGGCACCGAAGCCGAGGTTGGCCCCGGCATGTGTGTAGCGCACGTGCGGAGCCAGGGCGGCGACCGTCCCCGCGAGTTCCGTGTCGGGCGAGTTGTCGATGACCGCGACGTCGAATTGCGGCCCGCCCGGAGACGACCGGTTGAGCTCGAGCGAGACGAACAGGCGCCGGAGCTCTTCGGGATCGTTCCGGTAGAGGACGATGCCTGCTCGAAGGATCGGCAGCGAATGGTCAGCGCGTTGCTGTGACATCGACCTGATCCTCCCCGGAAGCCCAGGTCGCCGGCGGCTGACCTGTCGGAGCGTCGTCGCAGCCAAGCACCTGATACGCGTCCTGCTCCGTCAGGTATCGGCTCGCAACGACCGGAGCCTCGGCCGCTTCCACGAAATCGCAGGCGCCGCTCGCTGGCTCCCCGTCGGGCAGATGAACACAGCGGCGGGCATCCAGAATCGCCATCCGATCGCCGCGGATGGCGGCGCCCATCGGCGAAAACACGGGCGCCGGGGTCCGCGACGGAAGCGGGCTGCCCGCGAAGCAACGTGGCGTCGGGATTCCCAGCAGGCGAAGCAGCGTCGGCGCAATGTCCACGTGACCGCCCGGCTGATCGAACCGGCCTGTCCGGGCAGCTTTGGGCAGCCAGATCATGAAAGGAACCCGGTCAAATTGGATGCGGGTGGCGTCCGTCCATGCAGAAATCCCGGCCACCTTCCGAAGCAGGTCGGTGTACTCGAACCCTGCGTCGTGGTCCCCGTAGATCGCCACCACCGTCGAGTCGAGCAGACCACGCTGTTCGAGCCGCTCGAACAGATGTCGCAACGCTCCGTCGACGTAGCGCACGCTCTGCAGGTAGTTGCCGACGGGGGTTCCTTCCAGTTCCCCCAGGGAGAGCTCCTTCATCTCCCTGGGGAGGTAGTCGAAAGGATGGTGAGACGTGACGGTGACGAGAAAGGCCAGAAACGGCTGCTGCGTCGGCAATGTCGCCGTCACGCGTTCGAACAGATCCGCGTCGGGCAGCCCCCACCCGAGGATCTGGCCCGTCCCCAACTCGCCTCGGAACAGGAGCCGGTCAAAACCATACTTCGGGTGGAGCACGCCGCGGTTCCAGAAACCCGGTTCGTTGGCGTGCGCGGAAACAGTGACATACCCATGCGATTTGAGAATGGAGGGAAGCGCGAGGAAGTGGTTGCCGGCGCGGCGGAATGCCACCGATCCTCTCTCCAATGGGTGGAGTGAGTTGAGGACGGCGAACTCCGCATCGGAGGTCCTCCCGTCCTTCGTCTGATCGTAGATCTGCGTGAACTCGATCGCCCGGCTGCGCATCGAGTCGAGGAAGGGCGTCACCGGCTGTCCGTTGATGACAAGGCCGATGACCCAGTCCTGCAGCGCCTCGACCTGGACGAGGACCAGATTGTCGCCCTTCGCAGCGCCGAACCATTCCGGGTCGGGCGCGGCGCGTGGCCGGTCGAAAAAAGCCCGCGCGCGCACAGCGGCTTCAGAAGACCACTTCGACCCGAGTCGATCTCTGACGGAACGTGTGAGTTCCAGAAGGTGTGCGCCCAGGAGCCCGTTGGCCCGGATCAGCTCAGCGTCCGAGAGCGCCAGCGGGAGACCGCGGACGGATGTTTCTTCTCCCCCGAGGCGCCAGAGCGCCGGAGTGGCGCAGGCCATCATGAGAACGGCTGCTAGAAGTCTCCACCCCCATGGTGGAGGTGGAACCATGGGCAGTTTCCACATCACCACCGCGAACGCGAGCGTTGAAGCGGGTACCACCAACATCCAGAGGTCCTCGATGCGGAGCAACGCCGCGATGCTGCGCAGGACGTCCGGCACCTGGCCGGCGGCGCCAGCAGCCTCCGGCGAAAGAATCCCGCTGAACGCACGCATGTAGATGGCGTCGCCGAGCGCCACGAGCGCGGCGGCGAACAGCAGGAAAAAGCCACCCACGGCCCGGAAGCGGGTCGGAAGCGCCATCAGAGGCAGCGTCACGAGCAGTGCGCTCGAAACCAGGAAAACGTTGTTCTCGAACGCATACGCCACGCCCAGATTCCCGGAGGCGGACAGGGAGAGCACCACCGCGCCGGCCCAGGCGACCAGAACCGGCGCCGCTGCCCACAGGAGCCGTCCCGGCAGCGACCCTTCGGCACGCCCCCGCCTCCAAAGGACAATCGCACAGAGCGTCACACCCAGGAGAAACAGGAGCTGCAGAAACGGCCCAGGCCGCGGCGCCCACGCGAACGACAGAATCAATGAAGGATGCCTCTCGGCCCGATCGAAGGAACGCGGGCTTGTACGACGGCGCTCCGCAGCATTCAAGCCGGGTCCGAGACGAGGTCACGCCACGGCGCGCTCCTTGCCTCCGCCCGATCCTGATCGTAAGAGCGCGCCCGCGCGAACGCTTCGCGCACTCTCCCCCTCCTACCCGCATCCGCCATGGCGCCACTGGTCACCGTAGTGATCCCCGTGAAGAACGGCGAAAGCCGCCTCGGGGAATGCCTCGCGTCGGTGTTTTCTCAGAAGGCGGATTTCGACTTCGAGGTGCTGTGCGTCGACAGCGGCTCCACGGACGGGTCCCTGTCCATCATCCAATCGTCGGGCGCGCGCCTCCTCCAGATTCCACCTGCGGAGTTCGGTCACGGGCGCACCCGGAACTTCGCCATCGCGCACTGCCGCTCCGAGTTCGTGGCGATGCTCACGCAGGACGCGGTCCCGAACGACGACCGGTGGCTGGCGGAGCTCATCCAGCCGATGCGGGACAACGACAAGGTGGCAGGCGTGTTCGGCCGCCACCTCCCCCACCCCGGCTGCAACCCCAGTGAGGCGTACATGCTGGACGCCCATTTCCGGGCGTTCGGAGAGCAGGTGACGCTCTACCGGATCGCCCCCGGCCTCGAAGGCTGGGCGGAGTACGAGTCGCGACGGGGCTGGTACCAGTTCTTCTCAGACAACAACGCGGCGCTGCGGCGTTCCGTCTGGGAACGCATCCCCTATCGGGACGTCGAGTTCATGGAGGATCAGCTGTGGGCGTCGGACATCCTCGAGGCGGGCTACATCAAGGCCTATGCCCCGAATGCGGCGGTCCGGCACAGCCATGACTACTCCCTCGCGACCGTGTTGCGGCGCGCGTTCGATGAAGCCCGTTTCCGGCGCGAGTACTGCGACCCGGGCGACCTGCCCGGCGCACGGGCTCTGGCGGTTCAGGCGCTGAGGGATGCGGGGCGGGACCTGCGGCGACTCGCGCGCGACCAGGCGTACTCCACGAAGGATCGGCTCGAGTTGGCGCCCTACATCGTCGGTCGCCACCTGGCTCAGAGCGCGGGACGCTTCCTCGGCGACAGGTTCGAGCTGATGCCCGAAACGGCGGTCCGTCGCCTCTCGCAGCACCATGAGCTGAAGGGTGATGTCGCTGCCGCCTTGCCGCGTTCGCCGGTTCTTCGCGGCGCGGTTCGCGAAGCCGTGCGCCGGTCCATGCAGACGCACGGCAAGCTGAACACCGCCACGCTCGGCCTCCGCAAATCCATCTGGGCCGTGGGCGGGCGGGGGGGGCGGGGGGGGGTGGGGGAGCGGGTGTGCCACAACCGCGGG
>JADGHL010000215.1 GCA_019686135.1 Myxococcaceae bacterium | reverse complement strand
GAGACCGCTCGCGCACAGAGGCCGCTTGTGCACGGAGGCCGCTTGTGCACGGAGACGTCGCGGCGCACTCAGGCCGATCCCCGCGCATCGGCCGCACCGCCGCTCATGTCCCGTGCGTCACAATGCGCCTCATTGCGGCGCAAACCGCCGCCTGCGTGCTCTCACTGCAGCACGCAGAACCCGGAGTTCGGACCGGTCGCGCCGCTGGCGCCCTGCTGGCAGCAGCCGATCCCGCACAGGTCGTTGGGCACGCAGGTGGAGTTCCCGGACGGCTGGAACTCGCACGGCGGCGAGCAGAACGCGGTCGCAGCGCCGGCCGGCGCGATGCAGTCCATGTCCACGCCGTGTTGTTCGCCGCAGTCCCAGGAGGAGCCGCAGGGTTCGTACAGGTCCTTTCCGCCGCCGCAGGCGGCCAGCGTCAACAGCGTCACGATCGTCAGAGCGATGCGCATGTGAAGCTCCGGGCGAGAGTCGGGAATTCGCGTGCCGGAAGCTGTGATCGGCCTCGTCCTTTGGCTCCTGGGCCGCCGGACGTATGAAGCCGCCAGGAGGAGGTGCCCGTGGCCCAAAGAACGTTCGCCGGCAAATCGCCCGTGATCCCTTCGTCCTGCTTCATCGAGGCGTCTGCACAGATCGTTGGAGACGTGACGATCGGCGAGGAGTCGTCGGTCTGGTTCAACTCGGTGATCCGCGGCGACGTGAACCCTATCCGGATCGGCGCGCGGACCAACATCCAGGACCTCACGATGGTCCACGTGCTCTCACAGCGGTTCGGGACCGCGATCGGCGACGACGTGACGGTCGGCCACCACGTGGTGCTGCACGGCTGCACCATCGGCAACCGGGTGCTGGTGGGGATGGGGGCCGTCGTGATGGACGGGGTGCAGGGCGGGGACGACTGCATCATCGGCGCCGGCGCGCTGCTGACACCCGGGACGGTGATCCCGCCGGGTTCACTCGTCGTGGGGAGCCCCGCGAAGGTGAAGCGTCCGCTCACCGATGACGAGCGTGCCTATCTCGTCCAATCGGCCCGGAACTACGTGGGCTATGCGCAGCAGTACCGGCGCGAACTGGACGACACCGGGCGCTCTTGAGTGGGTGCGGCGCCCGGGTCGTGTTATGGATGGACCGCATGGCGGCGGTCGACGTCCTCCGGGCAAGTTCGCTCTTCAAAGGGTTCACCGATACCGGGCTGCAGATCCTCGCGGGCATCGCTTCCGAGCGCAGCTTTCCTCCGGGCAGTCCCCTGTTCGTCGAGAACATGGTCGCGGACTACTGTCTGCTGATCGGCGAGGGCACGGTGAAGCTGACGGCGAAGACGCCTCAGGGCGAGGACGCCTCCCTGGGGGAGGTGGGAGCGGGCGACGCCCTGGGCGCGCTGTCGCTCATCCACGCCGGACAGCGGATGTGCTCGGCGACCGCGGCGTCCCACGTGACCGCGGCGGAGATCCGCCTGGCGGACTTCCAGAAGCTCATGGCGCAGAAGCCGCAGGCCTGCCTCAAGCTGCTGATGAACATCGTCAGCGACTTCGGCGGACGGCTGAACGAGAACCGCGAACAGCTCAAGGCGCTGCTCAAGAAATAGCGGACGGCCGGGCGCGTTGGTGCTCCCGGATCGCCGCTGGCCAAAGCACCTTCCGATAGGTAGGGTCCACCGCCGATGAAGCGACATCTCCCCGTTCTGGCAGCGTTTTTCGTCGTCCTTGGCACCACCGCCGCGCGCGCCGAGGCCGACTGGTTCGCCTCGCTCTACACCGGCGAGGGCATCGAGCTGCGCGCGGACGAACGCGTCTTCACGCTCTTCGCCCTGTTCAACGCGATGGGCTACGACGACGCACCGCTGGTCCGGAAGGATCCGCTGCCGCGGTATCAGTTCCACCCGGTCCGCGCGGAGGTCCGGCAGAAGCTGCTCGCCGCCGATCCCTCGGTCCGCGCCGCCGCGAACAACTTCTTCGACGCCCACGCCCGGCCGATGGAGCACTACCTCCAGTACGCGGTCCAGTCCGCGGCCCCGCCGTTTGCCACCGGCGCAAAGGCGAAGGAGCTGCAGGATCTCAAGGGCCTCGAGGGTCTGCTCGCCGACGTCTACAAGAAGTGGAACATCGGCGATCTGATGGCCCAGGTGCAGAGCGAGTACCGCAAGGCGCTCCGGCCCTACCTCACCGCGATCGACGGTCCGATGGCGAAGGCGAGAAAGCTGCTCCACGTTCCGGAGAACGGACCGCAGTCTCTGGTGGTGCTCAACCTGCTCGAGGCGGAGAACTCCGTGCACGGCGTGATGGGCGATGGCGAGGTGGTGCTGGTGGTCGGCCCGTCGCCGAAGCCGGACGTCGAGGCGTTGGTGGCCGCGTACGCGCAAGTGTTCGTCAGTGATCCGGTGAGCAAGGCGGCGCGCAGCTGGGCGGGCGGGCCCACGCTTCTGCGCGAGGCGCAGCTTCTGGGCGCGCAGGAGAAGACCGTGGCCGAGTACGCCACCGCGCTGTTCTCCCGCGCGGTCGCCCTCAAGGCGATCGACGCGCCGGACGCCGCGTACGACGCCCTGGCCCAGAAGGGCTATTTCGGAATCAAGGAGATCGCCCAGAAGTTCGAGGACCAACGTCCCGTCGACGCGTGGGCGCTCGACGCGCTCCAGAAGGCAGAGACCCGGCGGCCCGCGAAGAAGTAGGACGAAGGAGAACGGTGTCCTCCGGCGGCGCAGCGGAGCAAAAGGGGAGTACGTGGAGGAGTTGCTCAAGGCCGCGCTGATGGACACCCACGGGCTGCTCGCGTACGCGGCAGTCCTCGGCGTCCTGATCGCATGCGGGCTCGGGCTGCCCCTCCCCGAGGACATCACCCTGCTCTCTGGCGGGTACCTCTGCCACATGCAGAAGGCCCACCTCCCGCTGATGATGGTGGTGGGCTTCGTGGGCATCCTCGCCGGCGACTCGATCATCTACGGGTTCGGGCGGCGCTTCGGAAAGTCGAAGGCGGGCAGCCGGCCCACCGGCTTCTTCGCGCGGATCGTCACCCCCGAAAAACGCGCGCGCGTGCAGGCGCTGTTCGCGAAGCACGGGCCCAAGGTGGTGATGATCGCCCGCTTTCTCCCGGGCGTCCGCGCGGTGACCTATTTCACCGCCGGCAGCGCGGGGATGCGGTACCGCTGGTTCATCCTCTTCGACGGCCTGGCGGCGCTGGTCTCCGCGCCGGCGTTCGTGTTCCTGGGCTGGAAGTTCGGCGACCAGATGGACCTGGTGCTGGAGAAGATCAAGAAGGGCCAGGTCACGGTGCTGATCGCCGTCGGCGCGCTGATCGCCGCGTACGTGGCCTTTTCCATCTACCGCAAGCGCCGGCAGAAGCGCGCAGACGAGGCGCTCCTGGCCCGGCACGAGGTGGTCGCCGCGCGCGTCAACGTCGGCGAGGAACCTCACGTGCTGCCGCCGGTGGAGGACGACGTGGCCGCCGAGCCGGGCACGTCCAGGCCCTCGCCCGCGAAGGTCACTCCGGAACCGGTTCCCCGCGCGCGGGTCTGAAGCGCGAACGCGCCTACTTCCCTGCGAACAGCCGCTTGAGCCAGCCGAGAAAGCCGCCGCCGGAGCTGGTGGCGGCGATCGCCTCCGCGGACGGCGTGCCCGCTGGCACCGTCGTCTCGCCCGATCGCGTGCGGCTGCTCGCGGGCACCACGACGTGGGCAGTGCCCGGTAGAGGATGCTCCCCGGTGATGGGGAACGCCGGCCCGTTGGGGGCTGCCTCGAGCCGCTCCAGCTTCTCCTTCACCGCCTGCGGGGTGTCGCGGGTGGAGAAAGTGGCCTCGATCTCGCGGCCGGTGCGGTGCTCGCGGGCGCTGACCTTCAAGAGCGCCTCGTTGGAGAGCTCGAAGGTGATGGTGATCTGCACCGACCCGCGCGGGCCTCTGGGGAGCCCGGTGAGCCGCAGGGTGCCGAGGTATTCGTTGTCCTGCGCCCGCGGGCTGTCGCCCTGGAAGATGGTGACCTCGAGCTCCGGCTGGTCATCCCGGGTGGTGCCGATGGTGTAGGTCTTCTTCGCCGGCAGCTTCGTGTTGCGATCGAGGATCGGCTTGAACCGCCCGCCCGGGAGCCCCACGCCGATCGCCATGGGCAACACGTCAATCAGCACCACGCCCTCGAGCTGGCCGAGCGAATACGCCAGGAGCCCCGCGCCCAGCGCCACCGCTTCGTCGGGGTGCACGCCGCGCGACGGCGGACGCCCGAAGAACGCCTCCACCTTCTTGTGCACCAGCGGGAAGCGGCTCTGGCCGCCCACCAGCACCACTTCGTCGATGTCTTTCGGCGTGAGGTTCTTCGCCACCAGCACCTCCTGGCAGGTGGCCAGGGTGCGATCCACCAGCCCCTCGGTCAAAGCGATGAGCTGGTCGCGCGTGAGCGTCACGTCCAGATCGAACGGCTGGTCGTCGATCATCGTCACGAACGGGACGTGGACGCGCATCTCGGTGCGCTCGGAGAGGGCGCACTTGGCGCGCTCGGCGGCGTCGAGGATCCGCTGCATCGCCACGCGGTCCCCCTGGAAGGGACGCCCGGTCTTCTTCTCGAACTCGGCCAGAAGGTGCGTGACGATCGCGTTGTCGAAGTCGATGCCACCCAGGAACGTGTCGCCGCCGGTGGAGATCACCTCATAGACGTTGCCGTTGAGCTCGAGGACCGACGCGTCGAAGGTCCCGCCGCCCAGGTCGTAGACGAGGATCCGCTGGTTGAGCTGCCGCCCGTAGCCGAACGCGAGGGCCGCCGCAGTGGGCTCGTTGAGGATGCGTTCGACGTACAGGCCCGCCAGCCGCCCGGCTTCGCGCACGGCCTGACGCTGGTTGTCGTTGTAGTACGCGGGGACGGTGATCACCGCCCGGGACACCTCCTGCCCGAGTTGGTTCTGCGCCACCTCGCGCACCTCGCGCAGGATGAGCGCGCTGATCTGCTGGAGCGAGTAGATTTGATCGCCCAGCTTCACCGCCGCCTCGCCGTTCTCGCCGGGGGCGATCTCGTAATGGAAGCGCTCCTTGACCTGCTGGACGACCGGCGAGTCGTACTGGCGGCCCACGAGCCGCTTGGCGCCGTACACGGTCTGCCGCGGGTTGGTGAGCATCTGCCCGCGGGCGGGGTGTCCCACGACGATGCGGCCGCGCGCGTTCAGCGCAATGATCGACGGCACCGTGTTGTGGCCCTCGCGGCTGGCGATGACGAACGGCTTCCCGTTGCGCACGTACGCGGCGCAGGAGTTGGTCGTCCCCAGGTCGATGCCGATGATCGGCCCCGTCCGCTTCGGCTCCTCCTTCGGTTCCTCGAAAGGTGGCGCCTTGATCACGGGCGCCGTGGCTGCGTGCACGGCGGCAGAGGGTGCGGTGAGCGTGGGCGGCGGGGTGGACCGGGCCGGTTTTGCGGCCTGAGCCCGGGCCGGAACAGGGG
>JADGHL010000214.1 GCA_019686135.1 Myxococcaceae bacterium | reverse complement strand
TCCCCCCGACTGTCACGCGGTGCGTGGCCGGAAGCATCGGCGCAGTCGGACTCCGAGTCCCCCCGACTGTCGCGGGGCGCACGACCCGAACCGCTGCAGCCGGAAGCGGACTCGACGCGCATCGAACGTGCGGGCCGCGGGAAGGCCTCGCGCCCTGCTGCCCGCGCCTCTCGCGAGCTGGCTCCTGTACGCGCTTCGACCCCACCCGGCCGCGGTGCTTCGCGGGCATCCCGGTCGCAGGCACGTACCGCCTCGTCAACCGATCTCCCTCGGCGGGCCTCGCGCGAGCTCGCGATGGAGGAACCGCTCCGCGCCGCGGCGACGCCACGTCGCACGGGCGAGCACCGCGAGGCGGATGCCCTCGACGCCGATGTCGCGCCGCCGCGCCGGACGGGCCTGAAGATCGCCGCCGCTACCGTTCTGGTGGGACTCATCGCGGCCGCCGCCTTCGCGCTGGGGCGCCACGGCGCTCCGGCCGGCACACCGGCACCGCGCCCCGTGACCGCCACGCAGACGGAGTCGGCACCGGTCCGCGTGCTGGCGGACGGCGCCTCCGCAAGCAGAGCCCGGGTGAAGAAGACGACCACGACGTTCACGGCCGCGCAGAAGAACTACGGCGAGCTGCAGATCGACGTCATGGTGAACGGGCAGCCGGTGCGCGCCCGCGTCACCCTCGACGGCGAGGAGGTGGGTCAGGCGCCGCTGGCGATTCCGGCCAAAGCCGGAAAGCACTCGCTGCGGATCGCCCACGAAGGCGTTCCGGGAGCGACCATCACCGCCCAGCTCGCGAGCGGAACGTCGCTCCACTACGAGGTCGATCTCGATCCAGCGGACTGACCGGTCAGTCGTGACCGCGCAGGCCGAACTTGTTCACCAGCTTGTGTACGTAATTCCGCGCCAGGCCGGCGGTGCGCGCGACCTCGGTGATGTTGCCGCCGCAGCGATCGAGCAGCGACACGATGTACTCCCTCGTGAACGCGTCGACCAGCCGCTCCTTGGCGTCCTTGAACGGCAGGCCGGTGAGGTCGTCCCCCGGGGCCGGCACGTGCGAGCGGCCGCCCCCGGCGATGGGCGAGTTGCCCAGCTCGACATCGCTGCCCGCGAGCGCGCGTTCGATGACGTTGCGCAGCTCGCGGACGTTGCCCGGCCAGGTGTGGGCGGAGAGGCGCTTGCGCAGCTCGGGCGGGAGCTCGAAGTCGCCGCGCCCCATCTGGGCTACGAAGTGGCGGACGAGGAGCGGGATGTCCTCGGGGCGCTCGCGCAATGGCGGGATGCGGGCGATCACCACCGCGAGCCGGAAGTAGAGATCCTGGCGGAACGTCCCGTCGCGCACGCGCTGCTCGAGATCGCGGTGGGTCGCGGCGACGATCCGCACGTCCACCTTGCGCGGCTTGTCCTCGCCCAGCCGTTTCACCGTCCCGCTCTCCAGCACCCGGAGGAGCCTGGGCTGCAGATCCAGCGGGAGCTCGCCGATCTCGTCGAGGAACACGGTGCCGCCGTCGGCCTCGAGGAACGCGCCCTTGCGCTCGGTGACCGCGCCGGAGAACGCGCCGCGGGTGTGGCCGAACAGCTCGCTCTCGATGAGGTTGGCCGCCACGGCGCCGCAGTCGACCACCACGAAGGGCTTGTTCCGCCGCGGCGAGGCCTGGTGAATCGACTCGGCGATCACCTCCTTGCCGGTGCCGGTCTCACCCAGGAGCAGTACGGTGGAGTCGGTGGGCGCGGCGCGCTCGAGCACGCCGAAGAGCTGCTGCATCGCCGGGCCGCGGCCGATCACCCGGCCGAACGACGTCCGCAAAGGCGGCAGGTTCTCGGCGTCCGCGGGGACGATCGAGATCCGCAGCACGGTCGTGCCGAGCGTGAGCTCCGCCTCTTCATGAATGGTGAGCTGCTGGATCCGCGCGCCGGCGAGATAGGTCCCGTTGGTGGAGCCCCGGTCGATGACCCGGACGCCATCGCCGCGCGGCTCGATCTCCAGGTGCCGGCGGGAGACCGCCTCGTCGCTGAGCTGGAAGGTGACGCCTTCCTCCTTGCCCACCACCACGCGGTCCTCGCTGCGGAAGGTCTTCCCCGCGTCAGGGCCGGAGACGACGGTGATTTCGAAGCGGATGCGTGCGTCCTCGGCGGGCGAAGGACGCAGCGCGGCGGAACGCGACAGCGGCGCGAGCGGCTTGGTAGGGCCTGACATGCTTGGATGTGAGTATAGCCGCTCGACGCGAGCACACACCCCGTCTCCTCGAGGTCACTCCGGTAACTCGCGTTCCTTCCCGCCCCACTGTGATTGCGGAGGGTTGCCGCTGGCCCGAAGGTCGCAACCGGACCCCGACATGTCCGTCAAGTCCGCCATCGCCGCCGACAAGCAGGGCAACAAGGTCATCGCGCAGACGCTCGAGAAATCGAACACGCTGGCCCAGGGGACCCACGCCGCGGCGGTGCGGTGGATGGAGCGGATGCTGAAGCTGGCCGGGTTCAACCCGGGCAAGGAGGACCGAAGCTTCGACGGCGCCACCGCGCGGGCGCTCAAGCAGTTCCAGGCCGCACGCGGGCGGCCCGCCACCGGCCTGCTCGACACGAAAACCTTCGAGCACCTCAAGGCGGTCCAGTCGCGGGTCCGCGCGCACAGCGAAAAGAGGAGGCCGAAGTACTTCGGCGTCGGCGAGAAGGACGGGTTCATCAAGAAGGCCGAGGGTCAGCTGCGAAAGCTCGGCTACGACACCGGCAAGGTCGACGGGATCCTCGACAAGCAGACCGCCGCGGCGATCCGCGCGTTCCGCAAGGATCAGCGGATGAAGGGCGGCGGCGTCCTCACTTCCCGGCTCGAGCAGGAGCTGGCGAAGGAGACGAAGGCGCTCTCCCACGCCGTGTACCGCGGGCGCACGGGCGCGGACATCGCGCACCACAAGCGCCTGGACGCGGCCACGGCGAAGGCCGCGGCGAAAACGACGAAGCTCCCCCAGCTCAACGCCGACGGGACGCCCAAGCTGGACGAGAACGGCGAGCCGCTCTTCACCACGCTCGAGGGTATCGGCCGGGGCGACAAGGGCGAGGCGGTCAAAAACCTCCAGTGGCACCTGCGCGCGGCCGGCTTCGATCCGAAGCACCTCGACGGCGTCTTCGACGAGCGCACCGAGGCCGCGCTCAAGGCCTTCCAGCGGCGCAGCGGGCTCGAGCCCACCGGGCGCGTGGGGCCGCAGACCTGGAAGAAGCTCAGCAGGACGGTCATCTACTCGAAGAAGGACGCCTCGCCGGCGCAGAAGCTCAACGAGAAGTCCAGCGCGGTGCTGCGCAGCGAGAAGCTGCTCAAGAAGCTGGGCCTCAACCCTGGGAAGGTGGACGGGATCTTCGACGAGAAGACCCGGGCGGCGGCGAAGAAGTTCGAACGCCAGCAGCACCTCAAGGCCAACGGGGCGATCGAAGCCGGCCAGCTGGAGCGGATGAAGAAGGCGGCGAAGGGGGTCACCCCGACGCAGCTGCGCCGGATCATGCCCAACCTGTCGATGACGAAGGCGCGGCACTACGCGCCGCTCATCACCCGGGCGATGAACGAGGCCCACATCAACACCAGACGGCGCAAGGCGATGTTCCTCGCGCAGCTCGCGCACGAGTCCGGCGGGCTGCGCTGGTTCGAGGAGCTGGCCAGCGGCGCGGAGTACGAGGGCCGGCGCGACCTCGGCAACACGCACCCCGGCGACGGGCGCCGCTACAAGGGCCGCGGGCCGATCCAGCTCACCGGCCGCGCCAACTACCGCGCCGCGGGGAAGGCGCTGCACCTCCCGCTGGAGGCGAAGCCGAAGCTGGCTGCACGTCCGTCGGTCGGCTTCCGCGTGGCCGCGTGGTTCTGGAAGACCCGCGGGCTCAACAAGTACGCGGACGCGGGCAACTTCCGCGAGGTGACGCGGCGGATCAACGGCGGCTACAACGGGCTGTCCTCGCGGCTCGCGTACTACCGGCGCGCGCTCAAGGCGCTATAAGCCCGCCGCACCTTCGCGTCGTTCCGGCGGCGTGGGGTGGTCGCAAACGCCTGAAACGGCTAGGGTCCGCCGCCCGCTGGCGCGTGATGGCCCCGGCCCGATGGCGCTGCACACTTCGGGTGGACCCGGGGTCATGCACCTCAAGGAGAACCGCCCCATGCCTCGCACCTCGAAGCTGCTGACCCTCCTGGCCGCGGCTATCTCGCTGGCCACGCCGACGGCGGCCTTCGCCACCAACGTGATGGGCCAACTGCCCGGGAACACCACCTGGGATCCGGCCGGAAACCCGTGGACGATCACCGGAGACCTGACCGTCCCTGCAGGCGTCACGCTCACCATCCAGCCCGGGACGCAGGTGGTGTTCGCCAGCGGCGACGCAATGGGCTCCGGCGCGAACTCGTCCAGGACCGAGTTGATCGTCGAGGGCACGCTGCTGTCGCAGGGCTCCGCCGGCTCCCGCGTCACCCTCAACGCCAGCGCCGGCTACGGCGTACGCGTCCTCTCCGGCGGCACCGCGACACTCGATTACACCGACGTCAGCGGCCACTCCTCGTACTACGGCGTCTACAGCTCCGGCACCTTCACCGCGAACAACTCCACCATCACCGGCGGGAACACCTGCCTCTACGTCGCCGCCGGCAACGCCACCTTCAACAGCGGCACCCTCAAGAGCTGCAGCTACGGCGTGTACACCTCGGGCGGCAACACCAGCCTCGCGTACACCATCATCCGCGGAACCTCCTCCTACGGCGTCTACGCCACTGCCCCCATCTCGCTCGTCCACGACACCATCGCCAACAACATCGGCACCGGCGTCTACATCGACGGCTTCACCGGCTCCGTCACCGTGAGGGACAACGCCATTGTCAGCAACGGCGCCTACGGACTCCGCTTCTACAGCCCCAGCACTCCCTCGCGGACCGTCGACCACAACGACGTCTGGTCCAACTCCAGCACGAACTACTCCAACGTCTCCGCCGGCACCGGCTCCATCTCCGAGAACCCTATTTTCGTCGGCGGCAACAACTTCGCGCCCACCACCAACTCTCCCCTGCGCATGGCCGCCTCCGACGGCACAGACATCGGCGCCGTCGCCTATGCCGGCGCCCCCACGCCCGATCTCCGCGGCGTGCTGTACACCAACACCACGCTCACGGGCGCCAACACCGTCACCGGTGACCTCACCGTCCCGGCCGGCGTCACCCTCACCCTTGCTCCCGGTGCCACCCTCACCTTCGCCTCCACCGACGCTCAAGCCGGCGGCACCAACTCCTCCCGCGTCGAGCTCATCGTCCAGGGCACTCTGCTGTCACAGGGCTCCGCCGGCTCCCGCGTCACCCTCAACGCCAGCGCCGGCTACGGCGTGCGCGTCCTCTCCGGCGGCACCGCGACACTCGATTACACCGACGTCAGCGGCCACTCCTCGTACTACGGCGTCTACAGCTCCGGCACCTTCACCGCGAAC
>JADGHL010000081.1 GCA_019686135.1 Myxococcaceae bacterium | reverse complement strand
CGTCCACCCCCACGCCGCCGGCTCCGCCGAAGCCGGATCCCGCGAA
This sequence comes from Myxococcaceae bacterium, assembly GCA_019686135.1. Taxonomy (GTDB): domain Bacteria; phylum Myxococcota; class Myxococcia; order Myxococcales; family Myxococcaceae; genus JADGHL01. The sequence continues at coordinate 24,949 of JADGHL010000081.1, read as the reverse complement.
GGTTGCGGCCGCGGAGGCGAAGAAGGCGATCGACGCCGCCGCCACCGCGCTGGACGAACGGGACATCGAGTCCGCCGTCGCCACTCTGCAGAACGCGAAGAAGATACCGAACGTGGATCAGGCCTCCCTCGCCACCATCGAGGAGCTCCTCGACAAGGCGAACGCCGAGAAGCTGATGCACGAACGGCTCGAGGCGGCCGAGAAGGCGCTCGAGGCCGGCAGGCTCGACGAGGCCCGGTCGCTTTTGGCCGGGTCCGAGTCGACCGAGATGTTCGCGGACAAGCACCAGGCGCTCTCCCGCGCGCTGGATGCGAAGCTGGACGCCGAGAAGAAGCAGGCGGCGGCCGCGGCCGCGGCGAAGGCGGCCCCGAAGCCGCCCGAACGGGTGGCGGAGAAGGCCCCGGAGAAGCCGGAGCCGCCGAAGACCGCCGGCGCCGACACGGAGTCGATGCAGCTGTTCGAGGAGGGCAAGCGGTTGCTCTCCGCGCGGCAGGTGCGCGAAGCGAAGGCCGCGCTGGCCAGGTGCGTGGACGTCAACCCGCGCTTTGCCCAGTGCCACCTGTTGCTCGGCGCCGCCTACGCCAAGCTCAACGAGCCGGACGAGGGCGCCCGGCACTACGAGATCTTCCTGAAGCTTGCCCCGGACGCGCCGGAAGCCCCTCGCGTGCGGTTGATGTTGGAGCAGTACAAGGGGCTGAAGAAGTAACAACACCGACACCACAACGAGCCACTGGCTCCAGGAGAACCTCCGTGAACACTCCCGGTATCGTTTCCGACGTCGTGACGGGGGGCGGCGTCGCCGGGTTGGCAGCGGGCGACGCGCTTCGCGCGCGAAGGTCTGCCGCCTCAATCCAGATCCGCATCCTGGTCGTCGACGACGAACAGGATAACTGCGACTACATGAAGCTCCTCCTGGCGAAGGAGGGCTACGAGGTCGACACCTGCACCGACCCCACGAAGTGCGTGGAGTTGCTCAAGGCGAACGACTACCACCTCGTCGTGCTGGACATGATGATGCCGCAGATGCCCGGCACCGACGTTCTGGAGGCGGTGCGCAAGGTGGACAGCGACGTGGCGGTGGTGGTCGCCACCGCGTACCCGAACGTGGACACCGCGGTCGCGTCGCTGCGCGCCCAGGCGTCCGACTACGTGAAGAAGCCGTTCGATCCGCCGCAGTTCCTCCAGGCGATCGCCAACGCGCTGGCCGCCAAGGGGCTCTCCAAGGATCCCGAGGCGGATCTGCACCGGGCGATCGGCCGGGTGATCCGCGAGGCCCGCAAGACCCAGGAGCTCACCCTCAAGCAGCTCGCCCGGCGCACCGGCCTGTCGGTCTCGCTCCTCTCGCAGATCGAACGCGCCGAGTCCTCGGCGTCGATCTCCTCGCTCTACAAGATCGCCACCGCGCTCCGGCTGAAGATGTCGGAGCTGTTCGGCGAGGCGTAGCGCCAGCGAACCCGAACCGGCGGATCACGGCACTGCGGCCGTGATCCCCATCGGGCGGTCATCGCCGCTCAGAGATCGACGATCGTCTTGAACCCGGCCATCGACATCCGTTTGGTGTCGAAGGGCATGTTCTTGTCCAGCCCCGCCATCCGGGGATCCTTCATCACCAACTTGTTCACGCGGTCGCGGTGCGCGCGCGACTTGTAGACGATGAAGGAGAAGACGATGACCTCGCCCTCCTTCGGCTTCACCCGCTTCTGGAACGGGATGCCCCAGGAAACGAGGTCGTCCTCCACGCACTCGCGGTACTCGAGCGCGCCGTACTCCTTCCAGATCTTCCCGGCGAACCGCGCGATCTTCTTGTACCGGTCCAGGTTCTTCTTCGGGATCGACAGCAGAAACCCATCCACGTAGCTCATCGGACCTCCAGGTGTGGGCGGCGCACCCTAGCGCGTCAGCGTCCGGTGAAGCGCGGTTTCCGCTTCTCCAGGAACGCAGCGCGGCCCTCCTGCAGATCGGCGCTCCGGTATGCGTCGCGCCGAAGCGCCCGGAGCCCGGCGTCGTCCTCTGCGGACAGCGCGGTGCGGGAGAGCATGGCGATGGCGCGCCGCATCCCCTGCACCGCCAGCGGCGCCCCATCCGCGAGCGCGCGGCACAGGGCGAGCGCCTTCGCTTCGGCGGCGCCGGGCGCGGCGTCCTCCACGTATTCGTCCAGAAGGCCCCACCGAAAGGCCGTGCCGGCGTCCACCTGCATCCCGGTGAGGAACATCCGCTTCGCGCGCTGCCAGCCGACGATCCGCGCCACCTTCGCGATGCCTTCCGGCGCGTAGACGATCCCCAGCCGCGCCGGCGGCATGCAGAACACCGCGGCCGGGCCGCCCACGCGGAAGTCGCAGGTCACCGCCAGCTCGCAGCCGGCGCCGAACGCCGGGCCCTCCACCAGGGCCACGCTGGGCGCCGGGTGCCGCGCCACGCTGTCGAGGAGCTCTCCGACGTGGTCGTCCGGCAGCGCGTCGCCATCATCGGCCGGTGACAGCTGGCCGAGGTCGTAGCCCGAGCTGAACGCGCCGTGGGCGCCGCGGATCAGGATGGCGCGCACGTGCGCGGTCTTCGCCGGGTCCAGGGCCTCGGCGATGGCGGAGAGCAGCGCGCGGTCGAGCGCGTTGCGCCGGCTGGGGTTGTGGAGGGTGAGGACCCGCAGATCGCCGTCGCGATCTTCGACGTCGACCCGCGCGCCGTCGGGCGGAATCATTCGAGGACGACGAGGACGTCACCCTCGTTGACCGGCTGCGACTCCTTGCAGCGGATCTCCTTCACCGTGCCGCCCTCGGTGGCCTCCACCGGCATCTCCATCTTCATCGACTCGAGGATCACCAGCACGTCGCCAGCCTTCACGGTCTGCCCGACCTGGCACTCGATCTTCCAGACGGTTCCGGTGATGTGAGCAGGGATGTCCATGGGCGCAAAAACTACGTCGGCTTCGCGTGGTGCTCTAGAAACTTCGTATCGATCCGACCCTCGCGGAACGCCGGATCGCGCAGGATGCGCAGGTGCAGCGGGATGTTGTGCTTGATGCCTTCGATCTCGAAGCGCTCCAGCGCCGCGATGCTGCGTTCGATGGCCTGTTCGCGGTCCGTCCCGCTGACGATCAGCTTGGCGATCATCGGGTCGTAGTACGGCGTCACCTTCGCCCCCTCCGCGTAGCCGTCGTCCAGCCGCACCCCGTCGCCCTCCGGCGGGCGGTAGCGCGTGATGGTCCCCGGCGAAGGAAGGAACCGGACCGGGTCCTCGGCGTAGATCCGGAACTCCAGCGCCGCGCCGGTGCGGCGGATGTCCGGCTGCTCCAGCGTGAGCTTCTCCCCCGCGGCGATCCGCAGCTGCCACTCGATGAGGGGAATCCCCGTGGTCTCCTCGGTGACCGGGTGTTCCACCTGGAGCCGGGCGTTCATCTCGATGAAGTAGAAGTCGTCGCCGGACCAGAGGAACTCCACCGTCCCCGCGTTGGCGTAGCCGAAGGCCTTCGCCGCGCTCACCGCCGCCTCGAAGAGCTGCTCGCGCTTGTGCGCGTGCGCCCCGTTCGCGAACAGCGGCGCCGGCGCCTCCTCCACGACCTTCTGGTGGCGCCGCTGGATCGAACACTCGCGCTCGAGCACGTGCAGCGTCCTGCCGTGGTGGTCTCCGAGGACCTGCACCTCGATGTGCCGTGGCGCCGGGAAGAACCGTTCGATGTACACGCCCTCGCGCCCGAAGGCGGCCTTCGCGCGGTCCGAACACTGCCGGAACGCCTTCTCCAGCTCGGCGGGCGTATTGGCCACCGCCATCCCGATCCCGCCGCCGCCGCCGGCCGCCTTGCAGAGCACGGGGTAGCCGATCCGTTCGGCCTCGGCGAGCGCCGCAGCCGCATCGGGGAGCACCGAGTGGGAACCCGGGATGATCGGCACCCCGTGCGAGGAGACGATCCTCCGCGCCTCGCTCTTGTCCTTCATCCGCTCCATCGCCTCCGGGGGTGGACCGACGAAGACGATCCCCGCCTCGGTGCAGGCGCGCGCGAACGCGCCATTCTCGGAGACGAAGCCGTAGCCGGGGTGGATGGCCTCCGCCTTCGTCTTCTTCGCCGCCTCCAGCAGCGCGCCGACGTTGAGGTAGCTGTCCTTCGCCGGCGGCGGGCCGATCAGCACCGCCTGGTCCGCCTCCTTGACGAACGGGAGCTCCTGGTCCGCCTCCGAGTAGACCGCGACGGTCTCGATCCCCATCCGGTGCGCGACGGCGTTGATGCGCCGGGCGATCTCGCCGCGGTTCGCGATGAGCAATCTCTTGAACATAACACCCAACCTAGCGCACGAGCCCGCTCAGCCAAGCAGAACGAAACAAGGCCGCTTTGCCCGCCCACGCGCCGGGCCAGCAGACGGCAGACGGTCGACGGCAGACGGAACCCCGGCGTTGCGCCCGCGATCGCCCGTGGCATACGTTCCCCACGTGCCCTCTTCGAAGCCGCGCATCGCCGAAGTGGTGGATCTCGCGAAGATCCGCGCGAACACGCGGCTGGTGGCCTGCCGCAAGCGCATCGCCCGGGCGCAGGAGACCAACAAGCGCGCGTTGACCCGCCTGTTCAACGCCGGCCTCCTCTTCACCAAAGAGGGCACGCGGATCGGCCGCGACCTCCTGCTCGCGTACCAGCAGCTGTTGCGCGTGGAGGCGCTGCTCGTGCGGCTCTCGGATGCGAACGCCCCCGCTTCGAAGGCGAACGCGGGGAAGCTCGCGGCCACCTTTCGCGAGCTGGAGGCGGTGCTCGAGCGCACCAGCGCGCTCACCCACCGCACCGGCGAGTGGCTCGACGCGCTCCGGAGCGAATAGGCCCCGGATGCACGGAAGGCGGGTCCCCGTCTCCGGAGCCCGCCTTCGCGCACTGCAGGATCGATGAAGCGACTAGTAGGCGTTGTTCTCGCCGAAGGTCTTCATCGACTTGTTCTCGAGCTGCCCCTGCTGCGACTTCTGGGCGCGGTTCTTCACCGTGGTCTCGCCGGCGAGCGCGTCGGCCGAACCGCCGAAGAGCTTGCGGATGTTGTCGCCGAAGAGCGTGATCACGCCGATGGCGGCGATCGCGATCAGCGCCACGATGATGATGTACTCGGTCATGCCCTGACCGCGGGCCTTCTTCAGCATCTTGCGGGTGTTGGTCGCCATGTTCTTCTCCATGTCTACGGGGTGACCCCTGTTCGGGTGCCTGCGAACCCTACGAGAGGTCGGTCAGCACGATCATCGGTCATCGGGAGGACGGCCCGAATTTCATCGGAATTTCATTGGGTTGAGCCGCTTTCGACCTGCGCCTGGGGCACCTTGCGGCACTCTCCCGGCAAGAACGCGCCGCAGTAGTGGTCGATGGCCTTCTTCACCTCGGCCACGTCGCCAAAGCGCGCGGTCGCCTCGCGCACCAGCTCGGGCCGCGCTGTGGCAGGGTTCCAGGAGCTGCGCCGGTACATCGTCTCCCGCCGCTCCAGCTCGAGCGCGACCACCATGAGCTGCTGGGTGAGCTCGCCCTTCTCCAGCGCGGGGTCGACCAGGCGGTGGACGCCATCCAGGTCGTCGATCGCCAGCAGGCTCTCCGCCAACGCGGCGCGCGACTTCGGCCCGGGCGCCACCCGGAACCACATCTCCGCGCTCGCGCGGACCAACGGGTCGATCCACCGGCGGTGCTTTTCGTGCTGCACGAAGATGTGCTCCGCCTCCTCCGCGGTGAGCGGGTGCTGGGCGAGGTACTGCGCGAAGAAGAGGCGCCGGCCGCCATCGGGCGCGCGCCGCTCGTCCTTCACCCGCAGCATGTCCTCGTGATCGATGAACAGCGCGATGGGCGATCCGTACTCGAGCAGGTTGAGATCGTCGGTGTTGATCGGCCCCTCGCCGGCGAACTCCAGCTGGCCCTCGGGGCTGTGGACCTGCATCGACAAGAGCGTGGCGACGTCCACCACGTCCGCGCGGGCCAGATCCGCCTTCACCTCGGGACGGCTCATCCGCTCTTCGAGCTTCGCCACGTCCAGCGTCATCGGTTGCCGCGAGGTGAGCAGCACCAGATCCGCGGGCAGCGCCTCCCAGGTGGTGGCGTACGGGAAGGTCTCGCGCAGGGTGCGCACCACCAGCGCCACCATCGACTCGCTGGTCTCGTACGTCTGCAGCCACTGCACCAGCACGCCGTCGTCCGCGAGGTGATCGCGCGTCTTCTGGAAGAACTCGCGCGTGAACAGCCCGGACACGCCCGCCACCCAGGGGTTGGACGGCACGCTGATGACGAGGTCGTACTTGTACGGCGCCAGCGCCATGAACGTCTTGGCGTCCTCGATGTGCACGTGGGTCCGCGGATCCGCGAGCGCGTTGCGGTTGTCCGGCGCGAAGAGCTGCGCCGCCTCCAGCACTGCCGGAGAGATCTCCACGAGATCGAGCCGTTCGATCGGGTGCGCGAGGATCGAACCGGCGGTGATCGCCGCGCCGGAGCCGATCAACAGCACGTTCTTCGGTTCGCGCGCGTGGAAGAGCGCCCCCAGGTGCCCGGCGAGAATCTGCGTCTTGATGTCCGCGCCGTTCGAGGCGTCGGTCTTGCCGTTCATCCGGATGTAGCGGTGCCCTTTGGGCGTCTCGGCCACCACCACCGTGGCGAACGTGTCGTCCTTGCGGTAGCGCAGCGCCACCCCGTCCATCACCCAGTCCTGGTACTTCTGGAAGGTGGAGGGCGGGCGGCTCCACAGGTGGATCGCCCCGGAGTTGGAGAACACCTTCGACCAGCCGGCCTCCGAACCCAGCACCACCAGGCCCACCACCAGCGCCGCGCCAAAGCCGAGGTTGACCCGGCTCTTGATCTTCTCCCCGTCCGCCCACAGCGCGTAGAGCCCGGCCGCCACGTTGCAGCCGATCCCGAGGAGGATGTTGCCCTCCATCCCGATCGCCGGCAGCAGCACCAGCCCGCCCAGCGCCGCGCCGGAGATGGTCCCCACGGTGTTCCACAGGTAGACGCCGCCCAGCTTCGTCCCGAGCTCGGAGATCTTCGCCGTGGCCACGCGCGCCGCCGCCGGGAACGCCGCGCCCATGAAGAAGGTGGGCACGAGCAGCACCAGGCAACAGAAGCTGAAGGTGAACAGCTGGTACAGCGGCCACGCGTCGACGGTGCGGTGCAGGAGATAGCGGGCCCGCCAGAACAGCCACGGCAGCCGGACGTAGAGCGGCACCGCGAGGCACAGCGCCATCACCAGCAGAAGCTGCAGCCGGCCGAAGAGGCGGAGCGCGCCTGTGTCCTCCCGGGTGGACAACCAATAGCTCCCCAGGCCAATCCCCAGGATGAACGCCGTGAGGATCAGGCTGAACGCATAGGTGGAGGCGCCCTGGGTGATGGCGAGGATCCGGATCCACGTCACTTCGTACAGCATCGACGTGAAGCCGGAGAACGCCACGCCCCAGAGCGCGGCGCGCACCGCCCGGCGCGGGTACATGAGCGCGGCGCTGTCCGCGTCCGCCTCCTCTGCGCGGGCGACGGGCGGCGCGGCGCGGCCGCGGGTGAGCACGAGCACCCCGGCGGCGAGGCCGATGTTGACGATGGCCGCGCCGGTGCTGGTGGCAGAGAGGCCGAAGTTGGGCAGAAGGCGCACGCCGCTGACGAACACGCCCAGCGCTGCGCCCAGCGAGTTGAGCGCGTACAGCCGCGCAAGCTCGCGCTGCATCCCGCCCAGGTTCTCGGTGAAGTGACGTGCCAGCGCCGGGAGCGTGCCGCCCATCAGCATCGTGGGCACGACCAGCGAGGACGCCGCCAGGAGGAGCTTGGGGATGATCCGCGCACCCTCCGGAAGCGCCGGGGCGATCCACAGGTACGCGGCCCCGAGCGCGGACAGGATCGCCGGGAAGGCCAGCGCGTACAGACCGGTGCCCAGTTCCAGAAGGCCGTACATCGCCAACGGGCTCTTCACGCGGTCCGCGTGACGGCCGAACACCCACGCGCCCAGCGCCAGCCCGCCCATGAAGGTGGCCAGCACCACCGAGTGCGCCTGGCCGCTGTTGCCCAGCTGGTTGGCGAGATATTTGGACCAGACGATCTGATAGACGAGCGCGGTCCCTCCGGAGACGAAGAGGAACCCGAGCACCAGGACACGGCGCAGCCGATCGGGATGGAGCATTGCGCCGGACTGTACACAAACGGCGCCCCCGGCCGCCGGCGCGTTCGCGCCTGGGGCGGGCGCTGGCCCGGGCGGACAAACGCGCACCGGCCATCACTCGAAAGGATGCGCCGTGGAGGCAAACGCCTGCTGCCGATACAGTGACCGGGTGGACCCCGCGTTGCTCCCCGCCTGTCAGCTGTGCTGGTCCCGCCTCCGGACCCTCACCTCCGTACAGGGCGCGTGCGACCGCGTGCTCGGCCGAAGCGCCGAAGCGCTTCGGGGGATGCCGCTCCACGAGGCGCTGGGGATCTCCGAGAAGAAGGCGCTTTTGCTCGACGTGCGCGCGCGCCAGGAGGGCGCCGCGGTGGAGTTCGTCTCCGCCGTGCGCGGCGACGAACCGACGGTGCTGCGCCTGTCGTTCCGGGTGGACGGGGACGAGGTCACCTGCGCGGTGATGGACGCCAACGCCTTCGTGGAGGGCGCCCCGCCGCTGCAGATCTCGCGTCTCTCCTCGTCGCTCTCGCACGAGATCCGCAACCCGCTCTCCAGCGTGAAGATGGCGGTGCAGACGCTGGCCCGGAACACCAGCCTCTCCGAGCGCGATCAGCGCCGGCTGGCGATCGCCAACCGGGAGATCCGCACCATGGAGCGAATGCTCGGGCTGCTCTCCGAGTACGGCCGTGACGCGCCGCCGCACCGCGAGGAGGTGGCGCTCCGGGCGGTGGTCCAGGACGCGCTCGCGCTGGTCGAACCGGAGCTGGCGGAGCGGCGGATCGCCGTGGTCTTCGACGAGCCGCCGGGGCTGTCGCGGGTGCGGGTGGACACGCACCGGGTGCGGCTGGTGCTGGCCCAGTTCCTCCTCAACGTGGCGATGGGCCTGCCCGAGGCCGCCGAGCTCCGGGTCACGCTGAGCCCAGTGCCCGACGGCGGCGTGGCGATGCAGGTGGCCGATCCCGCCGCGGCGGTGCTGGAGGAGGAGCGCGCCACCCTGTTCGAACCCTTCGGCTCCAGGCTGGCGCGGGGAGCGGGACTCTCTCTGGCCGCGCTGCGCCGGGTGCTTCAGATGCAGGGCGCGGATGTGGCGGCGGAGAGCCTCGCCGACAAGGGATCCCTCTTCACGCTCACCTTCGCGAGCTAGGCCATGGAGACGCTTCTCCTCGTCGATGACGATCTCTCCCTGCTCGAGTCCCTGAAGATGCACTTCGAGGACGCGGAGCTGGAGGGCGGCGCGGCGTTCAACGTGATCACCGCCACCACCGCGGCCGGCGCGCTCAAGGCGGCGCAGGAGTCGCCCCCCTCGCTGGTGATCCTCGACATGATGCTGCCGGACCGGTCGGGCCTCGACATCATCGACCCGCTCAAGGCGATCTGCGGGGACGCGCCCATCCTGATCGTCACCGCGCACCACGACATGGAGACGACCATCCGCGCGATGAAGGCGGGTGCGTTCGACTACATCCACAAGCCGTTCCCGGATCCGGCGGCGCTGGACCTCGTGGTGAATCGCGCGCTCTCGGTGCGGCAGCTGTCGCGGCGCGCGGCCTCGGTCGCGGTGGACACGCCGTCGTTCCGGCTGGGGGACATCGTCGGCACCAGCCCAATGATGCAGGAGCTGGTCAAGGAGATCGGCAAGGTGGCGGGGTCGCGCGCCACCGTGCTCATCACCGGCGAGTCGGGCACCGGCAAGGAGCTGGTGGCCCGGGTCATCCACAACTACTCCTCCGACGAACCGCGGCCCTTCGTGGGGATCAACTGTTCGGCGATCGTGGACTCGCTTCTGGAGTCCGAGCTCTTCGGCCACGAGAAGGGCGCGTTCACTGGCGCGGCCACACTGAAGCCCGGCAAGTTCGAGCTGGCCGAGGACGGCACGGTGTTCCTCGACGAGATCGGCGACATGTCGCTGATGCTCCAGGCCAAGCTCCTCCGGGTGCTGCAGGAGCGCGAGTTCGAACGGGTGGGCGGGGTCAAGCGCATCCGGCTGAGGGCGCGGATCATCGCCGCCACCCACCGCGATCTGCGCCACGAGGTGGAGGCCGGCCGGTTCCGCGAGGACCTCTACCAGCGGCTCAAGGTGATCACCCTCTCCATCCCGCCGCTGCGCGAACGCCGCGAGGACATCCCGCCGCTGGTCCACCACCTCCTGGCGCGCATCAACGAGAAGGTCCACAAGCGGGTGACCCGGGTGCCGCCGGAGGTGCTCGAACACCTGTGCAAGCTGCCGTGGCGCGGGAACATCCGCGAGTTGGAGAACGTGCTCACCCGCGCGGTCGTGCTGGCGCCCGGAGAGGTGCTTCTGGCGGAGAACCTCCCGCGGCTCGAGAGCGAGCACGCCCCGGGCCGGGACGCGGAAACGGAGCGCGGCGCGCCGGGACACTCGATGCAGTGGCTCTATGGAGGCGCCGTGGACGACCCGTCGCGCATCCCCACTCTGGATGAGGCGGAGCGGATCCTCATCATCCGCGCGCTCTCCGCCACCGGCGGCCACAAGGGCAAGACCTGTCAGATCCTCGGCATCAGCCGGCCGACGCTGGAGCGCAAGCTCCAGAAGTACGACATCACCCCGCGTGTGGCGCCGGCTGAGGCGGAATTGGTCCCGGTTCGGTCGAACCGTGAACAGTCCTGAAATTTTTCTATCCCGAACACTCCGCGCGGCAATTGAACGAAACGTTCATCCGAAACGTGTCGTTTAAACGATTCGTGGTGATGAACGGACGCACACCCGGTCGCCGGGACGTCCAGAATCGACAACCTCGCGAGAAAACGTTGGTTTCCGGGATCTGCGGACCGCTGGACGGATGGCACGCAGCTTGGAGTGGGGCCTGCCGGCAGAAGTCGAGCTCCCCTTCCACTTCCCAAGCTGGAGGCTTCACATGTACGGACCGCATCGCCCCCTGGGCCCCATCGGCAGCAACGTGATCGTCCCCATGCAGACGACTTCGTCCGGCATGACCGTGACGATGAATAAGGTGCAGCCCGGCCAGGACGTCCTCGACTTCAAGGGCTACTTCAAGGTCGAGACGTTCCCGCACAACTCGGTGATCTACCGGCCCGGCGACACGCAGGATCGCGTCTACCTGCTGAAAGCGGGCCGGGTGCGGCTGATGCGCGTGGGCAAGAACGGCATGCGTTCGGTCACGGCGATCCTCCGTCCCGGCGATCTGTTCGGCGACCTCTTCCGCCCGGACGGGACGGCGATCGAGGAGCTGGCGATCGCCGCGGGCGAGGCGGAGGTGTGGTCGATCGAAGGCCGCGACTTCCGCGCGCAGCTGGAGGCCCGCCCGGCGCTCGCCACCGACGTCATCCGCGCCTACGCGGAGCGGGTGCGCGCGCTGCAGAAGCGGGTGCTGGGCCTGACCTTCAAAGAGGTGCCGGCGCGGCTGGCGGAGACGCTGCTCACCCTGGCGGAGGCGCACGGCGAGCGCTGCCCGCACGGCGGTGAGATGGACCTGCGCGGCATCACCCAGCAGGACCTCGCGGATCTGGTGGGCGCCTCGCGCTCGTTCGTCTCCACGCTGATCAACGAGATGAAGCGCGACGGGATGCTGGGCAACGTCGGCCGCATCCTCTGCATCCGCGACCAGAAGGCGCTCCGGAAGATCGCCTCGAAGGAGAAGTAGCCGCGCTTCGCTGCGCCCGGTCCGCGGGGGGTGTGCGAAGTTCGGGCCCATGAGCGGGACGGGTGCGCGGGATTCTGCGGTCATCGGGGCTTATTCGGAGCGAAAGGCGTCGGCCGAAGCTGAAGCCAGGCGGTTGGACGATCGCGGAGCGCTGTTCGCGAATGGGCGCGGGGTCACGTTCGTCGGGGCGCTCGCGCTGGCGGTGCTCGCGATCTTCCACAAGGTCCCTGCGTGGGGCTGGTACGCGGCGGCGGGATCCCTTCTCGCCTACGCGCTGCTGGCGTGGCGGCATGGCCGGGTGATCCGGGACGAGGAGCGGGCGAAGGTCCGCGTCGCGCTGAACGAACGCGGCATCGCCCGGCTCCGCGGAGAGTGGCACGCCTTCCCCGGGAAGGGAGAGCGCTTCCTCCCGCCGGATCACCTCTACGCCTCCGACCTGGACGTCTTCGGGCAGGGGTCGCTATTCCAGCTCATCGACGAGACCGCCACCCGGTCCGGCGAGGCGACGCTGGCGTCCTGGCTGCTCGAGGGCGCGAACGCGGACACGGTGCGCGAGCGGCAGGAGGCGGTGAAGGAGCTGGCCCCGCTGCTCGACTTCCGCCAGACGCTTCTGGTGGAGAGCCGGATCGTCGCCCGCGAGAAGGTGGATCCGGCGCGCTTCGTCGCCTGGTGCGAGGGCGGCCCGTACCTCCGCTCCATCCGCTGGGCGCGGCCGCTCGCCGTCATCCTGCCGCTCGCAACGCTGGCGCTGTACGTGCTGGGGCGGCTGGAGCTCATTCATCACGGTGCGTGGTGGGGCGGCGTGCTCGCGCTGCTCGCGGTGGTCGCCGCCACGCGCAAGCCGATCGCCGCGTTCTACGAGCAGATCGTCCTGGGCGAGCGCGGCTTCGCCCGCTTCGGCGACACCCTCGCGGTGGTGGAGAAGCAGGCCTTCACCAGTCCCCTCCTCCGGCGCCTGGTCGAACCCTTGCGCGCGCACGACGGCCACGGCGCCTCGGCGCGGCTGAAGCGGTTCTCGCGCGCGTTCGGCTTCGCCGAGGCGCGGCAGTCCAGCCAGCTCCACGCAGTGCTCAACCTGCTCACGCTCTGGGACGTGCACACCATGTTTGCGCTCGAGCGGTGGCGCGAAGAGAACGGGCGGCTCGTCCGCCCCTGGTTCGAAGCGCTCGCCGAATTGGAGGCGCTCTGCAGCCTGGCCGGGTTCGCGCATGATCACCCCGGGTTCGCCTTCCCGGAGATCGACCCGAAGGGAACGCGCTTCATCGCCACCGGGCTCGGCCATCCGCTCCTGGACGACCCCGTGCGGAACGACGTGTCCCTCCCGGGGCCGCGGACAGCGCTGATCGTCACCGGCTCGAACATGAGCGGGAAGACCACGCTGCTCCGCGCGATCGGCGCCAACGCGGTGCTGGCGCTGGCCGGCGCGCCGGTGTGCGCGAACTCACTGGTGCTGGGCGAGCTGCGCGTGCTCACCAGCATGCGGGTGAAGGACTCGCTGGAGCGCGGGATCTCGTACTTCTACGCGGAGGTCCAGCGCATCCGCGCGGTGCTGGATGCGGCGAAGGCGGCGCACGGGAAGGCGCTGTTCCTCCTCGACGAGATCCTCCTGGGCACCAACACCCGCGAGCGGCAGATCGCCTCCCGCGAGCTCTTGCGGCTGTTGCTGGAGACGGGCGCGATCGGCGCCGTCACCACGCACGATCTGGCGCTCACCTCGCTGGCGGAGGTGACCTGGGCCAGCGTTCGCAACGTCCACTTCCGCGATCAGCTCGTCGACGGAAAGATGTGCTTCGACTACCGCATGCGCGAGGGCGTGGTGGAGACCACCAACGCGCTCCGGGTGCTGGCCGAGGCCGGGATTCCCCTCGGCGAGGGCACGTCCGTCGAGGCCTGAACCGCCTTTTCCGCCTCCGTCCTTGGCGCCGACGTTTGGGTCCCGTATGAACGGCGCCTCGAACCTTTCGGAGGGAACGATGAAGAGACTGGCGTGGGTGTGCGTGCTGGCGCTGTGCGCGCCGGCGTGTGTGCAACAGAAGCAGTCTGGTGGAAAGGACGCCGCGGCGGCGGCCAATCCGCAGACCGAGGATCAGAAGACGCTCTACGCGCTGGGGCTCTCCCTCGGGCGGTCCATCTCCACCTTCAACCTCAGCGCCGACGAGCTGGCGTACGTCGAGGCCGGGATGGAGGCGCAGGTCACCGGCAAGACGCCTGCGGTGAAGCTGGAGGAGTACGGCCCGAAGCTCCAGACGCTGGCGCGCGCGCGCACCGAGGCCCGCGCGGCGAAGGAGAAGGAGAAGGGCAAGGCGGCGCTGGAGGCGGCGGCGAAAGAGCCCAACGCGCAGAAGTTCCCCTCGGGCCTGGTCTACGTGCCGATCAAGGAGGGCACCGGCCCCTCCCCCACCCAGGCCGACACGGTGAAGGTGAACTACCGCGGCACGCTCGTCTCCGGTGAGGAGTTCGACTCGTCGTACAAGCGGAACCAGCCGGCCACCTTCCCGCTGCGCGGGGTCATCCCCTGCTGGACCGAGGGCCTGCAGAAGATGAAGGTCGGCGGCAAGGCGAAGCTGGTGTGCCCGTCCTCCATCGCTTACGGCGATCGCGGCGCGCCGCCCAACATCCCCGGCGGGGCGACCCTCATCTTCGAGGTGGAACTCCTGGACATCCTCACCCCGCCCGCGCCGGCCACTCCGGCCGCACCCCAGCCGGCGGCCCAGAGCCCGAAGAAGTAGCCAACCATGGCCCGCCTCGATCCGCACTCGTACAACGACACCGCCCACCCGACGACGGAGCACCTCCACTGGAAGGCACACGTCGACTTCGACGCCCGTGTCCTCCACTGCGAGGCCACGCTGCACTTCCGCAGCGCGGCGGAGGGCGCGGTCGATCTCGACACGCGAGACCTCACCATCGAGGCGGTGCAGAGCGATCGGGGCGAGGCGGTGCCGTGGACCCTGCACCCGGCGGATCCGGTGCTGGGCTCGAAGCTCTCGCTGGCGCTCCCGCCGGGCACGCAGGCGGTGACCCTCCGCTACCGCACATCTCCGAACGCCAGCGCGCTGCAGTGGCTCGCGCCGGAGCAGACCGCGGGCAAGCGGCACCCCTTCCTGTTCAGCCAGTGCCAGGCGATCCACGCGCGCAGCGTGGTGCCGTTGCAGGACACCCCGCGCATCCGGATCACCTGGAGCGCGGAGCTGACCTTCCCCGGGGCCTTGCGCGCGGTGATGGCGGCGCGCGAGGTGCAGCACGACGCGGGCGGCGGAGAGACCTGCAGCGCCCGCTTCGAGATGCCCCAGCCCATCCCTCCGTACCTGTTCGCCTTCGCGGTGGGCGACCTCACCTCGCGCGAGCTGGGGCCGCGGTCGAGGGTGTGGGCCGAGCCCTCGGTCGTGGACGCCGCGGCGCACGAGTTCGCTCAGACCGACGCGATGATCGCCGCCGCCGAGCGGCTGTTCGGCCCGTACGAGTGGGAGCGCTTCGACCTGCTCACCATGCCGCCGTCGTTCCCCTATGGCGGGATGGAGAACCCACGGCTGACCTTCCTCACGCCCACGCTGCTCGCGGGTGACCGGTCGCTGGCGAACGTAGTGGCGCACGAGCTGGCCCACTCGTGGACCGGCAACCTCGTCACCAACGCCTCGGCGGAACACTTCTGGCTGAACGAGGGCTTCACCGTCTACGCGGAGCGGCGGATCCTCGAGGTTCTGGAGGGCCGGGACCTCGCCGAGCTGCACGCCGCGCTCGGCGTGCGCTCGCTGCGGCAGGCGATCGACTCCTTCCGGGACCGCCCGGAGCTCACCCGGCTGCGCACGCAGCTGGACGGCGTGGATCCGGACGACGCGTACTCCCAGGTGCCGTACGAGAAGGGCTACCTGTTTTTGCGCGCGCTGGAAGAGGCAGTGGGCCGCGAGGCGTTCGATCGGTTCATTCACCGCTACGTCGAGCGGTTCCGCTTCCAGTCGCTCACCACCGAGCAGTTCGTGGACTTCGTCCGGCGCGAGCTCCCCGGCGCGTTGGAGCAGGTGGACGCGGACGCGTGGCTGCACGGCGAGGGGATTCCCGCGAATGCGCCGCGGCCGAAGTCGGCACGGTTGGAGAAGGTAGAGGCCATGGGCTCGAAGGCGCCGGACGAGGCGACGGCGAAGGCCTGGACGCCGACCGAGTGGCAGCTCTACCTCGAGCTGCTTTCGCGGCCGATCCCGGTGTCCCTGGGCACGGAGCTTTCGCGGAGCTTCCAGCTCACCCGAAGCACCAACATGGAGATCCTCGTCTCCTGGCTGGAGCTGGCGCTGGACTCGGGGATGGACGTGGTCGCGCGCACCGAGGAGGTGCTGCGGTCGGTCGGCCGGATGAAGTACCTCAAGCCGCTCTACGGCGCGCTGGCGAAGCGGGCCGACCTCCGCGGGCGCTCCCGCGCCATCTTCGAGGCGGCCTCCCCCGGCTACCACCCGATCGCCCGGCAGGTGGTGGACGCGATGCTGAAGAAGGCCGGCGCCTGAGCGCGCGGACCCGTCACTTCACCGGCTGAGGCCGGCCACCCTGCACGAGGTGGAAGCGGTAGTTGGCCGGGAGCGTGAACGTCTGGGTGGTGCGCGCCTCGTCCGGCCAGCGAACCGTGACCTCCGCCTCGCACGCCGGGCCCAGGCCCGCGTGGACCACGAGGTCGTGCTGGATTCCGTAGTGCCCGTGCCCGCCGTTGACCTCGAAGGTCTGGGTGCGGCCGTTGGCGGACACCGTCACCCGCGCGCCGATCGCCGCGCGGTTGGAGCCCTCCGCACCCTCCAGCTCGAGCTGCAGCCAGTTGCCGTGCGTGCCGACCACGTTCTCGAAAAAGCGCGCGTGCGCCTGTGGGTAGCAGTGCGTCCCCAGGTCACAGCGGGTGCGCGAATGGCCGATCACCACGTCCAGGTCGCCGTCGCGGTCGAAGTCCGCCACCGCCACGCCGTGGGCGCTCTGGTGATCGATCCCATCCTCCATCGGCACGAGGTCGAACGTGCCGGCGTCATTCTGGTGGTAGAGCCACGCGCGGGTGCCCGGGTAGTCGGTGGAGTTGATGAGCACGTCGGGCCGGCCGTCGTTGTCGAAGTCGAAGATCGCTCCGGTGATGTCGCCGTCGTCCCAGGTGATGGTGTCGTGGGGCCGTGTCAGGCCCATCGCCGCGTTGCCGGGGCGCTCGAAGTGGACCTCGGGGTCGCCGGAGTTGATGAGCAGCTGCGTCGGATCGCTGTTGGCGCCCACGTCCCAGTGGACGATCTCCAGGTTCAGCAGATCCAGCCGGCCGTCGCCGTTGACGTCCGCGCACACCGTGGTACCGGTGTTGCCGCCCAGCCGGAAGGGCTCGCGATCGACGTCGTGCGACCAGCGGAAGGCGTCGTCGTCCGAGTCGCAGGGGATGTAGCGCGGCTCGGGGACGGTGGCGCAATCCGGAGCGGTGCGGTGGAGCTTGCAGTAGCAGCGCGCCGACTCGTTGTCCGTCCAGTCCATGTTGTCGTCGTAGGCGTACCCGGAGGCGACCGAGCGGTTCACGTAGTGGACCTGTCTGGCGGTGATGCCATCGGCCACCCAAAGGTGGTTGGGCGCGCGGCCGTAGGAGGACGAGAGCAGCTCGGGGATGCCGTCGTCGTTGAGATCGCACGCGGCGGTGCCCCAGTTGATCGTGTGCGCCAGGCCCGCGTTGAGGTCGGCAATGTCGCGCCACTCGCGCGTGGGGAGCCCTGCGATGTCGGTCACCTCGAAGAAGGCGCCGCTGCCGTCTCCGAGATAAAGCCGGTCCTGGGTCCCCGTCCCCGAGCCGGGCCGGGAGGTCCCGCCGACCCACAGGTCGATCCGCCCGTCCAGGTTCACGTCCGCGAACGACGCACCACCGATGGCGTCCATCACCCGCCGCAGATCGGAGCCGGCGGGCCCCAGCGTGAAGTGCCCTGTGCCGTCGTTGAGGAGGATCTCGGAGGTCTCCACCGGACTCTGGGAAGCTCCGGTGAAGACGTCCACGTCCCCGTCGTTGTCCACGTCCGCGAAGATCATCACCTCCGCGGGACGGCCCAGCGGAGACGTCGTCTCGGTCCGGTTCTGGAGGATGCCGCTCTCGGCGGTGACGTCCTCGAAGGTGCTGCCGGTGTTCCGCAACAGCCACACCGCGCGGGTACCAGAGGGATCGTCCCGGACGTTGCCCACTCGGCGGATCGCCAGATCCTGGAACCCGTCCCCGTCCAGATCGGCGGAGCTGATCCGCGTTCCTTCCGCGAGGGGGCTCAAGAGGCCCCACGCCTGGCTGGCGTCGACGAACGCGCGGGTCCCCGGCGCCCACGCGGCTGTGTCGGTGAGACACTTCGAGGGGAGGTCGAGCACGCAGGTTCCGCGCTCGGTGTCGCAGCGTTCGTCCGCGGTGCAGGCGCCGTCACAGGGGAGCCCCGCGTCGACGGAACCGCCATCCGGACCGGGGGCCACGGGGCGCGGGCAGCCGGCCAGCACCACGCACCACGCCACCGCGGCGAACCGCCTCAGCATCGTCCGGCACCCGTGCATGTCATCCTTCCTTCGCGCGCTACGGATCGAGCACGCACCCGAAGTGTTCGTCGACGTAGTGCGCGCGCCGCATCCAGAACATGAGCGCGCCGGCCTCCACGGACTTGTGCGCGCGATCGACGCGGGCGTTCGCCACCGCCGGGCTCGCCTTCGTCCAGGCGCGGCAATAGTCCTCGTCGCGCTCCATCACGAAGAGGCAGGAGCAGAGCTCCTTCGCGGTGTAGCCGGAGATGAGCTGGAGGTCGTTGTTGTCGTACTCGCGCGGCTGGCCGTGGGCACCGTCCGGCGGGGTGCCACAGGCGAAGAGCGACGCCGCGGCTGCGAAGAGGAGCGTCCGCCTCATGGCTTCACCGCCTTCATCGCCAGGGAGAGGAACCGGTTCAGATCGAACGTCCCGTCGCGATCGTCGGCCACGCGGACGATCACCAGATCCTTCGAGGGGATGATGGCGATCGACTGTCCCCAGTGTCCGAGCGCGAAGAACGCGTCCTCCGGCACGTCCGGGTACGGGCGCTGCTTGTCGGTGGAGAGCGGCTTGTTGAGCCAGAACTGCCACCCGTGCACGTCCGTGGGGCCGCGGTCGATCGCCTTCCTCTCCATCGCGGGGTCGATCTGGAGAGACTGCTGGATCCACCCCTCCGGTTCGACGCGCGTGCCGTTCCAGCATCCGTCGTTGAGCATCAGGTAGCCGAACCGGGCCATGTCGCGCGGCGTGAGGTAGAGGTACGACGAACCGATCATCGTGCCCGCCCCGTCGCGCTCCCAGGTGGCGGAGGTGATGCCGATCGGATCGAAGAGCAGCTTCCAGGGGAAGTCCTCGCCGTACTTCGGCTGCAGCGCGCTCTGGACCACCGCCATCAGCAACGTCGTGTCGCCGGAGGAGTACATCCAGGTGGTGCCGGGCTCGTCGCGAAAGGCGTGGTGGGCGACGAACTTCGCCGCGTCGCGCTGCCCCTCGCCGTAGAGCATCGCCAGCACCGAGGAGACCTGGTTGGACTCGTTCTCGTAGACCTCCTTGAAGGCGAAGCCGGAGCCCATCTCCAGAAGGTGGCGGACGGTGACCCTGCAGTACGGGGCGCCTTCTTCCGCCCACGCGAGGTGCTTGCAGATCGAATCGTCCACCGACAGGAGCCCCTCGCGGACGGCGATGCCCACCAGCGCGTTGGTGAAGCTCTTGGAGACGGACCAGGTCAGGTGGCGGTTCTTCTCGGTGAAGCCACGGGCGTAGCGCTCGTAGATCTTCTTCCCGCCCTGGATGATGACCACGCCGTCGGTGCGCACGCCAACGCGGTCCTCGTCCTTGCCCTGCAGCGTGAACGTGTAGTCCTCGAAGGCCGCGAGCGCCTCCGGATCCATCCGGTCCGCCGCCTCCTCCCACGCCGCGCCCGGCCACACCGTCCGCTCCGGACAGGCCGCCCGGGCGGCCGTCGCAACGAGCGTCGACGCCACCCACGCGACGAACCCGACGGAACGCACGCTCAGAAGTTCCATGACGCCACCTGGATCCGCGCCACGCGCGGAAGCTGGAACCGATCGTCGAGGGCCGTCGTCGGTGGGAGTGGAGGCGGCGACGGGGCGGTCGCGCGCATCACCCACCAGGAGGTGCCCGGCAGAACGATGGCCTCCACGAGCGTGAGCAGCGCCGCGTCCCCGAAGTTGGCGCCGTGCGCGCCCAGGAGAATCGCCGCCGCGAGCACCAGCACCTGGGCGCCGACCGTGGCCCAGACCACCGGGCTCACCCGCACCACGCCGGGTGCGAAGAGGTTGGCCACCGCCCACTCCGCGAGCACCACGGCGACCGGCGGGATCGCCACGAATGCGACCACCGCGGGCAACGCCGCGAGGGTCAAGTTGTTGGACAACGAGCCCAACCAGATCCCCATGGCCAGAGACGCCGGCGCGGCCAGGACGGCCGCCCCCGCACCTGCGGCCAGCGGGGCCGAGAAGAAGGAGAACGCCTCCGGCTTCGCTTCCAGCTGCGAGGCCGACGAAGGCGGCGCCGAAGCATCCGGGGACTGAGCCAGCGCTGGCGACGCCGCCCCCAGCATGAACACGAGAACGATCGCGTAACGGGTCACGTCCGCGCTTCTATCACCCTCTGGAGCCGGTTCACCGGTCCGGGCCGGCAACGCCGCGTCCCATCAGTGCGAGCGCGCCGCCCGTTCCGCCTCCTCGAGGCGCTTGCGCGACAGCTCCAGGTACTTCGGGTCCAGCTCCACCCCGACGTACTGGCGGTTCAGCTTCAGCGCCGCCACGCCGGTGGTGCCGCTGCCGTTGAACGGGTCGAGCACCCGCGCGTCCTCGTGCGTGCTCGCTTCGATCACCCGCTCCAGAAGCGCCAGCGGCTTCTGCGTCGGGTGCGATCCGTGCGCTTTCTCGCCCTTGCGCGGAGAGATCTGCGACCACACGCGGCCCTGGCCGTCCGCGGTCAGCTCCTCGTCGCCGGAGCGAGGCAGGTTCCACACATCCCGCATCTGCTTGCCGCCGTTCTCCTCCTTCATCCGCGCGTAGTTGAACGTGTGCTGGAGCTTGCCCTTCGCCACCGGCGAGGCCCACACGAGGATCTCCGTGGAGTGGGTGAAGTACCGGCAGGACAGGTTGGGGCTGGCGTTGGGCTTGTACCAGGTCACCGTGTTGAGGAGCTTGAACCCCAGCCGCTGCATGGCGAAGCCCACGTTGAAGATCACGTGCTGCGTGCCGGACACCCAGATGGTCCCGGTCGGCTTGAGCACGCGCCGGCAGGCGGCCAGCCACTGCAGCGTGAACTCGTGATCGTGCTCGACGCCCTGGGAGATGTCCCAGGCGCCCTTCTCCACCGGCGCCCGCCGGCCGGCCTTGCAGGTGAACCCTCCGTTGGAGAGGAAGTACGGCGGATCGGCGAACACCAGATCGAAGGATGCGGGTTCGAACTGCTGCAGGGTCGCCAGGCAGTCGCCCTGATAGAGCCGCCAGCCGCGGCCCTTCGCGAATTCCGACTGCTTGAGGGACTGCCGAAGCCGGACCGGCTCGGCGGGGATCTCCAGACGCATCTCGCCTCCGTTGGGGACGCGAGAAACGATGGGGCACAACCTGGATCCGGGCCAGTTTTTGGCCGATCGCCCCCCCCAACGAACCGGGCGGGCCCGGCTTCCGCCAGCACCCGCCCGCTCGCTTCGTCGTTAGGACCCGGCGCGCTACGCCGAGGGCTCGGACTTCGCGGCCTTTTTCTTCCCGCCGGCGGCGGCCTTCTTCTCCGCAGCCTTCTTCTCCGCGGCGGCCTTCTTCTCCACGGCGGCGGCGGTCTCGTACTTCTTGCGGAAGCGGTCCACGCGGCCGGCCGTGTCGACGAGCTTGTACTTGCCCGTGAAGAAGGGATGGCAGTTCGAGCAGATTTCCACGTTGAACGAACCGCGCGTCGAACGGGTCTCGATCACGTTGCCGCACGCGCAGGTGATGCGCGCAGGCGGATAGACGGGATGGATGTCGGGCTTCATGAGGACGTCCTTTGCGCCACTTCCCCACCTGAGGCGGTGGAGGTCCGGGCGGGTTGAGGGTCGCGGTCTATAACGGCCGCCACCTTTGATCGCAAGCGCGGGGTTAGTGCTCCGCGCCGTTGGGCTCGATCTGCTTGACCGCGGCCTCGAGCAAAGGATCGCTGGCGTAGTCGCCTGAAAGCGTCAGCCAGTCGAGCGAGACCTCGCGCCCGGCCGCCTTCCGGCTGGAGGACAGGCGCTTGCTGACCTCTTTGTGGCGCAGTTCGAACTGCTGCAGCGTCTTCTGCAACTGGGCTTTCGCCGCCGGGTCCTGCGCCGCGGTCAGGCGCTTTTTTACCTCGGCCACCTGGCCCTCGAGGATCTTCAGCGTCTCAGCGTCGCGCTCCTTCTCGTGGGCGTCCACGAACGGGCCTTTCCGGGACACATCGACGGTCAGCTTGCCAAGCACGCGCCCCCGCTCGCCGCCCGGCATCACGAAGTTGCCGTCGCCGTGCTGGAGCGCTCCCCGGCCGCGCCCCTCATGCGACTGGATGATGAAGTCCACCTGGTCGCCGGCGTCCCCGGACAGGCGCATCGCATCCGAATAGGGCACCGCCGCCAGAACGACGATCAGATCGGTCTTCGGCCTGAGCTTCCTCGCTTCGGCGATCACCGCGGGCGCAATGGGCAGGCCCTTCGCGCCCTGGCCGTTCTCCACCGGGCCCGCGGGCGAGGCGCCGATGAGGCCGATCTTCTTCCCGCCCACCTCCACCACCTGCGACGCCGGGAAAATCGGCTCGTTCTCCGCGTCGACCAAGTTGGCGCTGAGCACCGCCACCTTCGCCTTTTCGGCATGGCTCTTCAGCCACGAGGGCCCCGCGTTGAGATCGCGCGCGCCGGGCGCCATCGCCACGGTGCCGAGCTGCCCCATGGTCTTCAAAATGAACGCCGCCCGCCGCTGGTCCTCCGCGGTGTCGAGGCCGGTCGCCTTGAACAGAGCGTTCCCGGCGTCGACCACCAGAGTCGGGCCCTCCCTCCTCACCTGCTCGATCGCTGTCTTTCGCCTGGCCAGACCGCCGGCGGGGGAGTGCCTTCAACCACAGGGGGAGACTTCTCCCCCGTTGTCTCCCGTGAAGACGATCCGCAGCTTCCCGTCCGCGGCGTGCGCGCCCGACAGGGGCACAAGGCACAGCGCCACAAGCAGCGCCGCCGCGAGTGTCTCCAGGGTGTGCCTCATCGCTTGCCCTTCTTCGGCGCCGGCTTCTTCTCCGCCTTGTCCAACGCCGCCAGCTTCGACTTCGCAGTCTTCGCGGCCGCCGACTTCGGATAGCTCTTCACGATCTCCTCCAACGCGAGCCGGGACTCGTCATTCATCTTGAGCCGCCCGAAGCAGTCCGCGGAATACAAAAGCGCATCGGGCGCCGACCGGGTCTTCGCGAACTCCTGGATGACCTTGCCGAACTCGAAGAGCGCCTCGCGGCACTTGTCGTCCTTGTAGTAGAGTTCGCCGAGGCTGAAGTGGGCCTCTCCGGAGAGTTCGCCGTTCGGCCACTTGCGGAGGAACTCGTCGTAGAGCTTTCGCGCGATGCCCGGCTCGCCGGCCTTCGCCTTCTCGTCGGCCAGAGCCAGAAAAGCCTTCGGGTCGGTCGGCCGCTCGAGCTCCTCGAGCTTCTTGCGCTCCTGGTACGCCTTCGCCGCCTCGGGCCCGAGCATCGACAGCATCTTCTGCTCGGTCTCCTCCTGCACCCGCTCCAGCGCCTGCCGCAGCTCCTGCAGCTGGTGCTGGTACGTCTCCAACTGGCCCCGGAGCGAGGCGATGTCCTCCACCGTCTTCTGCAACAGCACGCTGTTGTCCGCGTCCGAGCGGCGCGAGGCCTTGTCCAGCGCCTCCAGCGCGCGGGTCACCTCCGCGACCTTCTCGTCGATCTTCGGCAGCGTGGACTCGAGCTGCCCCCGCGTCGACTTCAGCTCGGCGCGGAGCGCGTCGTTCTCACTCTGGAGCCGGTCCACCCGCGCTTCGAGCACCTGCCCGCGCGAGGCCGGGTAGAAGCACCCGCCGGCGCACAGCGCGAGCGCGCACGCTGCAAGGAGTCTCGCCATTGCGCGCATCCTACACACCGGGGCCGAAGCGTCGATGGCGGAATCCGGCGCGGCCGCCCCCGGAACCGGCAGGCCGGTGGCAGAGCGGGTAGGCTTGCACTCCGTGGACCGCCTGGGGCCATTCCAGATCATCCGCCGCCTGGGGAGCGGCGGGAGCGCGGAGGTGTTCCTCGCGCGCGGGCCCACCCCTTCCGGCGAGGCCGAGCTCGCGCTGAAGCTCATCCTCCCCCACCTCGCGGACGACGGCGGCCACCGGGCGATGCTCCTGCGCGAAGCCCGGATGGTGATGCCGCTTCGGCATCCCAACATCGTGGAGATCTACGACGTCGGCGAAGTCGACGGGCGCACCTGGCTGGCGATGGAGTACCTCTCCGGCTGGCCCTTCCACACGTTCCTCAAGGGCCTGCGCGATCAAAGCCTGACGCTCTCGTTGAGCGAGGCGGCGCACCTGGTCCGCGAGGCGGCGCTCGGGCTGCACCACGCGCACGAGGCCACCGATGAGCACGGCCAGCCTCTGGGCATCGTCCACCGCGATGTGTCCCCCCACAACCTGATGGTCTCGCGCGATGGGCACGTGAAGGTGGTGGACTTCGGGCTGGCGCGCGCCACGCACACCGCGGCCACCCAGACCGGCGGGCTCAAGGGGAAGCTGCGCTACATGCCGCCCGAACAGCTGCGGAGCGAGCCGCTCGATCGCCGCGCGGACGTGTTCGCCCTGGGCGCCATCCTCTGGGACCTCGCGCTGGGGCAGCCGCTGCACCCCGGCCCCACCGAGGCGGACATCTTCCAGCAGGCGCTCTTTCTGCCCCAGCCGCACCCGGACGAGGTCGCCCCGGGGCTGCCGCGCGCCTTCGTCGACGTGCTGCAGCGGGCGGTGGCGCGCGAAGCGGACCGGCGCTTCGCCTCCGCACTTGCTCTGGCGGACGCGCTCGTGCCCTTCATCCACCCGGACGCCGCGGCGGCCGTCGCCCGTCTGGGTGAATGCCTTCAGCCCTCCCCTGCGCCAGAGCGCCGGCCGACCCGGGAGGAGGTCATCGACTGGGACGCGCCACCCGCCGAACCGCCCCGGGTCGCGCCCTCGCGCTCGCAGCTGCCCCACGTGCGCCGTGCGACGCGCCCCTCCGGATCGGCGCCGCCCGTCCTCCCGCACCCGCAGGCGCACGACAGCCGTCCCCGCACT